>JBHAEV010000220.1:0-8085 GCA_041855735.1 Lachnospiraceae bacterium
CTTTGTACATCGGCAGGCAGCTTGACAGTGTCTTGCTTGGCGATTTCTTTGAGATATCTTGTCGGGTCTACCGGCTTGCCGGCTATGCGGAGCTCAAAATGCAAGTGCAGCCCCGCCCCTACTCCGGTCTTGCCCATTCTGCCGATGACATCGCCCGCTTTCACACTTCCGTGCGATGGGCTAATAGAGCTATAGAGGTGCTGATAGAGCGTCTCTACCTTATTGCCATTTTCCCGCTCATGCTCGATTTTAACATAATTCCCCCTGGCCCTGTTATATCCGACATCGACCACTGCGCCATCCATCACCGCCAGCACATCGCCGCCGTCTTCAGTCGCATTAGGGTATTTGCTCCTGTCTCGCCCAATATCTACGCCGTCATGCCACCTCGTCGCTCCGGGGATGTCCTTGACCTGCTCCGTGCGATCACCATACATACTGGTAATGCGCAGCGGGATATAGGGCAGACTTCGAAATACTATCATTGGAATAACCCCCTTTCAACCGCTTTTACAAAAAAACTGACAAGTGTAGTCCCTCCCAGCCCGATCGCCCACCAGATCGCTTTGCTGAGGTTTTCGATTGACTTGATCAAGTGTTCAATCCTGGCATCAAATGCCGACTGTTTTTCTTTCAGATCATCAATCTCCGCCGAATGCTTGTCCAATCGTCTTTCGTTTCGGTCCAAGCGCTCTATTACATGAAAATGCTTGTCGTTGTTGCACTCTTGCATTATTTATGTCCTCCGCTTTTATCTTAAAAGCGCCTCGGCAAGAAGGCGCTCCGTGCTTTTGAAAACAAAAAAAGAGCCTTGCCGCTCCCGTAAACAATTATTCCCCGATCGGGTTGCCGTTTTCGTCCAGCCCCATCTTCTCGAGCAGAGCCTTCACTCTCGCTTGATACCGCTTCGGCACATCCGCGAAAGTATATTCGCCCTCGATGATGAGTACGCAATAAGCCATGATCATAGATTCTACCCCCTTTCTTAAATAGTTCTGTATAACAAAAAATAGGCACTTCATATCGCACCTACTTTCCGCTATCAATCTTATTTCCTCGTTCATCGTAACCCTGTTCGAGCAAATATTCTCGAACTCTTGCCTGATACCTCTGAGGGACATTCTCGAACGAAAAAGTATCATCTTCAAGAATCAGTTTAGCGTATGCCGCAATCACGGTGTACCTCCTTCCTCCGGCACAGTCGCCGAAATAATCTCCTCAGTCGCCTCAAGAAGTGATTTGATCATCAGCAAATTGTCCTTTTTCTGCTGCTCTTTCAATTCGTGGATCTCTTTTTGCAAAGATTCGATCGTGATCGGAGTAGATTGTTCCCCCGGATCATCTTGATAATATTCATCTAACCAATCTTCCGCATCAACATCATACTTTCTATTGAAATAATTGTATGAATCGACCTGACAATACCTTGTGTTTTCATCTTGCTCCGGTAGAAAATCAAGGTGAAATACATTAACACATCTTCTTAAAGTTTTATCTATCGTTGCGATCAACATACCTTAAATCCTTTCCAAATACATCATAAAAGGTGGGTACCTTATTATACCATCAGATGAGTAGACCAAGTTGGTCCCTACACTATAAGTAGGTACGACAGTTAAACTATCCGGAGCATAATAATTACTTGCCCTTGCCCAATTTACGATATACTCATATTCCACCCTAAAATTTTCTACAACAAGGGGAGCATGTATCTTTGTTCTTGGTGCAAATGTGCTGCTCGATGAAACATTTGGAACATTTCCAATACCGGAATTGTTTTTCAATGATATACTCCCATTTGTTTGATTGTACGGAGTAGTAGGCATCTCTCCATATAAATCAAGGAATTGCGGTGATACAAGATAAGAACAACTCCATGGAGTCGAAGTGTTTTGAAAATACTGCTTTTGTTCCCAAATCAAATTATCTCCGTTGATATAGAACCGAAGTTTGATATCTACAAAGATGTTGTTATACTGTCCTTTTGCAAGAGTGCTATATAGACCGCCATTTGAAGTATCTATAAGCCTTGGATCCTGTATTACCTTATGTTCTCCTATACACAATCCGACGATAATCGACGGAGCATCACTTTTCACCAACACTCTTTTAACCGTAACGCTACCCGATGTTTTACTTCTCAATTCTTCGAGTGTTATATCCTTACCTTCACCTACATATAATGCAGCATTCGGGAGTTGAAACTTATTTACAATATTTAACTTCCACTTTGTAGGATCAAACAAAGTACCTCCGCTTATCAATGAATGAATACTCATATTACCTCCTTACCACCATTTTGAAAACGTAATTGTTTTTGTTCTGTGTAAATACCCTGCGACAGTATTTGAAAAATTTGCAGAAGGTAAAGCCCCTTCTTGATTCCGTATAATTCTCATTTTGACCGCAGGGTAACCAAGACACCATTTATCCACTACCGACGGAAGTGCAACCGTTCCGGTTTTTGTAACACGTCCGCTGCTGAATGACATTGGTTGAGTGATCATCCTTAATTCGTATTCAAAGGAGTAATCGTCAAAAGGTGATGTGTATGATTCACGTGCGTGAGTTACTTTCGACAGAAATTGCAACTGATTTACTGTATTTTCAATAGTAGTTAATGACATATAGTAACTACCCGGTGTATAAAATTCATAATCCCACGGAACATCTTCCATATTTGATTGTTCCCCCGTCATATACAGATTTTTCAAAACCGTACTCGAATTTTGCAAATTAATATATGTCGGTTTAGAAGGCAAACTGTACTTGCTGAACAAAAGATCGCCGCTTTGAGCGATTCTTGCCGCAATATACGGCAATTGTAAAGCATATCTATCCACCATAAACACAGTCAATAGCTCGTTTGAATTAACGATAATATCTGCAACCCTCGCCTTCTTTGCCTCCTCTTCGGAGGAATTAAAAAAACCGGATAGCATCTTTGATTTGTATATCCCTGATATTTTAGCATAATCCTTTGCTTCACCGGCTCGAATCAACAAACTTTCGATCACTTCTTCAAAAGACGCATTTTTTTTATAATCCGCATTCATAAAAAAATTGAATAGATTATTGTAAATTACATCCTCAGCCATAGCGATGTCTTTTGACTTGATCGCATTGAATAACTCAATGCTTTTGATTCTTATCGCGTATTTCAAAATATCGAATTTATTTTCAGCGCTTAAATTGCCCCACTGGGATTCAATGAGCTTTAAAAATACAATAGGCTCACAATCCACATTCTCGCCGTACAAATTCAAAGCATTCAATAGCTGCACCTCTTCCGAAAAACTCCGATCCGAGATCAACTCATCAAGCGGCTTCATCTGCGATGTGCCGATTGTACTGTTGACAAATTTTTTCAAAAAGGGAATCATGATACGACCTCCTCAATATCTCCATTTTCTAAGAAGACAGTCATCACAGTAAAAGTCTTTCCTACCGTGATACCATCCTCAATATATACTCTCGTGGTTTGCTTGATATTTCCGTCTGACAAAAATTCGCTTGTCCGATCAGCAATTTTTCTGCTGTTTGACGAAAGCACGATCGTTTCAACGACCGACCCATTTTCAAGCGATGCGGTTACTCGTTTAGCTCCCGCCATATCCGCAATATTGTCAAAGTCAAATCGCTGTAACAATGCGATATTTGCTTTAACCGAGTTGTACCAATCCTCAATCCGCTGCTGTTGCGCACTGTGTTCACTCGCTTGCATGCGCATCTGCTCCCGCCACGCTTGCTGTTGCTGTTCTCCCGCCTCGTTCCACTGCGCTTGCTTTTGCTCCAAATAAGACTGAAACTGAAGAAATAGTGTCGAAGTGTCAACACTCTCCAGAATCCCCGTAACCACTCCGCACACATCACTGTACCTTGTGTCCGTGATATCACTCTGCAAAATAGTCGTTGTCAATCTCCGCACACGAACCTGCGCAAGCAATAACTCATAAACATCACTATCTCGCCGCAGCTGTGTCGTGCTTTTTTTGACTTCTACCGTCAATCGTCGGTTGTGCGTAAAATCCGCACGCAATACAATGCTATCCGTCCGATCCGTCAACTCCTCAGCGGGATCGATCGTGATGTCTGTATTGTTAATCTCAATCCCCGTAACCCCCTCAACGAAGCAAAATCCCGGCTTGACTCGAACCGTCATGCCGTTGTGGGCAATTACCTGAAAATTCGTAGACGGATTTGCAAAAACGCCGTTATTGTAAAAAAGCTTCTGCATTTGGCGATAAAATTCCGCATTCACAGCCCGATCAAAAATCGGATTACCATAATCGTCCATCCCCAGATAATTGGATTGGAATGGAAAGCCAATCATTAACTTACCTCCCTCTTAATAATATCTTTCAAATTCAAACGTTCTTTCCCAAAGATTAATTCTAAGCGACGCTCACCATTTTCGAGCTCTTCATTCACACCGATAATCCTAAGCGTCGCATCAATTCCACGCGCATGATCAACAAAATCAACAACATCCCCAATAAAATAATCCTTCCGATACTGCAACAACCCATCCGTCTTGACCTTCGCTTCGATTTCTTGCACCTCGGCATATTCCGCTAATTTTTCTTTGCCCCGCTGCTCTAAGTTTTTCAAATAGCGTTCGCGAGGGATTGCGTGCCCGTTTTCGTCCGTTTCTTGCACGTCTCGTGCATCGACATACAATTCTTTTAATGCATCGCCGGGTTTGCGAATATCAACCGTGTGAATAATTCGGTCTTGACCCTCGCCCGCTCCTGCGACATAGGCAAAATTTTTCGATTGCCGAACTTTTGTGTACTCGTAATCATATACATTCTCCAAATCCTCCGAGAAAACGACCCAGTCATTCGCTTGTTGGTCTTGTGAATGATTGATGCCTTGCTTGACCGAGCAAATAATCCTGTCGCGTATTGCATCATATTCCACGATACAAGCGACCCCCTGCTCTTCCTCAATCTTCATTATTCTTTCAAGCACCGAGCCGCCCGTTATTTGCGTCGTGATGCGCTTTGTTACTTCGCCCGTCCGTTTGACCTCGAACCGCTCAAAACGCTTGTTGTTGATGAAATGTGTTTCAATCAGCGTCAATATGACATCCTCGACCGTCTTGTTGTTGAAATTGGTTTGACGCTCGACCGCTCGGTCATCCAAAAGCTGCTTGATGAATTTACCTTTTACAAGAATACTTTTGGCGCCGACCTCGTCTTTTTGAAGCATATCCATCTCAATAACGCCCGTTTCATTGTCTCCATTTCGTCCGATATATTTCGCCTGTAATAAATCATCAAAATACTTTATCGGGCACTCCAGCTGAAAATCGCCCACTCCGAAAAAACGCGGATTCCACGATAGCGAAACAAAATCATCTACCACCCGAAGAATTTGAAAATTTTTATCCATAACAAACAATTCAACCGCTTCAATCACCCCCCTTATTCCGTTAAATTAAGTTTTTACAACCCCAAAAACATTGGACGGTAAAAGACACGAACACTCAAATGCAAATAACCCTGATCTGCCGTGTAGGTCAGCACATTCTCCCCGACCTTTAATCCTATAAAGCTGCTTGATCGATCGATTCGGTTCGTAATGTTTACGCCGTTGAGATAAATCGCCTTTTCTCCTGCGCTCGTGTTGATTTCTAACACATCCCCCCTTTGCATCGTTGTCAGCACCCTGATATAAGAGCCGTCATCCAGGCGCATGGCAGGGTTTACCACCTCATCCTTTGCGTAATACTCAAACTTCATCCCCGTATCGACATCGCCACCGTTGATTACCATAAAGTTAGTTGAAAATCGGCGATAATCCGACACATAATCACGCCCTACAAGCCATACAAACGGGAACGCCACTAAATCCTGAGACGCTGCGATATCCTTTCCGAAGTCGCCCATGTCGAGGAAAAACGGTTGCGCGCAAAATAGCGTTACAATAAAAGCAATCGGCTCATGCAAATTATTCTGCTTTATCTTGAAGCTTTTGACTTCATACATAATCCACCGCTTATTCCCATTAAGCTCAACAACCATGCGTCCCGTTTTTTTCGGATTAAAAAAAGATAACACCTTATCCTTTAACACATCTTTGCATTCCGCCTCAATTGTAATCTCGCGCGGTAATACCTTTTTAGCGGTAACGCTCGCCGTATCGATCTGCGCCGACAGCTTATACGATATTTGATAATCGCTCGCCTCAAAACCGTTATACCCTGTTATTTTGAAATCCGTACCCGTCCCAAGTTGCAATCTCTCGCTCGGCGTTGACAGCTCTATTTTGATTGTTTTACGCATAAGCCATCTCCTTTGCCGCCCGTTTCATTTCCCTCGCATTCTCAATTGCCGACTTGACCGGCTGATAAAAATTGACGGTCTGTTGTACGCCGTTATCATTGTTATTTGTAATCGTCTGTATTCTGTTTCCTGCATTTGATTTTGCCGACACCACTGCCGACATTTCCGACTTCGCACTTTCGACCGCCGAACGCATCCGGGCGACCATGCTGCGCTGCTCGTCGGTTATTCCGACCTCAATTCCGCGGACGATATTCTTTCCGATCAGATCACGCATGACCCTTGACGGTGAATGAATATCCATAGCACGCTGCATTTCTGCGATTACCGCATCCGCAATTTCGCGAGCTTTATTAACCGCTCCCTGCTTTCGGCTGTCCATTCCTCTTATCATTCCCTCAATAGCATTAACGCCTACATTTTTGACCGTATTAGGTACAGATTTCAAAGTTTTATCCAACTTATTCACAAAATCAGATTGAAGCGCATCGAGTTGATCTTTGTAGAATTTCATTGCCACCTCTTTCGCTAACTTTTGCTTCTCCTCCCAATTTGCTTGATATGCTTTGAATTGGTCGTCGGACAATTTCAGCAATGCCTCGCCGAACTTTGTGCCCTCGCTTACGCCTAATTTGGTTACTTCGTTCAGGAAGTCATCCCCCGCGCCTTTCGATTTGAGATTGGACAATACTTCATCATAGCGCTTGATGGCGTCTATTTGATTATTGATGTTTTCAATAACCGCATTTCCGCTTTCTTGGTCGATCGTAAAGAGTTCGCCCAATCCCGCAAGCTTGCTCTCCATATCATTTCTTTTTGCGATAATATCGTCGTATTGCTGCTGCGCCTCTTGCGTGATCCTTTGCACCTCTGCGCTTATTTCCTCTTGTACTTTTGCAATGCCGTCTTTGATCGCTTTGGCATATGCCGTTGAGATCTCCTTGCCGGCCCTTACATATTCCGACTTCGCTTTTTTATTGTTGCCCGCCAACGCAAGCACCGAGTTATTGACCAGCGACTTGACTGCATCAATCGACAGATCCGCCGATTTTTTAATGCCCTTTGACATTTTATCGGAATAGATCTTCCCGATTTCCTCGTAATTGCCCGCCTTATTCATGGCGATTTCGAGCGCTTCCTCGGACATGCTTATAATGCTATCGTTTAGCTTCTGCTGCTCCGCCTTAATTCCGACCGCAATTCCTTGTACGATCGGCTTTCCGACTTGATCGCGCATGACACGCGACGGCGATTTGATGCCAAAAAAGCTCTTGACTGTATCCAGCGCGCTCGATGCGATTTCTTTCATTTTTTCAATCACCAGCCCCGCAGAGTTGGATATTCCGCTTATAATCCCGCGGATGATATCCATCCCGATTTTCGGCAATCGTGGAAGGATTTGCAAAAAGCCCTGCACCGCCGATTGCATTGTTTGTGCTGCGTTGGTTTTTAATGCCCCCACAAATGATTTGAGGCCATTAATAAGACCCGTCATTCCGCTTCTCGCGATTTGCGGTGCGCTCGTGATCAGATTTTTCAATCCGCCGGTAATTGCATTTGCAAGATTAATTGCTATATTTTTAAGCGACCCCGCAAGGCTTTTTATTCCTGCGCCAAGCTTTGTGATTGCTCCCTTGCCGATCGATGCCCAGTCAAACAGAGTAAACACATTGACGACCGCCATAATGATCTGCGGGATGTTTGCGATCAGTGTCGGGATCGCCTCAATTAGCCCTTGACCTAATGCGATAAGGATCTGCAGCCCTGTCGCCAAGATCTGAGGGATAAGGTCATA
>JBHAEV010000221.1:0-3856 GCA_041855735.1 Lachnospiraceae bacterium
TTCGGATCGTTCCCGATTCTTGTATACTCTCTTTTGCTTTCGTAAATCCTGTCCATCATGTACTCCCCCGGTCATAAAATTATTTTCTTTTTTATATTATCGTAAAATTGTGCTATTTTCAAGTAAAATCGACACTTTATAAAAAATGTATAAACATTTAGAATGATACCAGGGTCAAAAGCCTGAATGGATCGGGAATCCAAACATCAATATTTCGTAAGTGTGTAGCAAAGGAGGGAAACATGGTTGATTTGAAAGCGAAACCGTATTATCTGAATGCCGAACAGATTCAGTGGGTGGAAGATACCATCCGGTCTATGAGCATTGAGGAAAAGATTGGTCAACTTTTCATCAATATGGTTGCCAATGAAGAAGAGAGAAAGCCCGAAAATATCAGGAAGATATTGGATACCTATCATCCGGGCGGAATTCGCTATCACAATGCACCGAAGGAAGAAATCTGGGAGATGGCGAAGTGTTTGCAGGACAATTCCAGAATTCCGCTTTTGATTGCCTCAAACTGCGAGGCAGGCGGAAACGGAGGGATGAAGGGCGGTACGCCTCTGGCAAACGGCGCGGCTCTGGCGGCAATCGACAAAACGGAAGCTGTTTATGAGATGGCAAAGGCTGCCGGTGCGGAATGCAGTGCAGTGGGCTGCAATTGGAATTTCGCTCCGATTGTGGATTTGACTTACAATTGGAGAAATACCATTGTTCAGCTTCGTGCCTTCAATGACAATCCGGACGATGTCATCAAATATTCCAAGGCATATTTTAAGGCCATGCGAGAAAATCATCTTGCCACCTGCATGAAGCATTTTCCGGGGGACGGCACGGAGGAGAATGACCAGCATCTTCTGATGGGTGTCAATGAGATGAGCGTACAGGAATGGGACGAGAGTTTCGGAAAAGTATATCGGGAACTGATCGACGACGGTGTTATGACCATTATGGCAGGGCATATCGCATTGCCGGCTTACTCCAGACTGCTGAATCCGGATCTGAAGGATGAAGAGATTTTACCGGCAACCCTTGCACCGGAGCTGATCACCGGACTGCTGAAAGAAAAACTCGGCTTTAACGGACTGGTTCTGACCGATGCATCCCATATGATCGGCATGTTCGGGGCGACCGGTTACAATCGAAGCGAGCAGGTGCCGAGAGCCATTGCCGCAGGCTGTGACATGTTTCTGTTCTTTAACGACAGAGAGGAAGATTTCGGATATATGATGGACGGCTATAAAAAGGGAATCATCAGCGAAGAGCGTTTGCAGGATGCGCTGAGAAGGATTCTGGGTGTGAAAGCAAGTTTGAATTTGCATCAAAAACAAAAGGACCGGACATTGGTTTCACCGAAGGAGAACCTGGCCATCATCGGCTCGAAGGAGCACAGGGATTTGGCAGCGGAATTGGCGGATGCGTACATCACGCTCGTGAAAGACACCCGGAAGTATTTGCCGATGACTCCGGCAAAATATCCGAGAATCAAACTGATTTATATCGGATCGGATGAACTGGTGGTTGCCGGGATGAAATTCAAGTCGGATGATACGCAGGTGGTGAACGATTTCGTCAAAACCATGGAGGAAAAAGGATTTGTGGTTGATCGGGAATTGCCTTCCCAAAAGGGCAAGATGGAGGAGTTCAAGAAAAACTACGACGCGGTATTGCTTCTGGTCAATGTACAGGGTTTTGCGCAGTACAATACCATGCGCGTAAAGTGGGAAGAACCGGTAATGCAGCCGTGGTATATCGGGGAAGTTCCGACTTTTGTGGTTTCCACCAGTTTCACCAATCTCCTTGTGGACATACCGATGGCGAGATGTTATGTCAACTCCTATATGATGTCCAAAGAAAGTTTGGAAATGACCTTAAGCAAACTGATGGGAGAGTCCGAGTTTAAGGGGCGTTACAATGAAAATGTATTTTGCAACAGATGGGAAACAAGATTCTAAAACGAAAATAAGGAAAGATTTTGGAGGTTTACTATGAATTCAACACATAGAGCAAAGCTGTGGCAAATCGGGGGATTTGCGCTGAACAATACCGCAACGAATTTGTACTTGTTTTTTATGAACTTTATTGCCTATTATCTGACGGGATTTGTCGGAGTTGCGGTGGTGACGGCATCATCCGTTATTATGGCAATGCGTATCTGGGACGGTGTGACGGATCCCTTTATCGGATATCTGGTGGATAAAACCAATACGAAATTCGGTAAAAACAGACCGTTTATGGTAGTCGGAAATGTGATTCTGGCAGTATTCTCATTTCTGATGATCAGCATTACGCATACATTCGGGGACGGTCTGAAGTTTCCGGTATTCATTATTCTGTATATGATTTACATCATCGGCTATACCTTCCAATGCGTGGTTACGAAGTCCGCGCAGAGCTGTTTGACCAATGATCCGAAGCAAAGACCGCTTTTCAGCTTGTTTGACGGCATTTACAATACCATTTTGTTTGCATTCGTACCGGTTCTGGTATCCGGTACCCTGGTGCCGAAACATGGCGGATTTACTTTGGAGTTTTTCCGGGAATTCTGGCTCTTCACGGCGGTACTGAGCGCACTCTTTACCTGCATCGCCATATTCTCCATTTCCTCCAAGGACAGAACCGAGTTCTTCGGACTGGGTAAACCACAGAAAATCGGTTTTAGGGACTATTGGGAAGTATTGTCGAAGAACAGGGCGATACAAATGCTGGTCGTGTCCGCGTCTACGGACAAGCTGGCGCTTACGGCGCAAAGCAATGCGACGGTCGGCGTCATCATTTACGCGATCGTTTGCGGAAACTATGCACTCAGCGGTCAGATTGCCGCATATACCGCCATTCCGACCTTTTTGATGCTGGCGTTCGGCGTGGGTTATGTGGCAAGAAGTCTGGGACAGAAGAAGGCCATGCTTTTCGGTACCTACGGTGCTTTGGTTTGCTGTATTCTTTCCATCGTGATTTTCTATGTTATGGATCCGAGAACATTGAGTTTTGACGGCAAGTGGAGTATGTTTACCATTTGTTATGTGGTACTGTTCCTGCTGATGAAAGGATTTACCGGCGTATCCGGAAATATCGTAATCCCGATGACCGCGGACTGTGCGGACTACGAAGTATATCGTTCCGGAAAATATGTGCCGGGTCTTATGGGAACATTGTTCTCCTGCGTGGACAAGATCATTTCTTCCGTTTCCGTTACCATCATCGGTTTCCTCTGCGCATCCATCGGATTTGTGGAAGCACTTCCGACTGTGGATACACCGTACAGTCCGCAGCTGAAGGCGGTCGGATTGTTCTGCATGTTCGGCCTTCTGATTTTCGGCCTGCTCTGCAATGTGGTGGCAATGAAGTTCTATCCGCTCAGCAAGGAAAAGATGGCGGAAATTCAGGAAGAAATCGCCGCAATCAAAGCAAAGGCGCAAAGTGAAGCCTAAACCGTTCGGCACTGCGGCAACTCGAAGAGAAAAACATGGATGGGGTGGATATGTGGAATCCGGAAAAAATGCTGGAAGAGAGCAGAGAACAATTCAAAAAGCATGAGGACTATGTCAATATCAAGGAAATGGCGGCTCTGGAAGACGAATTGATCCGTTTGAAGGAAGAACGGGGAATTGCAAAAAAACGCGGTTTGGTGTTCGGCTGCATCGACAGGCTTCTTGCCGATGCAAAGAAAAAGAAAGTGGTCAGGAAAACCTATCTCCGTCTGGCGCTTGCCCTGGGCTGGTTTTGCGGTGCGCATCGTTTTTATGCCGGTCAGAAAATTCGCGGATTGTTGTACCTGCTTTTTTTCTGGACGGGGATACCCTTTGCCATGACGGTTGTGGATTTGATGATTGCACTACCCATGAAACCGGACGAA
>JBHAEV010000222.1:0-3780 GCA_041855735.1 Lachnospiraceae bacterium
AGTACTCGTCGTCAAAGTCATCCTCGAAATCTTCTTCAAAGTCTTCCAAATACTCCGGTGTAAAGAACTTATACAATGCAAATGCAAGTCCGGCTATCGCAATCATACAAACAAAAACGATCGCAATGGTGTATAATGTCTTTTTAAACTTATCGTCGTCTCTCTTTTTCATCAATTCGTCAATTCGCGCCAAACTAACTAATTCATCAACTCTTGCAAGTGCATCCTTGCCGAAATTTTCAAATCTTCCCATAAATTAGTCCTTTCCGTATGCATTAGCATAAGTTTTTTAACTGCACTTGATTATATCACAGTTTCTTTCTTATTGCAAATCTCAATACATCGGAATGGATTTGAACACAGGATCGGCTAAAAGAGGATGCATCTGCCGCAGATTATTGTTTCGCGACCACATCTCCCTTTGCAATGCCGTTTTCCAAATCCAGAATCAGCCACGCCGTATCCCCCGCCTTTGCCGATTTCGACATATTGGCGGAGATGGTGTTTTGGAAACTGCCGACATCCTTTTTATGGACTTCCAGAATCTTAACATTTAATTTCCGTCCCTCGTGCAGCAATACACCGACATCCCCTTTTGTAAAACTGCCGGACTGAACCAGTCCCTCCGCAACCAGTCTGTTCTTCAGCTGCTTGGCACGAATCAAACCGACATCAAATGCCTTCGGAGCAATCGGGAATACATCACCCGAAACCGTGAATACATTCCCGTATTCCCCGCCAAGGTCCGCCTGTGCCTTGATTTTGCTGAATTCCTGTTCTCTTTTTACACGTTGTACATCCTCCAGCGTCGCTGTGGAAAGATGATCAAACAGATATGTACTCACATTCCCCTGCGAATTGTACACGACATCCCCGAATTCGTCCTCTTCTTCTCTCTCTTCGATAGGAAACACACTGCGAAGTCCATTTGCGCACTTGTTGCAAATGGATGAACCGTCCCCCAACACAATCGAATTCAGCAAACCCAAAGGCTCACTGCAAAGGGGGCAGGTTTCTTTTTCCCTTTTGAATAAATCAAACAATCCCATAAATTCTCCTTTCACTGTCTTGGCACTTTCCCATACTCCTTTGCCGTCAACATCCGATATCTCGATAAGTCGGCACCTTCTTTGGCAAACAACATCTTCGCCCCGTCAGAATCCATTATAATGACACCGGTTTTGTAGCTGGCATTGACAGTTTCACTTTCTGCAGTAATTTTGATGCTCGCAGTTTTCGATACATATTTATTTTAGCATAAAAGCCGGTAAAAACAATTGAAAGCAAAAAGGTTTTGTTTTCAATTACGAAAATGGTTCTTTGAATACCATCATGATTCCATGAATACCGTACTGTTATTCTTTAGAATTGTTCAGTTTTTTTAATTTCGCAAATGTCGCCATCATTTTTTTTATCCCGAATCCGTCAAAATCTACGGTAACCTCAAAATCCTTCTTTCCGTTCTCAATGGACAGAACCTTGCCTTCACCGAATTTCGCATTTTGAACTCGATCACCCACCGAATACTCCAAAGAATCGCTTCTTTCCACCTTGAATTCTTTGCCGTAATTCAAGCTGAAGATTTCCTGTTTCGGAATGTGTGCATTGGAACGTTTTGAATGAACGGAATCGGATGCAGAAGAACCGGGAATTCCAAATCCGCCGTATCCGAACTTGTCCTCTCTGTAAACTTCTCCCACCATACCGACAGCATTGCCCTTGAGCAATTCGCTCGGAATCTCCCGTAAAAACCTTGACGGAATGGAATAACGAAACTCTCCATGCATCATCCTGGATTTCGCAAAACTCAATGTCAAACGATTCTGCGCCCTCGTCACTCCCACATAACAGAGTCTTCTTTCCTCTTCAATGCCGCCGTCTTCTCCGATGCTCATGCTGCTCGGAAAAATACCTTCCTCCATCCCAATGATGTATACATTCGGAAACTCCAATCCCTTCGCCGCATGAACTGTCATCAGTGTAACCCTTTTCGCATTTTCATCCATACGATCGATATCCGCAATCAAAGCCACATCTTCCAAAAACACGTCAATTCCTTCCGATTCGTAATCCTTTGCCTTGGCAATCAACTCGTCAATATTTTCGTTTCTGGAAGCCGCTTCTATCTCTCCTTCTTCCAACAGATACATCCGATACGCTGTCTTCTCTAAAATTTCCGCAATAAGTTCTGCCGGCGTAAGCTCCGAAATACGCTTTCTCAGATTCCTCACCATATCCGTAAATTTCACAATCGCCTGTTTTGCTTTTCCGGAGAGCGGCGCCAGGTCACAGGCATCCATAATTCCCAATTGCTGCATTTTGGCAAAGTCCAGAATCTTATTCACACTCGCCGCGCCGATCCCTCTTTTGGGAACATTGATGATGCGCGAAAACGCCACCTCATCGGATGCATTTACAATGGTTTTGATATATGCCAGAATGTCTTTGATTTCCTTTCTTTGGTAGAAATTTACCCCTCCCACCAGTTGATACGGCACACCCAGTGAAACGCATTGTTCTTCCACGGATCTGGAAAGAGAGTTATTCCGGTAGAGCACCGCAAAATCATTGTAATTGCCGTTTTCGACAGCCAGTTTTTTGATTTCACGGATGCAGGCGCTCGCCTCATCCTTCGAAGAAATGTACTCATTTAGTATTACTTTTTCTCCGGCTTCCCGGGTTGTCCAAAGTGATTTGTCTTTACGGTATGAATTGTGATGGATAATACTGTTCGCCACCTCCAGAATATTTCCCATGGATCGGTAATTTCTCTCCAGCTTCACGACCTTGGTGTTCTGAAAAACCTGCTCAAATCCGAGAATGTTCTCGATATCCGCCCCCCGAAACCGATAAATGCTCTGGTCATCATCCCCTACCACACAGATATTGTGGTGCTTTCCTGCCAAAAGCTCAATCAGACGAAACTGCGCATAATTGGTGTCCTGATACTCATCCACTAATATATAACGAAACTTCTCCCTGTAGAAGTCCAAAACCTGCTCATCCGATTCAAACAGTTCCACCGTCTTGACAATCAAATCGTCAAAATCCAGAGCATTGCTTTTCTCCAATATCTGTTGATAATTCCGATAAAGCTCAGCCAAAATCGCCTCACTCCGATCCTTCGCCATTTCCATCGCGGCTTCTGCGGAAATCAGCTTGTTTTTGCAGTCGGAAATGTAAGCAAGTGCGGATTTTTCCTTCAACTTGCTTACATTCGCATCCATCTCTTTGAATATTCGTTTCATGACCTGTTTTTGATCTTCCGTATCGTATATGGTAAATGAATTCTCATATCCGATCCGATCAATATGTCTTCGAAGAATCCGTACACAGCTGGAATGAAATGTTGCCACCCACACCTGTTCCCCCAGGCCTTCCACATACTGATTGACTCGCTCCCGCATTTCATTTGCCGCCTTATTGGTAAATGTGATGGCGCAAATATTCCACGGTGCAACCTTTTTTACTTCGATCAAATAGGCGATCCGGTGAATCAGCACTCTTGTCTTCCCCGAGCCTGCACCTGCCAGAATGAGGAGCGGCCCGTCCGTGTGCAGAGTCGCTTCCAACTGTTTCTCATTCAATACTTTTGTGAAATCTCGCATATCTCTTCCTTTACTTTGTACTTATAAATACTTACACCAAGTTAAATATTATGTTATAATGTTACTATGTTTTCGTTTATCGTAATATATATCCCATCAAATAGTTTTCAATACCGGATTGGAGAATCATGCAGAAAAAAACAAAGAAAACAATAAAGGATCCTTTAAAAAG
>JBHAEV010000223.1:0-12850 GCA_041855735.1 Lachnospiraceae bacterium
GAACATCCCGAATACACCATATTGTGGCGATCTCCCAAAGGCGCGTCCGCCGATACGGTTTCCGCCGCATTTTTCTCGGACGGAACCGACTCACCGGTGAGCGCGCTCTCTTCCGACTTCAATGCCGTGCTGCGGATCAGTCTGGCATCCGCCGGAACGAAATCACCCGCCTCCATGCGAATGATGTCGCCGGGAACCAGCACAGAAGATTCCACAATCCGCTCCACACCGTCACGCACCACTCTGGCATGCTGGGAACTCAAGCTCTGCAACGCCTCCAATGCTTTTTCCGCCTTGCCCTCCTGCATCACGCCCATCACGGCATTTACAAGGACAATCAGCAGAATCAGCGCCGGCTCGATAAACTCCGACGGATGCCTTTCAATCAATGCCACAGCAAATGACACGATCGCCGCACCGATCAGAATCAGAATCATGGCATCTTTAAACTGATCCAGAAACTTCTCCGCCATGGTACGTTTCTTTTTTTCTTTTAACTTGTTTTCTCCATACTGCTTCAAACGCTCTTTTGCCGTCTCTTCCGAAAGTCCGGTCGCCGGATTGACTTCCATTTTTTCAAGAACTTCTTCTATTTCATGATTATGTGCTAACACGATTTTCCTCCATTTTCGATTCCGCGTTTCCATTCCTCTCCAATTCGGAGTGCGAACGCTCTCCAGCTAATATAGCATTCCCGATGGAAACTTGCAATAACATTGTCGGTTTCGCCGCATTCTTTGAAAGCCGGCTTTCACCGCATTTTTGCCTCCGAAAGCAAGATCGAGCCGTTTTCATTCTCCCAAACGATATTCCACCACCACATTCTTTAATTCCTCGATATACTCCAGCGCCTGTTTGCTCATGTGGACATGCTTGTGCGATATCCATCCGACTTCAATCAAATCGTCCACATCCAAAGGAATGGAGACGATATTGTCGCCGTTCAAATCCCGACTCACCACGCCCGTGGATATCGTATATCCGTTCAATCCGATCATCAGATTGAAAATCGTCGCACGATCCCCGACACGAATATCCTTCTTCGAATACTCCGTACTCAGTATTTCTTCGGAAAAATAAAAGGAGTTGAACTCTCCCTGTTCAAAACTCAATCTGGGATACTCTCTTAAATCCTCCAGACTCACACTTTCTCTTTTGGCAAGCGGATTGTGCTTGCTGATGAAAATATGAGGTCTGGCAAAAAACAGCGTATGAAATTTCAAATTGTTTTCTTTCAGCAATTTCAAGATAACCTGCCGATTGTAATTGTTCAGATACAGTACGCCGACCTCCGAACGCAGATTGCTCACATCCTCCACAATTTCATAGGTTCTCGCCTCGCGCAGCGTATATTCATACTCATCCGCATTGGTTTTTTTTACCATATTGACAAATGCGTTGACGGCAAACGCATAATGCTGCGTGGAAATCGAGCAAAGCTTTCTGGACGGTTTTTTATTTTTCCAGCGTTGCTCCAAAAGCCCCATTTGTTCCATCACCTGTCGGGCATAGCCGAGAAACTCCGCACCGTCCTTTGTCAGTGAAATTCCCTTCGGGGTACGCGTCAACAGTTCCGTATCCAATTCAAATTCCAGATCCTTCAATGCGTTGGAGAGGCTCGGCTGACTGATAAACAATGCTTCGGCGGCTTTATTTATGGATCCCTGCCTGGTCACTTCTATAAAATATCTTAATTGGACAATTGTCATATTCTCTCCGATCCCATTCCTCAGTCATTCTTTTCCTTTCCGTTCCAGCAATAGGTGCAGAGTTTATTCTTCGGTAAACCGACCGACTCCACCAAATCATCCATGCGATGAAATCGCAAAGTCGTAAAATGCTGCAATTTACGAATGTCTTCCACCATATTTTTATAATTCTCACTGTCCGGATTCGCATAGTCCGAAAGCAGATCCGCCGAAACCTCCTCTCCCTCTCTTTCCCGGATAATGCGTCTGGCGATCAGCTCCATGTCCGAAGTGGATCTTGTAAAATTGAGATATTTGCAGCCAAACAGAATCGGCGGGCATGCCGGTCGAACATGCACATGTTTGGCACCGGTGGAATACAGAAAATCCGCCGTATCCCGCAGCTGTGTTCCCCGTACAATCGAATCATCGATCAGAATCATGTCCTTATCGACAATCAGATTCTCCACGGGAATCAGCTTCATTTTTGCAACCATATCTCTCTGATTTTGTCCGGAGGGCATAAAGGATCTTGGCCATGTCGGCGTATATTTTATAAACGGTCTGGCAAACGGTATGCCTGAGGCATTGGAATAACCGATGGCATGGGCAATCCCGGAATCGGGAACGCCTGCCACAATATCCGCACAAACATCATCCCTTTTTGCCAGCAATCCGCCGCAATGGTAGCGCATGCATTCCACATTGATGCCCTCATATTCGGCGGTCGGATAGCCGTAATAAACCCACATAAAGGTACAAATTCTCAGGTCTTCGGTCGGCATGTTCACGGTTGTCACACTGTCCTCTTCGATAAAAACAATCTCCGACGGTCCAAGCTCCCGAAACTTTTTATATCCCAGATTCATAAACGCATGCGACTCCAATGTAACACATACGGAATCCTCCCGTTTTCCGAGTACCAGCGGTGTCCGCCCATACCTGTCCCTTGCCGCATACAGTCCCCGATGGGTCAGAACCAAAAGCGTCATGGAACCTTCAATGAGATCCATCGCGTACTTGATTCCTTCTTCAAAAGAGGATTTCTGATTAATCAGTACGGCAACCAGCTCGGAAATATTGACCTTCCCCCTGCTCTGCTCCAGGAAATGAATCGATGAATCCCGATAAATGTTGCGAATCAGTTCCTCCTTATTGGAAATCTTCCCCACCGTCGTGATGGCAAAACTTCCCAAATGCGATTGGATCAGAAGCGGCTGCGGATCGGTATCGGAAATACAGCCGATTCCGATATGACCGTGCAATTCATCCAAATCCCGCTCAAACTTGGTTCGAAACGGGGAATTCTCAATATTGTGAATGGTTCGATGAAAATATTTTCCGTCGCTGACCGCCATCCCCCCTCGTTTATTGCCGAGATGGGAATGATAATCCACACCGAAGAACAGATCCAGAACACAATCCGATTTGCCTACGACCCCAAAAACACCACCCATGATATTCTCCTTTATGAAAACAATTGCCCTCACAGTTCAATCCGATTATACAAAAATGCGGTAAAAAACGCAATGATACGCAGGGCGGGAAGTAGGAGGAATACGGAACGGGCGAACCGCGAAATCAAACAACATGCAAGGTCGTAGGAACGTTCCCGGATGGAGCATGGATCATTAGATATAAAATTAACTTTGAAACAGGAAAGAGCCTAATTCTTAAGACGGGATATGTCACTTTTCTTCCGGAATTTATACTTCCGAAATATATACATCCGGAATTTTTCACTTGTCATTTTCTTGAATCTGGTATACAATGGTTGACGTAGCATTTTCAAATGGAGACGTATCGAAGAGGTCATAACGAGCTCGACTCGAAATCGAGTTGTCCGCAAGGGCACGTGGGTTCGAATCCCACCGTCTCCGTCCGGAGTCTGTTTGCGGTTACTGTCCGCAGAGCAGGCTCTTTTTTTGTGCGATGCTTTTCTTACCTGCCTGAGCCTCTTGCCGCAGCTTGAAAATTTTTATCAAATTCGATAAAATGTATCATGTGTAAGGAAAGGATTTCGTTTATGAATATATTTGAAAATAAAAAAATCTATATTGCCGATGACGAGGCGGAAATCCGGGAGCTGATCAAGACCTTCCTGGAACGGGAGGGGTTCTCGGTAAGTGTGTTTTCCGACGGCGATTCCCTTTACGAGGCTTTTGAGAAAGAGCCGGCGGATTTGCTGATTTTGGATATCATGATGCCGGGTACGGACGGTCTCAATATTTGTTTTGCCATACGAAGCAAATCGGATGTACCGATTATTCTGCTTACGGCAAGGGATACGGACGCGGATTATATCGCGGGATTTACGCTGGGATGCGACGATTATTTCACCAAACCGTTCTCACCCGTAAAACTGACCATGCGGGTAAAAGCCATGCTGCGACGGATGCATTCCGTGCAGGATGCGCACAAGGAAGAGATTCGTTTCGGAGATATTCGTCTTTTGCCTTTGCAGAAAACAGCGTACTGCAAGGAAAAGGAAATCAAACTGACCAATACCGAATACAGCCTGTTGCAATACATGATGGAACACCGTGACAAGGCGGTATCCCGGGAGGAATTGCTGAATGCGGTATGGGGTTATGAAAGCGAAGTCGAAACCCGGGCAACGGATGATATTATCAAGCGCCTTCGTCGCAAGCTGTTGAATGAACGCAGCAGGATCATGATTGAAACCATATGGGGCTTCGGTTTTAAATTGCAGACGGAGGGCAAAACGTAATGCGTCAAAGTAAAAGTTTGAAATGGCATTTGTTCCTGCTTCCCGCCGTCAGCATCATTCTGGTTTTCTGCACCCTGTTTGCCGCATTCAATCTGGCTTTTGAAAAATACATCCAGAAAGAGTCCGAAAAGCACATCGACACACTGTTTCAGAAGCTGGATTTGTATCATCAGAATATCGGATACGATGGATTTTACGACGAAAGTACGGAATTCATCATGCAGGTTCATTACCTGATTTTGGACAGCAATCAACAACTCCTTTTCCCCGAAGAGGAGTGGGCCTCGCCGCAGGAGATCCAAAGGGCAAACGCGGCAGCAACGGGATTTCGTACCATTCATGATCATGCGAAAGACATCGGCAAATTCAAATTGGGCACGGAAAGCTATTATGTAAAAGCGAGGGAGTACAAAGGCAGTTACGATTCTTTTTTCATCACCGATGAAGGAGAGGATGTGTACACCGTGCTTGCCTATATCAATATTACGGCATTTCAAAATTTTCTGGACATGGCAAATCACGTTCTTTTGATCCTGATTCCGATTTCCGGTCTGATTACGATCGTTCTGATTTTTATTATCGCAAGAAAAATAGATCTGTCTTTTATCCAGCTGAATCGCTATATTCAACAACTCGGGCAGCGAACGGAGAAGAATAAGCCGAAGCGATCGGCATACAAGGAATTCAACGAATTGGCACAGACCGTGTATCGAATGTCCAAAGAGGTGGAGCAGGCACAGGAAAGTCGAAAGCAGTTCTTTCAAAATGCATCACATGAGCTGAAAACGCCGCTGATGTCCATCCTGGGCTATGCGGAGGCCATCCGCAGCGGTGTCAGTGTCAATCCGAAAAATGATTTCGATATCATCATCGGCGCGAGTCGGAAAATGTCCACTCTGGTGGATGAGATTTTGTTGTTGTCCAAGATGGACAGCAATATGAATGTGCTGGAACCGGAAATATTGGATCTGAAAGAGCTTTTGTACGGCGCTTCCTGGTGTCTTCAGGAAACACCGAAGTATAAACATATCCGGATTTCCCACCATTTTCCGCCCGAAAGGATATTGGTTTTCGGTGATGAGCAAAAACTGGAGAGGGCATTTTCCAATATTCTGACCAATGCTCTGCGTTATGCCCGCAGCGAGATTCAAATCACCTGCGAAACCGGACAAGATTTTGTGTTTGTTCGAATTCAGGACGACGGCGATGGAATCGACGAAAAAGATATCGGACATATTTTTGAACGTTTTTATAAAGGCAGAGGCGGTAATTTCGGCATCGGTCTTTCCATCACCAGAGAAATCATCCATCTGCACAAAGGCGGCATTGAGGCAAAATCGGTGCCGGGATGTACGATTTTCTCCGTAAAGCTGCCCTTGTACAAATCCGTATAAAATCATTGCCGCATTTTTTCCACAATCTCGCCGCAGTGTTTCGAAGATTTTACATATCCTTTCGGATATACTGTGTACAGATAAACAAAACAGAGTCTCAACGTTTATCAAACTTTATGAAAAGAAAGGATGAATGTGAATATGAAAAAGAAAACAATGGGAATCTCCAAGCTGCTGGCGGCAGGTGCCGTTTCCTCCGCCATACTGGCGACAACTGTGATGACGGTTTTTGCGGGAAGATCATTTTCTCTTGCCGGACAGAAAGCGGATCCTGTCAATCCGACTTTTATTGCGGAGGAAATGCCGCTCCCGGAAGATGCCAACGAGTCGATTGAGGAATTTGTAAAGAAACAGACGGGACTGACAGAGGCGGAAAAACAGCTTCTGATCGACGAGGAAATCTCCTCCAAGCCGATTTATGAGGCGCTGGACAGACTGGACGAGCAGATTGAGATGAAGACCAGGGAAGTGTTGAAGGGCGCGCAGGCACAATTTGACGAAAGAGCGAAGCTGTTCAGCCAGCATGATGATTTGTGGCAAAAGATCGAAAGCGTTTCCAATGAAGAACAGAAGAATGCGAAAAAGTATGTGGATTATATCCGTGCCTCCAAAACCCTGACTTCCTCCGAAAAAGAAATTCTGCTGAAGGCACAAATAAGAATCGACGAGCTGGATGCCGTCATTGAAACATTCTATGCAAAAGCGGAGGCGGAAACTGCGGATTTGCGCAAACAACAGGAAGATGAGATTGAGAAACTGGACAAATTGCAGGAAAAGACGCGTTCCATCTGGGACAAGATCTATCAACAGTAATACCTGCAAATCTGATCCGCTTCAAGGCACAAATCCCTGCCGGTGGTCGTAACAAAAAACAATGTCGAGCGCTCATTTGCCCGGCATTGTTTTTGCTTTGATCCTGCCGTCCGATCAAACCTTGCAGTGATTTACAATCCGTGAACAAATTCCATCAATCCCTGTCGAGATCCTTTTTGCCGAACAATTTTGCAAAAAATCCTTTCTTCTTGATTCTGCCTTCATCAATGTCCTGCGAACGCTCCATTCCCTCTTTTAATGCCTCCGTCACGTCCTTGCCTGTGACTGCCGCTTTTAAAGCCGCATTGGCTGTAGCAGTGAGATTCTTTTGATGAAGTTCTTGCTTGTTCCTCATCGAATCCTCCAAGCCCTTCATGATTCGTTTGCGAACGGTATTGATATACTGTACCATATACTCGGCATCTTCCTTTTTCATGTCCTCCAGATCCAGCCGGACATTCCGGATCGCCTTATCATTGTAAGGAAAGCAAAGATAATATCCTTCCACTTTATCGCCGGATTTTTTTTCTTCCAAGGTAATATAATCCTTATCCATCTCGATCTTCTCCACACTCCAGTCGAACTTGGTGGTGGAATCGTAAGGCTTCAAACCGAAGAAGGAAAAAATATACCGGTTTCCGTACTTCTTTGTATCCGGTGTATGGAAACAGAATTCGTCCGTTTCATCGGCACCGGTCGCCATGTATAATCGCAGTGTTTTACCCACGCCCATTGACGGACTCAGGGTAGTGCCTTTATTGAATGCGGCAAAGTCCTGCTCCCGCTTTGGTGTTTCCTCCATGATCTCCTTGAACTCATCCAGGGTCACATAGTCCGTTCGTAGAAATTCATGTGTCTTTTTCCTACATGCTCCGCAAACATACTCCTTGGATGCAAGCTTGGATCGGTTCATCATCCCAACCTCTGCGCCGCATATTGCGCATGCTTCTTTACTGAATAATCCCATTCTCTCTCCTTTCACTAATCTGTCTGCAAGCTTACTGCTTTATTTTTTTCCACCTGTTTTTTGCTGGAACCGGTAACTACCGCACGATCGGGATTCCATCTTCCATCGCTGCCAGCACGGCTGCCAGCACCTCATCCGCCTTCGCCATGGAATATTCATCCGCGCCGGTGCTGAACTCATCCGTCAGCCAGGAAAAGTCTGTAAGTCCCTTTTCCTTTGCCGCATTTGCCTTTTCTTTGTCCAGTTTGGAATAAGCCTTAAATTTCAAAATCCAATTGGCTCCATCTTCCCCGAAACCGAGAGTGACATATACATCATGTCCGGTTCCATGATCTCCCGCACCGTATTTTGTGTTGGATGCCGCACGGTAGCCTGAAATTTCGGTATCCACAAAAGTATGTTCTTTAAAAATTGGATTCTCCCCGAAATATTTTTTATCCAAATCGTCGATTTGGTCTTTGCTTGGATTATTTCGAACACTGTCTGCCAAGAATACCGTATACACCATTCCCTCTCTCACCGGGTCTTCATAGGTAAAGTACGCATCGAACCCCTCTCCCTTCAAGGTTCTCTCGGCTTTGATCACTCCGCCCTCAAATGGAATTTCTGCCGGCCATTTCTTGAAAAGATTGCCACTGTACACCGCATCGGATAGATCCGGCTTGCCCTCATAATCCGTTTCATAGGTCAGTGTGTTGACTACGGTCAAGGCAAACTGCTCCATGTATTCCATGTCCACCTTGCTGAGGTCATCCGGTTTTTTAAACGGCTTTACGGAAACCGTCAGACCGCGGTATCCGTCATAGTATTCATCGAGGAGCGCAGAATACTCTATTTGCGCATCTTTCGGATTGGTTTCCGCTTTCCATCGTATTCCGGTATCCGGATCAATAAAGTGGACATTCACTGACTCCTTACTAAAACCTTCTTCGCTTTCAAATCGTTCCTTGTTCCAATCATCCCATATTCCAAGAGAAACACGCACTTCACAATTCTTTTCCGGATTGATTTCCTTGGTGCTGTCATCCGGATAAAACCAAAATGACATGCCGGCACTTCTCATGGCATCGATATAAACACCCGTATCATCCCCTTTTTCAATCCATCCGTACTCCGAATCCGGCAAAAGAAAATCTACTTTCAATTCCACACGGTCATTAACCTTAGAGTATTCCTTGCCCTCATACTTTGTTTTTACTTCCTTTGTGGTGGTTTCTGCCTTCGTTTCCTCCGATGCTGTTTCACCTGCCTTTGTTGTGCCTTGCGCCACATCCGCGGCGGTCGTTCCGGTATTGCCGGAATTTCCCGCACATCCGATCAAGATAGAGCTTGCCACTACGATCACATTCGTTAACCATCTTTTTTTCATAATCTTCTTCCTTTCCAAATTATTTTGTTTTCAGATTCAGAGATGCAAAAATAGTTTTGTGAAGCGACGTTTGTTTTTTATCTCCATGTCACTTCCCGGATGATATATTTCTCTCTATTCTTTATCATCTTTTTCTCTTCTTTTTTTGCCAGCAGCTCGTTGGTATCCGCATCATACAGATAGACATAGCCGATTGTCCAGTCATCATTTCCGAACTTTGTAATATAGAAATAATTGATATCCGGATATGGAATCGGAGGATTCAGCTTTACAGTGACCTTGTCCGTGTCATTTTTCTCAAAATTATTCCGGTACTTGTCCGGGTCGAGATACATACGCATTTCCAAATTGTTTTTGTAATTGATGTAAAGATAAATATCATCATCCGTGCCTGCCCATCTGGAGTTGTTGGTATGAATCACTGCCTTCACACGTTTCAAGACCTTGACTGAATGATTGACTTCTTGCGGCGTTTCTACCGGTTTTTCTACAGGCTTTTCTTTCGGCTTCACATTCTGCCATTCTCCCGAGTCAATCATATAAATCCCCTTGTTTTTCAATGTTTTTTTCTCTTCTTTTTTTGCCAAAAGCATTCCCTTGTCGGCATCACTGAGAATCACATAGCCGATTCTCCAATCATCATTTCCCAATTTTTTGATGTAGAAATAATCGATGTCCATAACCCGTACATCCCTGCGTAAGCGAATGTTGATGGTATCGGTATCATTTCGTTCAAAATTATTTTGATACCATTTCGGATCAATTTCGTAACGAAGTTCCGTTTGGTCTTTCAGAATGACATAAAATACAACCGTATCATCCGTGCCTGCCCACTTGGAGTTATTGGTATGAATTACCAGTTGAACCCGTCTTAAAATCCAATCTTTGTAATCGGCATTTTCCTGCATTTGAACCAGTTCTTTGTTGATTCGGATAAATCTTGGGGTTTTGCCGACATTCGCATTCACATACTCATTGGCAAGGGTAATGCCGGTTCTGCTGTCTCTTACTGTAATCTCTTTCATTCTCCAGCTTCCACCCCTGATCTTTCTGATTTCAAATCCCTGCAAATCCTCATGTTGGAACGGAATCGGCATATTATAAGAGTATGTTTCCACAGTGTCTTGTTCAAAATCATTCCTGCTGGACTTGTCAAGTGTTACCCATTTCTTTTCTTTGCCACTAGAAAGCCCCTTTGGAATTACACAAAACTGCACATCCCCGTCTGTTCCGTCATCCCCGGTCGCGACCGTAACATCCAGCCTTACAATCTCGTTCAGTCTGTCTACATGGGCATACGCATCCGGTATATCCCCAACCAACGGAATCGTGACACGATTGCTCTTTTTGCTTTGTTTATCCCCATAGAGTGTGATGTTATACTGTTTCGCCAGACGCACGCCGGTAATATTGTCCAGAACGAAAAACGATGTACAGCTCCAAACCGTATTCGATCTTTCCAAGCGAAGCGTAAATTTCTGAATCATGGAAACCGGTATGGTCTGCGGCAGAATCGCAACACCGCCATAAAATCGAAACGATTCAAACACCATCGGATGGCTGTACACAACATCTTTTCCGTCCTTTTTATAATGCACATCCAAGTACAGATTTCTCTGACCAAACAGAAAATTCATATTTGTGACATTTGCAACAATCTGCAATTCCTGCAATCCCCATATTGCTTCACTCTTTTTATACAGATTCTTTGCTTTGTTTCCGATATAGTATGATGCCAACTGGTTTAAATTGTCTGCACCGATCAGGCACAATTTCCCCATATTAATCGCCCTTGTCAATGCGGTAAATTCCTGATCATGGCAATTCATGGTTGTTCCGACCCTTCCCCACTCTCGCTTTAACTGTTCCGGCAACGTTTTTGCACCACTGCCGAAAATATACTTATTACGAAGAATGTGCTCCACATTTTTAAATTCATTTTTGATCACCGCAATGGCTTCATCATAATTCCGGATACTCTTCGTCGGATTTCCATTGTCATCTTTTGTCAACTCTATGGCAACCATCTGTACAAATGGATATACAATCCCTTTCACATAGTCTTTGATTGGCTCTGTAATGAGATCCGCAATCCAACCGAAAAGGTAATCGAAAATATTCGGCAGCTCCGTGAAAAAATCATATACTCCAAGCACGGTTTCGATATTGTCCTTATTCTTCTCGGAAACATACATGTAGACCAGTCTTTCTCCCAAATCTCGCCTCACTGCCTTGTATCCTTCACTGATTCCACTCTCCACACTCACCTGTGCAAACTCTTTCCACAACAAGAACCATGCTTCTATTTCCCGCTCTCTGTCCATTAAATTCTGAATATTGTAGGCATTTCCATTTGCCATGGAATGACGATGATTTTCATCCACTCTCTCTGAAAGTTTTGCCAGTGGATCAAAGAGCGGCTCATCCTTTCGAATCCCTGCCGCACGTGTAATGGCACTTCTTGTAGCAAAACAACTCCTCAAATACGGAATCGGAACATCCATTTGCAGGCTCTGTGGGATATTGTGCATTCTGCATTGTGTGTCAATGTACTCGTCCAAATACGTCTCCACCGCAATATGCCTTACAATTTTCAGAATATCTTCCGTAGCTTTTGCCACCTTTTTGTCTTTTGCCTTCTTAACAATCTCCACCATGCTCGGAAACCATCCCTTTGCATAGTTATTTACATAATCATGTGTAAACATATCTCCGGCATAGTGCATCATCGTTCCCGCAAAAAATGCCAGTGCCTCCCGAAATGCTTCACTTCCCGGTGAGAAATAATGCAATTCCTCCTTCATAATTTTCAGCCATTCTCCGGAATCGGTGGCATGAATTGTCATCTGCCCCATGATCATATCCGGGAAGAAATCCGGTCCGACCGCACCCGCCCGAAAATACGACGGGCATTCTCTTATGGCATTATATACATTTGGTGGAACTTGAAAATACTGAGTCTTCATTCCGGCAACATGCGGCAATACCAAGAATCCTTGATTTCTTTCCATTTCATTCAGTATCAGATTCGCCATGTAAATATGTGCTCTGCTTTTCATCGTCATCTCCTCCTACAGTTTAAAAAACGGCTTCAGAAATTTCTCTCTCAGTATGTTGGAATCCCAAAACAAAAATCGATTATCCTGCCATTGTTTGTATTTTGTCGGATTCTCGGGTCTTGCCTTTTTGGTTTTGGTATCCATCCCCACTCCGTCCAAGCTGAACATATAGTCAATGATGCCGGAATCCAACCCTATTTCATTATTCTTTCCGGCGGTATTCGGTAGACGCAGCACACAATTACCGTTACAGCCTTGAAGCAATGCCAACTGATCTGCAAGAACCTCCTCCATGGATGTATAATATCTTCCTCCTGCCAGCTTCTCCGTGATTCCCTTTTTGTTCACACTCGCAACAATCAGGCTATACCAATCCGAAAGTGGTTCCACCTTACATGCTTTCGTCCGTTCGGTTTGGACTAAATGAATCACTTTCTTACAGTCCTCAATGCACTCTTGCTCATTGTTATACGTTTTCAACGAAGATAACAATACTTTTCCGGTTTCACTTTGCATCTTGAAAAAGTATGCCGAACCACTTTCCTTCTGACGTACAAATGCATACAGCAAACTCTGTCCCATGTATCTACCTCCTATTCTTTGTGTTTTCTCTTATCCGCAATCCAACAGGCATATCAGCCATTGGCGTTTTTTATATCATCTATTTAAAAAGGAAGCCGGTACAGAATGTCAACTGCACCGGCTTTCTTTCCTACTCAAAACCGCCGGAATATCCGTGTTCCATTTTTATAATTATCTCACCCATACACCATCCGCATTCACATTGTATCCGTCCGGTGTCTTCTCATTCGCATACATTGCGCCGAGC
>JBHAEV010000224.1:0-5290 GCA_041855735.1 Lachnospiraceae bacterium
CCGTGCTCGCAATGATGCCGATCAGATAAATCCCCGCGACTTTCAGAATCGCCGAAAACAGCGGTCCGAAATCCGGATTCGCACTGCCGATCATGGGGATAATGTATTGATCCACCAGGGTTCTGGTAAACGCCGTACCCTGAACCGTGGCAAAGGATGAAATAAAAATACCGATGACGGATATGATGATATGAAACGGATAATTCATGATAATGACCTTCAGTATTCGTTTCAGACTCTCACCGTTCTTTTTTGCTTCTTCTCGATCCATGTGCATATTATTCTCCCAATCTGTCGAAATCCGCATTGCCTTCCGACTGCATTTGCGCGACCGACCTGTAAATATCATTGGTCATCATCAATTCCTCATGCGACGCAAATCCCGAAATCCTTCCCTCATCCATCACAATGATCCTATCGGCATCCTTCACCGATGAGATTCTTTGTCCGATGATGATCTTTGTAACATCGGGAAGTTCATTTTTTAATGCATTACGGATTTTCGCATCCGTTGCCGTATCCACCGCCGAAGTGGAATCATCGAAAATAATGACTTTCGGATTCTTCAGCAATGCTCTTGCAATGCAGATTCTTTGTTTTTGTCCTCCGGACACATTGCTTCCGCCTTGATCGATATGCGTTTCGTATTTGTCCGGAAAATTCTCGATAAAATCGTGGGCACTGGCAATTTTGCAAACACGAATGCATTCTTCCAAACTTGCATTTTCCTTTCCCCAACGAAGATTTTCCAGAATACTGCCGCTGAACAATTCGTTTCTCTGCAGGACCATACTCACATTGTCACGAAGCGCCTTGAGATCATAGTCTTTTACATTGATGCCGCCGACCTGCACCTCTCCCCGATCCACATCGTACAATCTGGATATCAGATTGGCAAGAGTGGATTTGGAACTTCCCGTTCCGCCGATAATGCCGATCGTCTGTCCGGATTTTATCTCCAGATTGATGTCGGACAATGCGTATTTGTCCGTTCCTTTCGCATAACTGAAATACACATTCCGAAAAGCAATATCCCCGTTTTTGATTTCGTATGTCGCATTTGCGGGACTCACAATATCCACTTCCTCATCCAGCACTTCCACAATCCGGTCCGCACTCGCCTTGGAAAGCGTCAGCATAACAATGGAAAAAGAAAGCATAATCAAACTCATCAGAATGGTCATGACATAGGCGAACAGTGAAGTCAGCTGCCCCGTTGTCAGCGTTCCCGCCACAATCTTTTTCGCGCCCAGCCATGAGATCAGCAAAATGGAGGCATACATGGTCATCATCATATAGGGCATAATCATGACAACTTTCATTTCCGCCTTCACAAACAGCCGGTACAATTCCATCACCGCCCTGTCAAATTTCCCGACTTCAAAATCCTCCTTGACAAAGCTTTTCACCACGCGGATTCCCTTTACATTTTCCTGAACGCTCGCATTCAGCAAGTCGTACTTTTTAAATACATCGGAAAACAACTTGTAGGCCGGCAATATGGAAAGCGCAATCATCAGTGACAGAAAGATTGCAGCCCCCACAAAAATCAGACTCATCTCCGGACTGATCACCACCGTCATAATCAATGCAAAAATCAGGGAAGCCGGGCTTCGCATCATCACACGAAACAACATCATATAGGAATTTTGAACATTGGCAACATCCGTGGTTGTCCTTGTGATCAGTCCGGCTGTGGAAAACTTGTCGATGTTCGCGAAACTGAATTCCTGCGTTTTTTTGTAAATCGCACTTCTCAAATTGGCTGCAAACCCGCTGGAGGAATACGCCGCAAATCTGCCCGATGCAATTCCGAATATCAACCCGCCAAGTGCCAGAAAAAGCATCTGAATCCCGTATTTCACGACCATCGCTCCATTGTTTGCCACAATACCCTGATCGATGATCTTTCCCATCAAATAAGGGATAAAGATTTCCAGCGCCACCTCCCCGACAATAAACAGAACCGTCAATATGGTTGCCGTTTTATATTGTTTCACATACTTACTTAATTTTTTTAACATAATCTCCCTCTTACACCTTCGGAAATCTCGAATTGTTGCAGGTAAAGTAGAGCACTTGACCTTCTTTCGACAAATCCATCAGAAACAGCATCGCTCCGTTTATTTTCTTGTCATCCAGATTGATGAAAGGATCATCCAAAATAATCGGGGGACGTTCTTTTTGGTACATAATCTCCATCAAAGCAAAACGCTTGCACAGGCCGACCACATCCTTATATCCCTCACTCAGTACGCCGGTGCCGTGCAGCACACCGTTGGAATCGATCCGAATTTCCAGATTCGCATCCATCACCAGATTTTCTTTGATGAGATCTTCTTTTTGTTCTCCCGCACGGATGCGATAGCCAGCCGTATTTCGGGTAAACAATGTAAAATACCTGTCAAACGCCTTCTTTAACGGCTCCATATATTTGCTTGTATAGCTGATTTTCGCTTTTTCCAGAAAAAATTCCGTGGAGGTGAGAATTTCATATCTCTGCTTCAACTCACGATATTGTTTTTTCTTCTCGAAAAAGATTTTTTCTTTCTGAAAATGATCATCGATGATTTCCGACAATTCGATTTTTTCTTGGCGAAGCAGAAGAAGTTTTTCCAGAATCTCTTTTTCTTCCTGGAGCAGAGCGTTTTCAAGTTCCAGTCTTTGCTCCTTCTTCTGTATGTTTTCGAAATCCTTTGTTTCCTCCGGATCTTCCTCCTGCATTTCCTCCTCTGAGGAGTCCTTAGGCAAGTTCGAAGAATGGTCGGCTTTGTCGCCGGATTCCGCTGTTTTCTTTGCTCCGTATTTATTCGGATTGATTTTTTGATACACGGTCAGTCGAAGGATGAGATACAAGATCAGCGTGAGCAACGCGGAGGAAATAAACATCCAAAAGAACGTGCCGGCACGAAAGATGCCGTCTCCCCATATGATGTGGAACAGCATATATCCGAAATATACAATCAACAGCAGTACAACATAGTCTTTGATGACTTCACGGGGATCTCCGATTTTATCTTCCAGTAAATCCAAAATCTCATCACGAAGAGTCAGAAGAAACTCCAACGGGTCGATATTGTCCAAATGAAGAAAATGTATGACTTTCTTTCCCCATTGCAAAAGAAACGGTTTTTCCGATTCTTTCTCGACAATATCCTCCGTATCTTCTTCGAACTGCGTTTCCCGCTCCTCGATTGCTTCATGCTCCGGCTCTCTCGAATCATCGGATTCTTCCTCATGCAGTCGACTGAGATTTGCCAGAATCTCTTCTCTTCGATATTCCATATCCGCAATTTCTTCTTTCAGATCGAAAATCCGCTTTTCATCCGAATCCTTCCGGGATAATTGCGCCTTCAACATGCTCAATTCACGATATATCTTTTGAATCTCACCGGTTTTACGGTTCGGATTCAAATAATCTTTTTCTTTTTTGATTCTCTCCCTGATCCTGTCGTATTTGTGAATGTCCGCATCAAAAATCGATGCGTCCGAAAGCTTTGCCTGAATTCCCGAAGTCACCGACAAATCGGCATCTCCGGACACATAGATGGTCTTTATAAATGAACTCTTGTCTATTCCGAAAATTTCCATGCCGGGTTCCAATGAAAAGTCCGTGGTGGATAAATTGGTTTTGGCATCATAGATCGCACAACGGTCTTCGCTCTTCTTTTTCCCGAATGTTTTGCTCAATCGATATTCTTTTGTCCCGATACAAAAAACAATGTTTCCTCCGTACGTTCCTCCCTGCCACGGCAGATATCGAAGCCGTTCATTCGCCGTTTCGTCGTTTTTATGTTCGTTGCAAAAGCCGTAGAACATCACCTTGATAAAAACCGCCAGCGTGGTTTTTCCCCACGCATTATCCCTTAAGAGAAAGTTGGCATTGTCCTTCAGATCCAAATCAACTTTGCTTAGTGTACCGAAGTTTTCGATATGTATATGCTTAATTTTCACCTTTCTCTCCCGATTCTTCTGATTCATTCCCTTTCAAAACGAAAGAACTCTTGCCGGATTCCCTCCAATTCAATATTCTTCATTCAAAAATTTGATTCCGCATTCCATGATTTTCCGTTTCATCGAATCCTCCATGGACAAATCCGCATCCACCGCACGACAAAACTCCCCCCGAAAGCTCGGATCATATCGATAGTCGGCAAAGATCTCCGACTTTTGGATTCGGTTGTTGACTTTTACACGGAAAAAATGCTTTTTTAAATCCTCTTCGAGATAATCCAGCTCCATCCGATGCGCAAAACTTTCCCCCTTCAGATCCACCTTCAGATGGTCCCCGCTTTTTATTCCCGCTTTATGCGCCATCTCCAGTACCGCTCGCAAGACTTCATCATAGGTAAACAAATCCGTCACATCCAGCGAAATCTTCCCCACTTTGCGGCCGGCGAAACGCACAAATTGAAACCGATAGGAAAAATTATCCTCATTGATGTCCAAAAGAATAAAGCCATGTTCCCCGGCATCATCGAACCCTCTGCCCTCCAGACAGCCGGGATAGGCATACATCCCGTTGGGCGCAAGTGTTCCTTTTTGAAATTTATGAACATGCCCCAGAGCCAAGTAATGAATGTGTTTATGTTCCAACCGATGCAAACCGAATTCGCCGCATTTCCCGCTCTGTGCATATTCCTTCAGCTGACCGTGCAGGCATACGATGTTGAAGTCCCTTGCATCCAGTTTGATTCGCGCACTTACCTGATTCGAATCCATCTCCTGTGTCTCCAGTCCGGAAATGGAAATATATCTGCCGTTTCGAAGCATTGTCTTGTAGATTTTCAGATTTTCGGAGAATGTGTGGAGATTCGTCGGAGATTCCTGTTTTTTTGTCAACAGATTGTCTTTGTCATGATTTCCGCGAAGATAATAAAAATGAATGTCGTTGTACTTTCGAATGTTGGTCAGCAAAACACTTCTGGTTTCCTCCGAAATCAAATCCGAATCCAGCAGATCTCCTGCAATGATGATCGCATTTACTTTATTTGCCGCCGCAAAATCGAACATCCGGATCATGGTATTTCGAATCTCATGATTTCTTTGTTTCACGGACGCATCCGGATTCGTTATATTCGCATCCAAATGAATATCCGCACAATGTATGATTTTCATAAATATCCGCTTTCTCCATGGGTTTACAATTTGACTCTCAAAATCGATCGCAGTCCATCCTGAGTTCTTATAATGGACTGAAATTCGCGGTGGTATTATTTATGATCGGTTTTCTCCTGAAACTTCTCCTTTTGAATGATGAATCTCTCATGCATCCCTTCCCCGATCATGC
>JBHAEV010000225.1:0-2996 GCA_041855735.1 Lachnospiraceae bacterium
GCGGCTGGATATCCGAAATATGAGCATAGCCGGTGCATGGTTCTCATCCTTTTTGACAACCGGGCCGTATGAGGAAACCATGGAGGCATTTATCAGCCACAGAGATTTCCTGCATCGATTCGGCGCCAAGATTATCGTTGTGTCGGAACAGGGACACAGTATTCAGGGACAGATGTCCACGCCGGTATTCGAAAAAAAGCATGTGTTTTCCGATGCGGAGTGGGAACTTTTGGCAAGGGGACTGGAAAAACTCGGAGCATTGGCGCAGGAAAAGGGCATGAAGATCGCCTACCATCATCACATGGGCACGGGTGTGCAGACCGAGGCGGAGGTGGACAGACTGATGGGGATGACGGATCCGAAGCTGGTGCACCTGCTGTATGATACGGGGCATCTTGCCTATTCCGGAGATGATTATGTCAGCGTTTTGCGCAAATATGTGGACAGAATTGTTCATGTACATTTAAAGGATATCCGGCAGACCGTGGTCGATCAGGTAAAGGCGGAGCACAAGAGCTTTTTGGAAGGTGTGCGGATGGGAACCTTTACGGTACCGGGTGACGGAGATGTGGATTTTACGGAAGTGTTCGATATTCTGGCAAAGCATGATTACGAGGGATGGTTCATCGTGGAGGCGGAGCAGGATCCGGCGATTGCCAATCCGTTTGAATATGCCGTAAAAGCCAGAGCATTTATTCGGGAAAAAACCGGGCTGTAAGATAAAGTCAAGCAAAACCGAAACAAACAACCGCAGGACGAAATCAGGCACAATCAAAAATCAACCGTAAGTCGGGAACCAAGCAAATCGAAAAATCAAAAGCGGAAATCATGCGCTGAGATCGTATACAAAAACAAAGCAAAATCGAAACGGAGGGAAGAACAATGAGGAAAATGGTAATGGCAGTCTGTGGAATTCTCACGGCATTTGCACTGACGGCATGTTCGGGGACGACAACAACGACGACAACCGCCGCAGCATCGGAAACCACGGCATCGGCGGAAACTGCGGCATCCGCAGAAAGCACGGCGGCAGCGGAAACGACCGCAGCGACAACGGGCGAGAAGATTGTGGTAGGCTATGTGATCAACAACTTAAACGATACCTTCCAGACCTATATTCTGGAAGCGGCACAGAAGTATGCGGCGGAAAACAACATTGAGGTTTCCGTCATGGACAGCCAGGAGGATACCATTAAGCAGCAGGATCTGGTGAACTCCCTGATTGAAAAGGGCGTGGCGGGACTGATCGTGGTTCCGACGGATACCAGTGCGATGGCGCCGATTACCAAGGCGGCGCAGGATGCGGGCATTCCTCTGGTTTATGTAAACAGAAATCCATATGCGGGTCAGGAAGATACCATCCCGGACAATGTATTCTATGTGGGTTCCAATGAGAAGTCGGGCGGAGAGATGCAGATGAATTACATCGGCGAGCAGATCGGCAAAGAAGGCGGAGTGGCGATTTTGCTGGGCATTCTCGGAAACGAAGCCACCACAAAGAGAACCGAGGGTGTGGAGGAAGTGATCGCCGCAAGTTATCCGAATGTCAAGGTTCTGGCAAAGGAAACCGGAAACTGGCAAAGAGATCAGGGACTTTCCATTACGGAGAATTTCATTACCACTTATGGCGACGAGCTGAAGGCGGTGATTGCGAACAATGATGAGATGGCGCTCGGTGCGATTCAGGCGCTGAAGAACAACAATATGCTGGACAAGGTGGCGGTAGCGGGATTGGACGCGATTCCGGACGCGCTGACGGCAGTGGAGGAAGGCACACTGACCTGCACCGTATTTCAGGATGCAAACGGACAGGGCGGCACTTCCATCAAGATTTTGCATGACACCATCATGGGCAATCCTCCGGCAGAAAAAGTGGAATACATTCCGTTCCAGCTTGTAACAAAGGACAATGTTGCGGACTTCAAAAAATAGGCGGAAAGGATAAACGAAGAACACATAGGGGGACCCGCCGAAGGTCCCCTTATTTCATAAGATTTGCAAAAAGGGCAAGACTGATTAAAAGTAGGAGAGCGGTGGATGGAAACAAGAGAGATACTGAGGATGGAAAATATAACAAAGACATTTCCGGGTGTTCGTGCTTTAAAATCCGTGAATTTCAAACTGAACAGCGGAGAGGTGCATGCGCTTGTCGGTGAGAACGGCGCAGGCAAATCCACCCTGATGAAATGCCTGATCGGGATACAGCCTCCGACGGAGGGAAGCATATGGTACGACGGAAAAACCATCAGCCACTATGATACGGAAAAAGCGCTGAAGATGGGCATTTCCATGATTCATCAGGAACTCAGCCCGATCGAACACAGAACTGTCAGCGAAAATATCTGGCTGGGCAGGGAGCCGGTCAACAGGCTGGGACTGATTGACTATAAGAAAATGCATGAGATGACCGAGGAGATTCTCAGGGTGGTGGATTTGAACGAAAAACCCACGCAGCTGATGAAGAATCTGACGGTTGCCAAGATCCAGATGATCGAGATTGCCAAGGCAATTTCCTATGATGCGAAGATCATTATTATGGACGAGCCGACTTCCGCACTGACGGATAAGGAGGTGGCACAGCTTTATACCATTATCCGTCGATTGAAGTCGGAAAATCGAAGCATTATCTACATATCCCACAAGCTGGACGAGATTTATGAGATCTGCGACAAGGTAACCGTTTTTCGAGACGGAGAGCTGATCGGCAGCAGGGATATCAAAGACATTCAGGTGGATGAAATGATTCGCATGATGGTGGGGCGTGAGGTCAGCAATCTGTATCCGAAGAAAGAATGTCAAAAAGGGGAAGTGATTTTGGAGGTGGAAAATCTTTCCGACGGAAAAGAGTTCTTTGATGTGAATTTTAAGGCGCACAGGGGTGAGATTCTCGGCTTTGCGGGTCTGGTGGGTTCCGGACGCACCCAGATCATGGAAACCATTTTCGGTGCAAGGCACAAGGCAGGCGGCAGTGTAAAGATAAAGGGCAGGGAAGTCGA
>JBHAEV010000226.1:0-14269 GCA_041855735.1 Lachnospiraceae bacterium
AAAAAGGGAAAGGTCTATTAAAGGGAATCATCGACTCCATCTATCAAAGTGCTTTTGGAGAAGAAGCTTATCCGTCAATAGAAGAAAAAGCAGCAAACCTTCTTTACTTTATCATCAAAGATCATCCTTTTGTAGATGGATGCAAAAGAATTGCGGCTACAACATTTTTATATTTCTTGGATATGAACCAAATTCTCTATAAAAACAATAAGAAAATACTATCAGACAGCACCTTAGTTGCCCTAACGCTTCTTATAGCGGAATCAAAACCCCAAGAAAAAGAAATCATGATTAACATAGTAATGAATTTCTTAACATGGTAAATTGTATTTTCTTAAACCATTTACACAGGTAGAAAAAAGCCAGCAGAATTTTACAATCTGTTGGCTTAATTATTTGTTCTTAAAAGTGGCTTACCACTTTTTTCTTATAAAAAAGTACTTCAAAAATACTTCAGCTAACCACCTGAAACCTTAGAATAATGAGTAATATCAATGGTTCCGATGAGTGCTTAGGCTACTCCCACTCTACCGCCGCCGATGGACCTTATAAGAAACCTGAAAATCTCAAAACACCAACTGCACCAGAGCCATATACACCGCCGTTCCCGATGCGATGCAAAAAAGCGCATTCCTCTTTTTGAGATGCAGAATTACCACCACCGATATTGCAATGACATGTGGGAGAAATCCGCGCCATTCGCCAAAATTCACATCTTTCAGACAGTATACAACCAGCATCGCCATGATGGAATATGGCAGCACTTTTCCCAGATCGGTGATGACCCCGGGTGTTTTGCTTCCTCTTCCAAAGGCAATAAAGGGAAAATATCGAAGAAGAACCGTAATTCCCGCCATCAGGGCAATTGCCAAAGCAGCTCTCTCATCCGTCATACCCCACCTCCGATCCATTGCTCTCACCGGTCATTTCTCCGGTAGTTTCCTTTGCAGGGCCATCGCTTTCGACCGTCTCCCCCGTGCTTTGTTTGATCCCGTTTTTTCGCATGTCCATCTGTCTTTTCAAGAGCAAAACCGCGGCAATCACCGCCATGGACGGAATCAAAAAGGATGTGCTTCCAAACAACAGCAAACAAAGCAATGTCGAAACAAAACCCAGAACTGCCGCAAAATGGTCTTTCGTACTCAGCCATTGCTCGGTAACCACCGTCACGAAAAGTGCCGTCAGCGCAAACTCAATCCCTTCGGAATTAAAATCCATATATGTACCGAGAATCGCACCCGAAACACAGCCCGTAATCCAATACAAATGATCCAGTGCCGATACATACAGATAGTATCTCTTTAAGTCTTGCTTCTCCACACCTTCGGTATCCATGCAGACCAAGGAATAGGTTTCGTCCGTCAGCGCAAATGCGGCATACCATTTCCACCGCCCGAGAACTTTGTATTTGTCGACCATGGAAATACCGTAGAGCAAATGCCTGCCGTTTACCAGCAAGGTACCGAGTGCAATCGTCACAAAATCGGCATTCCCCGAAAGCAGGCTCACCGCCAGGTATTGCATGGAACCGGCATACATAAAAACCGCCATCCAAAATGCCCACATGATTCCATATCCCTGTGCACTCAGCAGCACGCCGAATCCGATGCCCAGCACAATATAGCCCGACAGCACCGGCACCGTATCTTTCAATGCCTTACCGAAAACACGACTTCCATTTTTCACCCCATTTAAACCGGGCATTTCCCGTAACCTCCCCGCTACAATCTTTCCTTGATGACACCGTCTTCATAAGCTTTCTTCAATAATTTCAAATCCTCAATCCGCTTTTGGATTTCTCTTCCCGCATCCGTATCCGCAACCCGAATCCGGTTTTCCATCTCTTTTGCCACAAAAACTCTTGCGCTTTCTTCATTTTCCGGATTGTAAGGCTGATGTTCGGCGAGTACAAGTTTTTTCGAAGTGAAAATCAGTGTATATCCGGCTATTCCCGTTTTTTTCTGATAAGGCTTGCTGAGTCCTCCGTCAATGACGAACAGTTTCCCTCCCGCCTTCATCGGACTTTCCCCATCCTTTATCTTCACCGGCACATGCCCGTTTACAATATGGCTGTTTTGCGGATGCATTCCGAATTCATGAAAAATCTTCTCGATTTCCTCTTCCTTTTCATAGAGCCGGTAATAACAGTTCGCCACCTCTTTTTTCAGTTTCGGATCCTCCAGAAAATAGTTCTCGAATGTTTTCATCGCGGACTTTCCGAACAGCGGTGATTTCTTGCCGCACCATAAATACCACATCATATCCAGCATATTCGTTTTCTTTTCATCCGAATCCGGCAGCAAATACGCTTCCTGTATCATCCGGTCCAGTTTGTCCAACAGATTTTTTCCCTGATAATATTCCTCGCCGATTTGCATCCCGTCGAAACTTCCGTCCTCTTTCATCGGGATACAGCCGTGATAGAGCAGGTTTTGATTGTATTTTAAATACAGGCTGCCGTGAGAATACAAAAACTTCATATGCTGGTTCATTCTCAAACTGTGACGAAAACTGGTGCAAAGGATTTCCACCAGATCACTTTCCTCTTTTGTCAATGCATACGGATCTTTCGGGTCAATCGTCGGGAAATGTCTGTCCAAAAGCTCATACTCCTGACCTTCCATGCGAATCACACCTTTTTGATAGTCGATTTTGTCAAGCAGCAGTCGGCAATCCATATCAAACTCCGGATGTCTTTTGATGATTGCGCCTTCCAGCTTAAACATAATCACCGCAATGGCCTTGTGCATCTTTGCCGCCAGATTCGGTTCGATATAGTCGAACTTGTTTTCATCAAAAATTTTAGGCTGAAACCGCTCACAAGGATCGTCCTGATATACCTTGGAAGCAAACATGGAAAGCGGTCTTAAGTTGATTCCGTAACCGTCCTCCAGGATGTCAAAATTGTTGTAGCCGAAAGCCACCCGGAGCACCGAGCAAACCAGCGCCGGATGCCCCCCTGCAGCCCCCATCCACTCGATGTCGTGATTTCCCCATTGAATGTCCACCTCGGGAAACTTCATCAGTTCATCCATAATCACATCGGCGCGCGGGCCTCTGTCAAAAATATCACCGATGATATGCAGATGATCCACCGTCATCTTCTGAATCAGATAACAAAGCGATACAATGAATTTTTCTCCCGCATCGATTTCAATGATGGATTTGATGATGCCTCCGTAATAATTTTCTTTATTTTTATCCCGATTGTCCACATGCAGCAACTCATCGATGATATATGCAAACTCCTCGGGCATGCGTTTTCGTACCTTGGAACGTGTGTATTTGGAAGAAACCACTTTCAAAACCTGAATCAAACGATAGATGATCAGGCTCTCCCACTGCATGGTGTATTCCTTCCTGCTTTTTTTGAGATCGATGTGTTTTTCGGGATAATGGATCAAATCGGCAAGTTCCCGCTCTTCATAATCGAAGATAATATTCCGGAATGTTTCCCGGATTTTTTCCCGGATCATGCCGGAAGAACTCCTAAGCAGGTGCAAAAATGCAACATGTTCGCCATGCAAATCGGAAAAAAAGTACTCGGTGCCCTTGGGCAAACCCATTATGGCACGCAGATTCACAATCTCGCTGACCGCCGATTTGACATTCGGGTACTCTCTGGACATCCATTTCAAATAATCTAGCTCTCTCATTTTTCCTCCTTTTCTGACTATGTTTCCTCCTGTTTGAAGTTCCTGCCGGCACCGATTGGTACGGCAGAATTTCTCCCTTATCCGCTTTGACCCCTTTCCTTTTTCGTAATTTGTTTTTTCACCGATCGATATTTACTCTTGCCGATTACAGGTACTTTTTGAGATAATCCCGGTACAATCTGCCGATCGGAAGCCCCATCACATTGTAGAAATCCCCCTCAATGCCGACAACATTCTTTGCAAAGTCCCCCTGAATCGCATAGGAGCCCGCCTTTCCCCGGTATTCCCCCTTTGCGAGATAGGCACGGATTTCCACAGATGTCATGGGAGCCACCGAAACTTCGGTTTTTTCCATAAATTCAAATTCTTCTTCGGTCTTTCCGATGTATACATACACTCCGGTCATGACTTCATGGCTTTTCCCCTGCATTTTTTCAATCATGCGATAGGCATCCTCCTCATCCTTCGGTTTGCACAAAATTTCCCCGTCCAAAACCACAATGGAATCCGCACCTATGACAATCAGATCTTCCTCCGGATACGCGCTTTTTGCCGCCGCAACAATGTCCCTTCCCTTGAATCCCGCCTGCTGTACACAGCCGTCTTCCGGTAAAACGCCTTCAATCCCCGTTTCCTTATCGGAAACCATCACCTCAAATTCGATTCCGATCAATTCCAGCAGCTCTTTTCTTCTGGGAGAACCCGAAGCCAAAATAATTCTTTGTTGTTTCACACCCCGCTCCTTTTTTCGTGTTGTACTCTCTGGTAAGCCAGACGCTCTGACCGATCCTCCATAAAGACAATTCCGCAGTATTCGAACCCGTTCTTTTCAATCAGATGACGCATCAAATGATTGTCCTCATGCGTATCAATCCGAAGATTGTGAAACAAGCCCGATGCAAACTCCAAAGCTTCCTCCAGAATTCCCCTGCAACTTCCGTCTCCGGCAACTTTGTGAATCGTGCCGTATTCTTCGTCATTCTTCCACTCACCGATGATCACATCATAACAGGGATCCGGAGTTTTCAGCAATGTAAAAGTACCGACCACTTTTTGATCTCTCTCTATCACATAACTGTCCCCACGTTTGATATCCTCTATCACGCTGTTTATGTTCGGGCGATCGTCTTTCCATTGATTCGGATTTCCGTTCATTTTCATAAACTCTCTGGCAATTTGATAAATTTCCGTCATCCGCTTTAAATCTTCCATCCTCGCCTGTCTGACCATCCCGCTTCCCTTCCGTTTCCTGTTTGATGGCATTATTATAACACTTTTTTTGCACTTTTGTAGCATGTTTCCGCAATCGATGCTCGCTTTCGATTGACATTTATTCTGATACGATAAACAGCCTTAGCCTCCTTGGCCAGATCCATAAAGGAATGGATCCCCATGGAAAACATTGCTGCTCCTTTGTCATACTTTACGAACTTCTCCTTGCCGTTTGTAAGAAGATTCTCCATATTTTCTGTTTCTTTTCTCTTGTATCCCATAGTCATTCACTCCTTATAATGTTTCCCTGAAATAAGGGACTGTTCTGCTTTCCAATAACTTCTTGATGTCGCCGATCAGGTTCTTCACCGTCTGATAAGCCAGATCCCGATCCTCTGCGATCTCCAGCATCTTTCGATCCTTATGGATGAAGGTATAAACAATGTCATGCTCCTTCGCCGGAAGCGCCTTAAGCGCTGAGTCAAAGACTTCAAATTCCCGTCTCATCATATGGATCGTGAGGATATCATGCTTATGTTTTTCCGGGATATCCGTTTCCTTCAGGATATTTCCGGAAAAGTTACATTCCTCAATCGCATCCCGGATCATAATATGCTCAATTGCTTTTGCAGCTGTCGGATTGCTGCGATGATTTGTCTGAACTCTCACGCCCAGGTCATCGTCATTCTTCTTTCGTCTGTTGTATTCCACCTCGAAAAGGATCCGGTTAAAGAGCCCTGTTTCATAGCAGTCAACCAACTGGGGAAACACGCTGTAGTTCTTGTAAATCAGCAGAAAGCGTTCATGCGGATTCGAATTACCGTAGGCTTCCACTAACTTTTCTTCTGTAATGCACATGTTCGCACCTCCATAAAGTTTCTTGGAGGCTTGGCTTGCCGGCTTGCGTCACCTCTTGCTTACATATGTCATTCTACGGAACTCTATGTAAAAAGTAAGATATCGAAGATCATACATAAGTATGGCGGCACCATACTTGTTGGTTTTAACGTAGGCGTTTCTGATACTTTTGCGATATCGCACACGTTAAACTTGATTTTGATGTCTGATTTTGATAACATATAAATGAAAACACCTTCGAAAGGAATGATGATATGGATTGGTACCCTCGAGAAAACTACTTAAAAAAAATCCGCGACTTTTATCATGCGACTGATATTATCAAGGTAATCACCGGAGTCAGAAGATGCGGAAAATCCTGCCTTATGGAGACGATTGCCTACGAACTTAAGGAATCCGGAATTCCGGCAGAGAATATTATTTATTTTGATCTCGACAGTAAGGATTACAACAAGATCCTGAAGCCGGAACAGCTGGAACAATTGATCGAATCGGTTTCTGCTATAAACGGTACAAAGTATCTTTTTATCGATGAAGTACAGAATGTAGAAGGGTTTGAGACTGTCCTGAATGGATTTCGCGGGACTAATGAGTGGTCAATCTTCATTACCGGCTCAAATTCATATCTTTTAAGCGGTGAGCTTATGACAAAACTTACCGGAAGATATATCGAATTTGAGATGTTTCCGCTTTCTTTTGAGGAATATGAAGACATTAAGAAGTTCTACGGAAAAGAGATCGCACCGGATCGTCAGGAAGAGTTACAGAACTACATATTGGAAGGCGGATTTCCCAGAACGATCCTTCTTGATAATATGGCTGCAAAACGCAGATATGTACAAAGCGTTATCGATGAAATCTTCGAAAAGGATATCAGAAGAAGATTGAAAATCCGCAATAAAAGCACTTTTGAAACCGTTCAAAAATATATCATTAATAATTTCGGTGCAACAACAAGCCTGAAAAGTCTTAAGAAAGCAATTGAGAAAACCGGGACCCCAATCAGTGAGGCAACAATAGCACGATATATCAAAGCCTTACTGGATGCTAAGATTCTATATGAATGTCCAAGGTTTGACATGAAATCGAAAAAATCCTTAAGCGGAGAGAAAAAATACTACCTGTCCGACACCGGTTTTTATTATGTCCAAAACACCGATAATAGGATAAATTTCGGTCCCGTCCTTGAAAACATCACATATATATACGCAAGATCCCACGACTACTCTGTAAGTGTCGGAAGGATCGGGAGACTGGAATGTGACTTTATCCTAAAGGACAATGAGATGCGTTATTCCTATGTCCAGGTTGCTTATACAATCGCACTGTCCAAAGATACGGAAGACCGCGAATACAGACCTCTTGAATCTATAAAAGACAATTACCCCAAATATGTTGCCACTGCCGATTCGCTACTTCAGAAGCGCAATGGTATAGAACACATTAATCTTGTGGACTTCATGAGAAAAGGTAAAGACTTTTAAATATTTAACGTGTGCGTTTTTGGCATTTCATCATTTTCGCGCACATTAAATGTTTAAATCGGAAGAATATCAACTTTTTAATTGGAAGAATGTGAGCCTACACCAGCGCCCGGATCTGTTTCAGCAGCAACTCCTGAATCTTAGAATCTGTGATTTTGGAGAGTAGAACTCCAGCCTCAGCCGCAAATCCGGTATCAGCCGCCTCTTCTTTCTTTCCAAGGATCAGATAGTTCGGATCTGTCTCAAGAGCCTTCGCCAGCTCGGCAATTGACAAACTTGACATCGTCTTTACAGGTTTCATTCTGTTCGCTATGATTGTTGACGCTTTAGTGTGAACAGGCTCTAGGACTTTATCATTTATGGCTTACAGCCGTAATCGATGCTCGCTTTCGATTGACATTTATTCGCAATTAAAATATAATAATCAATAATAATTATTATTTTTAGGAGAATCTATGAAAGAGGTAAAATACAGTCGTCAAAGGGAGGCGATTTTAAATTGTTTGATGCATCGACATGATCATCCCACCGCCGATGCGATTTATCACACCATTCGACTGACCGATCCCAAAATCAGTCTGGGAACGGTATATCGGAATCTCGGCTTATTGACCGAGCTGGGTCAGGTTCGGAAAATTTCCTGCGGGGACGGGATCGAAAGATATGACTACAAAACCTATCAACATTATCATTTTGTGTGCAATTGCTGCAATGCCGTGTTTGACGTGGAACCGGAGATGATGGATCCGGTTCATAACAGCGTCAACCATCCGGATATCGGCGAGGTCGAATCGCATTCGCTCATTTTCTACGGCAAGTGCAAGGCCTGCAAAGAAAAATAGAAAAGCATCCGATCCTGTTGCGGTTCGGATGCTTTTTTTAAGAATCAAAATGTGTAGCCGTCACGATGTTTATGCCGTCACAACCGCTCTCCTTGCAACCACAAAATACTGATATGCCGAAATTGCCGCGAAGCCGATCACTCCGACAATATCCGAGGAAATACCCGGGAACAGCATCGCCAGTCCGAATCCGATCGCAAGCACGCGGAGCATCGGATTCAGTTCTTTGAACTGGAAGCCGGCTACACCGATGGATACGGAAAAAATACCGCAGACCGCAGACACTACAATTGAAACCACCTCAAGCGGCGAAGCGTTGATGAGCAACATGGAAGGACTCAACACAAAGATATACGGAACAATAAATGCCGCAATCGCAAGCTTACATGCCTGAAATCCGGTTTTCATCGGATTGGCTCCGGCGATCGCACTGCCCGCATAGGCTGCCAAAGCCACCGGAGGTGTGATGTCCGCCACAATACCGAAATAGAATACAAACATATGCGCTGCCAGCAGCTCCACATGCATACCCTGTACCAGAATCGGAGCACAGGTCGTTGCCATAATCACATAGGTTGCCGTCGTCGGAATTCCCATCCCCAGCACAATGCAGGAAACCATCGTCAAAAACAGGGCAATCAACAGATTATTTCCGGCAATATCGGTAATCGCTATGATCAAAGTCTGACCCAGACCGGTCATGGTCACGACCCCGGCAATAATTCCGGCAACACCGCATGCCACCGCCACCGAAACCACGGATTTTGCCGCCACCTGCATGGCTTCCAGAAATTTATCCAATGTAATCCGTGTTTCCTTTCGAAACATGGAGATGACAATCACCGTACCCGTTGCAATCAGAGCGGCGAGTCCCATCGTTCGACCCGACATGATCAGATACACCAGTATGACGAGCGGAAGAAGCAAATATCCTCTGGAGAAAAGCAGTTTCGGGATATTCGGCAGTTCCGATTTGTCAATGCCCTTTAATCCCAGTCTTCTTGCCTCCAGATGAACCATGATGAACACGCCGCCGAAATACAGCACTGCGGGCAGAATCGCGGAAATCACAATGGTCGAATATGGAATATTGGTGGTTTCCGCCATCAAAAATGCCGCTGCACCCATAATCGGAGGCATGATCTGTCCTCCGGTCGAAGCCGCCGCCTCAACCGCACCGGAAAACTCCGGCTTGTATCCCGTCTTTTTCATCATCGGAATCGTAATACTTCCGGTTGTTACGGTATTCGCAACCGAACTTCCCGATACCATGCCGCAAAGCGCACTGGAAATGACTGCAACTTTGGCAGGTCCTCCGCTGGATGCTCCGGCGATGCCGTTCGCCACCGAGATGAATAGATCCGAGATTCCGGACCTTTCCAGGAATGCACCGAAAATAATAAACATGACAATGAAGTTCACACATGCCGCAATCGGCGTTCCCATAATTCCTTCCGTCGTAAAGAACAGATTATATATGATTCTGCGGATATGAATCCCGGAAAATGCCGCATATGCGATAAAGGACAGCACAACCGCAATAATCGGAATCCCAACACATCTGCGGCATGCCTCCAGCAAAATGACGATGCCGACAATACCGACAATGATATCCGTCTGATTGATTCTTCCCGCGGAAGAAATGATTCGGTTGATATTCGCTACAATATAAAAGAAGGAAACGGAGCCGATGCCTGCCAGAGCCACATCATACCATGGCATAAAGTTCACTCTGTCAACCTGACTTTTTTTTGCCGGGTATACAACCAGAGCCAATAATACGACAAAGCCCATAAAGAGAGCACGTCCCACTCTCATATCCCAAAGCGCGAACATATTCAGATAAATGGAGAAGAATGAAAATGCCACAAGCAGAGCCATTACCACCTTGAGCTGCATGCCTTCAAACACACGGACATTCGACTCCCTATCGTATTTTTTCATGATGGCATCCAGATCCCGCTTTTCATCCATTGCCATATTTTTCTTTTTCCCTGCCATGTTTCCTCCTTCTTCGCTGTTAATGTATGACGAAATGCACCACAGCACCTTTTTTGCATGTTTTTTCCAGACTGATTTTCTGCCCTCTGTAAGTCAAAATATGATCGCTGACCATTGCAACCACATAGGTCAGATGATTTATTTTCCGGTTGATCCCCGTCACCAACATTGCGCCATCCTTTGTATATTCGAGCTTCTCATTTCCCGTAAGCTCCGTCTGCACGCCCGCTCCGAAACCGTAGTATTTGGTGGCAACCACATAGATGTCGCCGTCCACCACCCTGTAGTAATCGATCACCGGACTCTTATTGACCGAATGTACAAATTCCACGGAAAATTCCTCATGATTTTTTACCGGCAATTTTAAATACTCCAATCCGTTCTCCCCGCACAAAATCAGAGTTTGCCCCGACGAAAGGATGTATCGGCCTATGATGATGACTGCGGCGAAAGCCGCCGCAATCATCGCCATCTTTATAAATTTTGCTTTCATCATCGGAACGGATTACTTCAATGCCCCCACTTCTTTGAAATACTTTTCCGCACCCGGATGGAAAGGAATCGAAATTCCGTCCACCGCATAACTTGCGCTCAGCTCCGCCGCCTTTGCGTGCGAGATCTTGTCCGGATTTTCATAAATTGCCTTGGTAATGTTATAAACCGTATCTTCGGATAATTTATTGGACACAATGAATGTGGCCTTAACCGCAACGGATGTGACATCCTCATCGACCTTGTTGTAGGTTCCCGCCGGAATTTTGATCTCCGTATAAAACGGATATTTCTCCTTCAATGCGGTAAGATGAGCACTGTCTATGCTCAGCATTTTGATGTCATTTGTCGTTGCCAGCTCCACAATTGCGGTTGTCGGAGTCCCCGCCACAACAAAGAAGGCATCTACCTTTCCGTCCTTGAAGGCCTGCGCACTGTCGCCGAAACCGAGATTCTGTGCCTTGATGTCATCAAAGGTCATCCCATAGGTATCCAGAATCTGACGGGCATTGAATTCCACACCGGATCCCGCATCACCGACGGATACCACCTTTCCCTTCAAGTCTTCAATACTGTTGATATCCGACTTCGCAACGATCTGAACCGTTTCCGCGTAAGCGGCTCCAAGCACCGAGAAATCGCTTGTCTTGCCGTCGCTTTCAAAAAGATCCGTTCCATTGTATGCGTAGTATGCCACATCATTTTGCACAATCGCCATATCCGCAATTCCGTCCGCAATCTCAAAGATATTCGCCTTCGATGCGCCGGATGAATGTACCGTGATCGGACTGTCCGGTACCAGCTGAGACAATGCCTGTGCAACAACGCCGCCAAATGCATAATAGGTTCCGGTTGTACCTCCCGTTGCAAGTTTGATTCCCGTTCCGCCCGAACCTGCCGTCGTTCCTGAAGCACTTGCAGCCGTGCTGTCCGCCGCGCCGGTCGTATTGGCTGCACCCCCTGCGCATGCAGCCAGGAATAACGCACTCATGGTTGCCGCCAATGCCACTGCCGTAATTTTCGTTCTCATCTTCATAATCTTCCTCCCCTTTATACATAAATATGAATAAATATTCACTTCAAAACTTGTTTCCATTATAAAGAGATGTGATGAAACTATCCAACATTTTTTTTAACAATTGGTCACAACCATTTAGTTGTAACATCATTTTTGTTTTAAACAAATCGTTAAATAGTATGATAATTTATGCTTGATTTTTCGATTATTCCAATATTTTCTGTTTTTTCCAAGAGATAGCAGATGGATTGAAATATTTATACTTTAATACATATTATGGAAAAACCGTATTTCTATGGATTTGCACAAGCACAAAAAATCCGACCTTTCGGTCGGATTTTCATCAGGATAACTGCCGCTGTTACGTCGATTCCCTGCACAGCGGATGTATTTATTTGCTTTCCGTAAATTTCTCATTCAGCTCGCTGAAACCGGTTGCGAGAGAAGCCAGGTTTTGAAGATTGGAAGGAATGATGATCTTTGTCGCCTTGCCGTCCGAAACTTTTTCAAATGCCTCCAATCCGCGAAGCGCAAGCACTTCTTTGCTCGGATTTGCCGCATTCAATAGCTTGATCGCCTCCGCTTTGGCATTTTGAATCTGCAGAATCGCCTCCGCCTGACCCTGCGCTCTCTTAACGGCGGTTTCCCGATCCGCCTCGGCATTCAGGATCGCCGCGCTCTTTTGTCCTTCCGCAATCAGAATGGCACTCTCCTTTTTCGCCTGTGCTTCGAGGATATTCGCTCTCTTCTCACGCTCCGCCTTCATCTCCTTCTCCATCGCCACACGAATGTCTTCCGGAGGAAGGATGGACTTCAACTCCACACGATTCACTTTGATACCCCAAGGATCGGTTGCCTCGTCCAGCTCGGACCGCATCGTGGTATTGATGGTATCTCTGGAAGTCAGTGTCTGGTCAACCGTCAGATCACCGATGATATTTCTCAGTGTTGTCGCCGTCAAATTCTCAATCGCCGATATCGGGCGCTCCACACCATAGGTGTAAAGTTTTGCATCCGTCACCTGATAATATACGATGGTATCAATCTGCATGGTGGCATTGTCTTTTGTAATCACCGGCTGAGGCGGAAAGTCCACAACCTGCTCTTTCAGGGAAATCACCTTGGAAACACGATCAAAAAACGGATTGATAAATGCCAGACCTGCACCCAAAGTTCTGTCATACTTACCGAACTTCTCAATCACATATACTTTGGATTCCGGAACGATCTTCAATGCTTTAAAAATAAATACAATTGCAAGCGCCAAAAAAATCAAACTAAATCCGCCAAAAAAATAACCCATAATACTCTCCTTTTCAACTGTTATGAAGTACTGTTTTTATCTCTGAAGATTTCACCGCCGGAAAAATCAAAGAATAATTTTGTTTCCGTCGAACTTCTTAATCGGAACCGTTTCCCCGACACCATACTTCTGGTCGGAAATCCCGGTCCACAAACCGCCTTTATATCTCACTTCATAGATCTGCTTGCCACTGACATCCTCCGAAACGGACACAATCTTTACTTCTTCCTTGCGAAGCCGGTCATTGGTTTTCATAAAATCCTTGAACATGGGCTTAAATCCGATAATAAAGACGACACTCAGGACGGAAAAAATCAAACCGAGAAGCAAAGGATCCTTGATGAAAATTGAAAAAAACAATGTAATCAATGCCGCAAGCGCAAACCAGATGGAAACCAAAGCCGGAATAAACGCTTCAATTAAGAGAAATACCGCACATACAACTCCCCAAAAAAATACCGAAATCATACATTCACCACCCTTCCATATTGTTTAGTTACACCGCAGCAAAACAGCTCTTCGGATTTGCAATGGTTTGCCTTTCTTTGCCCTTTCGGAGTATCACTTTGCCATCGGATGGCTATATTATACCATTTGCATTTAAAAGATTCGAAAAAAAAAGTGATGATTTTATTAACATTTCTTGGCTTTAGATAGATTTATTCCGTTCTTTCATTTTGCTTTAGAATTCTCCGGTCAAAACAAAAAAACCGAAAGGAACGCGAAACAAAACAAAACGGCGGTAAAGAAATGCATGGTAAAAGGATCAGGAAAAGCTGAGCAAAACCAGAATCGTTGTAATCACGCAAATCGCAACCACCGACAGCATACCCGGATTCAGAAAGATGATTTGATATCTTTCCTGTTTTGCAATCGGAAACTCTCCTTCCGAAAGCATAATCTTCTTTCGGTTGACAAAAAACAGGATCAAACCGGCTATCGATAATACCGGCAAAATCAGCGAATAGGCTCCGAATAACAGAATCCCCGTCAACTGTTTTGCAGACATTTGCATCATATCCAAAGCCGTAAGATTCCCCATCTTACCCAGAGTTTCCTCACCGATTAACTGCATCACCAACAGGCTGACAACACCGCCGAAAAAATTGATGAGCATATGCAGCAAAATCGTATAGCGAAGCTTCCCGGTTCTGACATAAATATAGCCGAAAATCAGACCGATCAAATAGGCATAAAAAAACTGAAACAGATTCATATGAAATAAGCCGAACAGCACCGCACTTGTAAATATCGCAACCCATTCCCCGTACCTGACCAGACGGTCGATGATCAGTTTTCGACAGAGAAACTCTTCCATAATCGGCGCCATAATCACAACCAGAAACGCGGTTACGGGCAGGGAATTCTGCGTCAAAAACTCCTGCACCGGATTTTCAAACACC
>JBHAEV010000227.1:0-7317 GCA_041855735.1 Lachnospiraceae bacterium
CGGGGTGACAAAAAACGGGGTGCAGTCATCGGCGATGGCGCTCAATGCCGGCTGTGACTTGAATTGCGGATGTTCGTATCTGTGTTTGAAAGAGGCTTTGAACAAGAATCTTACAACAAAAAAGACAATCAAACAGGCATGCACAAGATTGTTTACCACAAGATATCTGCTGGGGATGTTTGAGGGAAGTGAATTTGACAAGATTCCATATACCGCGGTGGAAAGCAGGGAACATTTGGATCTGGCAAAGCAGGCGGCGGCGGAAGGCATAGTGCTGCTTAAGAATGACGGTTTGCTTCCGCTTTGCGCATCGAAAATCCGAACCATCGGCGTCATCGGGCCGAATGCGAATTCCAGACGCTCTTTGGACGGAAACTATCACGGTACGGCTTCCCGGTATATCACGGCACTGGAAGGGGTGCAGGACTTTGCAAAAGAGGACATTCGCGTCCTGTATTCGGCGGGATGCCATTTGTTCAAAGACCGGGAAGAAGCATTGGCAAAGCCCGACGATCGAATTTCGGAGGCGCTGACGGTGGCCATGCATTCGGATGTGATACTGCTTTGTTTGGGACTGGATGAAACATTGGAGGGAGAAGAGGGAGATACGGGGAATGCCGCGGCATCGGGAGATAAGGCGGACTTGCGACTGCCGAAGAGCCAAATGCGGCTGACAAAAGAAGTATTAAAAACCGGAAAACCGGTGATTGTCTGTATTTTCAGCGGAAGCGCGATGGATTTGAATCTGGCGGATGAAAAGGCAGGTGCGGTCATCCAGGCATGGTATCCGGGGGCAAGGGGCGGTGCGGCTCTGGCGGATATTCTGTTCGGCAGATTGAGTCCGAGCGGAAAACTGCCGGTGACATTTTACAGAAGCAGCGAGGAATTGCCGGAATTTACCGATTATTCGATGAAGGGAAGAACCTATCGGTACATGGAGAATGAACCGCTGTACTCCTTCGGTTTCGGACTTTCCTATGCGGATGTACGGGTGGAGGGCGTTTCGGTTCTTGAGATATCCAAAGAGCATGAAGTTACGGTTAAGGTAAGGGTATCCAATCGTTCCGAAATACCGGCAAAAGAAGTGCTGCAGATTTATGTCAAAAATCACGACAATGCATTTGCACCTCCGCATCCGGCTCTTTTCGGATTTCGAAAAATTACTCTTTTGGCAGGGGAGGAAAAAGAGTATACTATTGTGGTAGGCAAGGAGGCTTTTGAGGAGGTCAATGAACAGGGGGTTCGGGTGTTTGACTCGAAATCTTCCGATCTGTTTATCGGGTTTCACGCTCCGGACACCGTCAGTGTGAGAAGAAGCGGGAAAAAGCCTTTTATGACAACAATACAGTGGCAGGGATAAATGTCACAAGGGCAAAGGATCGGAACGAATGGGCAATCATGTGTTATGGCGGATACTAAACAAAATTGCGGACTTTATTCTGTTGAATCTTCTTTGCGTTCTTTTTTCGATTCCCGTTTTTACGGCAGGTGCGTCAATTACGGCAATGTATGCGGTGATGTTGAAACTCGTCAGGGAAGAAGAAGGATATATCGTCAGGGGATTCTGGAAAGAGTTTATACGGAATTTTAAAAAGGCAACTGCAATCTGGATGATGATGGTATTGCTGTTTGCCGTTTTGATTCTGGATTTGATCGGAATTAACGGGTTTGCCCTGGAGTGGTTTCGGGCACCGATCCTGATTCTTTGTGCGGTGTTCGGCGGAATCGGAATTTATGCACTCTCCTTGACGGCACGATTCGAAAATACCATATTCCATACCGTAAAAAACGCCTGTATTTTATTCTTTGCCAGGATTTTTTACAGTCTGATCATGTTGATTATTACATTCGGACCGCCGTTTTTTATGCTTCAGAGTATGCGTACACTGTATCTCGGGATGGTGATATACAGTGTGATCGGAGTTTCTCTGGTTGTATGGCTGAACAGCATTTTGCTTCGAAAAATTTTCGACGATTTGAGTTCCTGAAAAGTCGGGGACATTTGAGGGAACATCATTTTTGACGGCAGTGTATGGAAGTATTTTTTCAGGATAAAGTAGGTTATGAAAAGCAGAGTCAAATCAAATGAGGAGGAATGGAGCATGTATTATATCGGAATCGACCTCGGAACTTCCGCGGTTAAATTGGTGTTGATGGATGAGAAGGGGACTGTTTCCAAAACGGTTTCCAAGGAATATCCGCTCAGCTTTCCGAACCCTGGATGGTCGGAACAAAATCCGTATGACTGGTATGAGAAGAGCTTGGCGGGGATGCTGGAACTGCTTCAGAATGTGGATGGAGAAAAGGTGGCCGGAATCAGTTTTGCCGGACAGATGCACGGTCTTGTCATTTTGGATGAAAAGGATGAGGTGATCCGTCCCGCGATTCTTTGGAATGACGGCAGAAGCACCAAAGAAGTGGAGTATCTCAATGGGGAAATCGGAGCGGCGAAGATTTCCGGGTATACCGCCAATATTGCATTTGCGGGTTTTACGGCACCGAAGATTTTGTGGGTAAGGGAAAATGAACCGGAGAATTTCAAAAGAATCGCCAAAATCATGCTTCCGAAGGATTATCTGGCATATCGGCTGAGCAATGTGCATTGCACGGATTATTCGGATGCTTCGGGAATGCTGTTGCTGGACGTAAAGAACAAGGTCTGGTCCGATGAGATGATTCAAATCTGCGGCATCCGAAAAGAAATGCTTCCGAAACTCTTTGAAAGTCATGAGGTAGTGGGGAAAATTCTGCCGGAATTGGCGGATTTGCTCGGCATCCGAAAGGATGTGAACATCATTGCCGGAGCCGGGGATAATGCGGCGGCGGCAATCGGAACGGCGACCGTGGGCGACGGAGAGTGCAATATTTCCCTCGGTACTTCGGGAACCGTTTTTATTTCCGGTGAAACCTTTCGCGTTGACAGCCACAATGCACTCCATTCCTTTGCACATGCGGACGGAAATTATCACTTCCTCGGCTGCATGCTGAGTGCCGCTTCCTGCAACAAGTGGTGGATGGATGATATTCTGAAAACCACGGAGTACAACAAAGAGCAGGAAGAGATTACAAATCTTGGAGAAAATGAAGTGTTCTTCCTCCCGTATTTAATGGGGGAGCGTTCTCCGCATAACAATCCGAACGCCAGAGCCGTATTTTTCGGTATGAGCATGAGCACCTCCAGAAAGGATATGACGCAGGCGATCCTGGAGGGAGTTGCTTTCGCTCTTCGTGATTCCCTGGAGGTGGCAAGAAGCCTCGGACTTTCCATTACAAGCAGTAAAATTTGCGGCGGAGGTGCAAAGAGTCGACTTTGGAGGAAGATTCTGGCGAATATCACGAATTTGAAGCTGGAGGTTGTGGAAAGCGAAGAAGGACCGGGATTCGGAGCCGCAATTTTGGCGGCAGTGGGATGCGGTGAATTTGCAAATGTCAAGGATGCAACCAATGCCCTGGTGAAAGTGGTGGATTCGGTGGAACCGGATCCGGATCTGGTGAAGAAATATGAGAACGGATATCGGAAATTTTCTGCATTGTATCCGGCTTTGAAAGAAGTGTATGAGATGATGCAGTATTGCGGATGAAAGCGTCAGGGAAACGCGGATGAACGCGTTTCCCTGAAAATCGTGCGTAATCGGTGTTTGATCTGTTTACGGATGACTTTCCTTAAGGCATGTTCATCACTCCCACAAAAAGCGGGGTGCCGTCCTGAAATTCAATGGAGAAGAGATACGGTTTGTTCAAATTCATATCAATGGTCTCATCCTCCTGAATCGGAACGGATGTCACCCCCATCTTGATTTCGGTATATGCGGCTGCCTCGACTCCCTCGTTGTCCAGCTTGAGACTGGTGAGCTGGATTGCGCTGCCGACCGTAAGCGGGGTGTCGCTAATCAGGGAATAATCGGCTTTGTCGGAGAATATGGATTCGTATCCCATGGAAATCAGCAGCTCTTTGAGATTGATATCGCTGTCCACTTCGCTGATCGGAACATTCCAGTTGATGATTGCCGGCTTGTCGGGCTGCGCGCTTAAAAACTGCAGCACCAGATCGGCAGGATCGGCTTTGGCAAGGTCTTCCAGGTTTTTCCCTTCTTTCGGAAGCAGAACCTTGTAGCAGGAACCGCTGGTAAAATTCAGGCAGGCAATACGATAATCCGAAGTTTCGGTGTAGAAACTGTGGGTTACGGTATTTCTCATGAATTCGGTTTCCACCTCTTTTCCCGAGGAAGTCGTAAACACGTCCTTGGTATTACTGCTCTTGTCAAATGCATCCTTCCATGCATCTTTAAAATAGATCGTATTCATGATGATGAGCATGGAATCGGGATCCGGCTTCTTCTGCGGGTCAATCAGGTTGTTCGTGGCTTTTTTTACCCATTCGTTTATGGCATTCGCACTTTTCTCGGAATTCAAATCCGCATGAAAAACTTCGGAATGATGGAATTTTGAGGCTTTGTCCGGGAAGTCCGGTTTTATATTTTTCAACTCGTCATCGATCCAAATGGAGTCTTGTACCATCAGTCCGAGGTTTTTTTCATTCGGGTCAAAATAAGAATTCAAATAGGTTTTGTGCAAAGCATTCTCCGTTTGAAAGACATCTTTCTTGCCCTTGTGCAGCAGTCTTGTAAAATCACCGCTTAAATTCGGCCCGGCTCCCTCGGAGAGCGCGGCAAATGCATAACGCACACTGATCGGTGAAATCAGCATATTTTTTTCAAAATCCGAAAATAAATATGCGGCGGACAACTCGGATGAAAATGCAAGCTGATTTTTGTAATAATCCGGACTCGGCAAACTCCGATCCGACGCATCACTCTGCGGATTCGAAGCGACATAGCCGATTGTACTGTTTAATGTCTGCACTTCATCTTTGTTGACGTCCCCGGTCTCAAGGCAGGATGTCAGATTCAGACAGCAGAGCAGACAAATTCCCGTAATTGCGATGTTTTTCATAGTAATCTCCCTTCCCAGTGTTGATTCACCGATCCAACCAATCCTAGCGAATCCCCTCATAAACAAACCAGTCAAAATCCGCATACGAGGAGGAAGGCTTTTTATTGGAAGTTGCATACATTCCGATGTAAGCACCCGTAAATCCTTCGTTTGTAATCGAGCTTAACAGGGACAGATCCGCATCCTTTCGCAGCAAAATCATTTCCTGCTCTGTATATCCGTAATAAAAATGATATCCGCTCTCATCACAGCAAACGCTCAGATAGATCCGCCCGCCCGCAACGATCCTGGCAGAGGCAAGCGGAGTGATTACGGAATTTCGAACTTCCCGGACTTCCAAATACATCTGCGTATTTTTGTCGATTACGGTAAATGTGTAGTGGAAGCGGTCGTCCTGAATCAGCGCAAGTCCCGCTTCCTCCTGTGCTTTCAATGAAAACTCCATGGCGGTTTTACATCGAAAACATTTGTGCTGTTGACGCCTGCCGATAAATGCGGGCGTGGAAATCTCATGCATCACGTCTTCTTGCAGATACAGCCGTAAATGGGAAAAATGCTCCGTTAAGGAATAAAAACAACTCTTCGGAGGGTGGATGGTGTTCCACTGCATGCCAAGTTTGTTTGCCTCGAAATTGTCGCTGTAAAATGCCGGGGCGGCATGGAAATACTCCAGGTTCGGAGCTTTTTCCCAAGTGTTGACCAGTCCGTTGGCATTGTCCACTCTCGGCCAGCCGTCTTCCTCCCAAATGATCGGGACGAGAAAGGTTTCGCGTCCGGTATTGAAATGGGTTTCCCGATACGGGCGAACTCCGAGCAGCACCATCCACCATTCTCCGGCATTCGTTTCAACGAGATCTCCGTGTCCGACTACCGATATTTCGTGGTTCAGAGAAAGATGACGATGACTGACGATCGGATTTCTCGGGCAAATCTCATATTCCCCGTCTATGGTTTCACTTCTTGCCATCATCACGCTGTGGTTGGTAAACGTACCCCCTTCGGCCACGAGGAGATAATACCGATCATTGACAAAATAAATATGCGGGGCCTCAATCCATTTGCTTCTCGTGGTGCTTCCGTTCCAGATGACTTTTCGTTCTCCCTTAAACTGAAAACTTTCTTTGTCAAGTTCGCAAAGATAAATCCCGTGATGCCCTTCGTAAGCGGGATTTTTTTCGATGTAATTCCCCATGTACCACATTCTTTCGTCCCGGTCAAAGAAGATGCTCGGGTCAATGCCGTCGGCGCCTTCGATAAAAACGGGCTTACTCCAAGGACCGCCCGGATCCTTTGCGGTAATGATGAAATTATCCCGATTGACCTCCCGTCCGCCGGATACGAAAGTATTGATGATGTAAAACATTCCGCGGTCATATCGTATGGTCGGAGCCCAAAGCCCGAGGGAAGTTTCACAGTTCCTGTAATCCAAGGCATCCGGCTCGGCGATGCCGTGAGAGATCTGCTCCCAGTGCACCAGGTCTTTGCTGTGAAAAACGGGAAGTCCCGGAAAATAGACAAAGGAAGATGTTACCATATAATAATCCTCACCGACCCGGCATATGGAAGGATCCGGATAAAAGCCGGAAAGTACGGGATTTTGGAATGTAAAGTTGCGCATAGTTCGATTACCTCGTGTGAAATCTTTATTTTTCCTTACATTAAAAGTTGATATAGTATATAATATTTTCAGAGGTTTGGTCATTTGTCGAAAAAGTTATCGAATCAATACCATAATGTTCGTTTTTCGGAAATCGTCATTCGGTCTTTCTGTCATTAAGTATAGCATATGTATAGTATATCGTCAAAAAGAGGATATTTTTATGATTGAAATTTTGGATGGAACACATGAAACCGTAAAATTTAATAATGCGATGGGAGTTCGACTCTATCACAATGTGGATTATGAGGATTATCCGGAACATTGGCATACGGCGATCGAAATCATTTTCCCGTTGAGTTCCACTTACGATGTCATCGTCGGGGAGAAACATTATCACCTGGAAACGGAGGACATCATCATCATCAATTCCGGGGTGCTGCATGCGCTCAAGGCGCCGCCGCAGGGAGAGAGATTGATTTTGCAGTTCAGTGATTATCTGCTCTACTCCATTCGGGAGATGGAAACCTTGCTGACCATGCTTCCGCCGGTGCTTCATCTCTCCGAAAAAAACGACCCGCAAAGGTTGTACGGTTTTATCAAGAAACAATTGGAAGGGATTGCGGTGGAATACAGCCAGGAGAGAACATTTTTCGGTGCGGCAATCTATGCAAGACTGATTGAAATTTTTGTGCATATCGGGAGAAGTACGATCTGGGGACGAAAATGTTCGGGATTCACGTCCAAAGAGAACAATCCTCTTAAGA
>JBHAEV010000228.1:0-5962 GCA_041855735.1 Lachnospiraceae bacterium
GCAAATGATAGGCATATGTCATCTGCAGCACCCATAGCAGAATAAAAGCTGCAATCACAAATAAAGTTACCACGCCGTAAAGCAAAATCAATTGTGAATTGTCACCGGCCGTGTATTCATAAATCTGTTTCGCTTCATTCCATACTTTTTCCTGTGCATTGTCACCGAGTGAGGGTAATTTTGCAAGCGCATCCAATCCGAATGTCGCAAGAAAACAGACAAATGCTGTCTGCAAGGCGAAAACAATCGCCCCTTTCACCCTCTGCCCTTTTGCAAAAATCCCAAGTCCCATAATGAATGCACTGAGTTTCGTGGTGGAATCTCCCCGCACCAGAGCATCTTTTAAGGAAAGTTTTTCCTGTTTGTCGATAGGAACCATATGACTCCCCTTTCTGAATTTTCGTGTTCCGTCAGCTTGCGAACCGCTTTTTTCTTTGTTCTTCTTTATTTTAAGCCCATAAAGCATGGCTTTAATGGGCTTAATCCTATCCTTATCCGTTATTATGAAAATCCGTGCGGATTACTTCACCGCCGCGGTATTGAGTGCGGTATTCATCTCCTCCGTCTTCTCTGCCGCATTGTCGGCATTCACCGTTCCCGCTACGATTTCCTTGCCCATTGCTTCCGCAGGTGTCCAGTAATTCGCCATTTTGCTTTGAAGCGGCTGAACGATTGACGCCATATCCATGGTGGTAATCTGTGCGGTTGCAAGCGCATCCTTTGAAACATCGATCGAAGCGATGGTCGGGATAATGCTTCGAAGTTCATAGTGTGATTTTTGTGCTTCTTCGGAACCGAGGAATGCCGCAAGCGCCACCGCAATCTGAGGATTTTTGGAATTCGGATTCACACCGATCGCCTTGGAACCCGCAAAGGCCTTCAGCTGCACTTCCTTTCCGTCCAAAGTATAGGTCGGAGGAGCTACAATTCCGACATTCTCTTCGCCGAGTGCTTCCACAACATTGGCGTAATCCCATGTTCCGGAGAAGAACACATTGACGGTTCCGTCCGCAAGGGCGCTCGGTGTCAATCCGTTGCTGTCCACAAAATTCGGATTTTTTACAAGATCCACCAGATACCTGGTAACCGCAACGGCCTTTTCGCCGCCGAAATCAATTCCTGCCGCCTCATCACCGCCGTCGGCACCGAACAAGGTACATCCGTTCGCCACATAGAAGGAAGCGAAATACCATGAGTTGGAAAGAGGGAAGCCGACCTTGCCTTTCTCCAGCATTTTCTCCAGATTCTTTACATCCTCTTCGCCGAAAACTCTCTTGTCATAGTACATAAACCAGGTATTTGCGGTAAACGGCACGCCGTATACGCCATCCTGATAGGTCACGGTATTTACGGTTGTTTCGCTGTTCGCCGCCTTGATATCTTCCACGGTTTTTCCGCCAAGCTCGGCAATCGCATTGGACTTCAGCAAATCCGGAATCTGATCGTTCGCATACATGTACACATCCGCTGCGGCTGTCGGATCGGCGGCCACCAAAGTTTTCGCATCTCCTTCCGAACAAACGCCGGTTACAAATGTAATGTCCCATTCCGGATGTGCCGCCTTAAATGCTTCCAGCTGCACGTCCAGCCAGTTGCCGGAATCGACAGACTGATCTTCCTGCGGAGTCCATACCGTAATGGTAGCGCTGACTTTCTCAGCCGCACCGGATTCCGACGCTCCTGCTGCAGATTCCGTCTTCGACTCCTGTGAATTCGCCTCCGTCGATGCCGGTGCAGAAGTGTTGCCGGATGCGCATCCGACCAACATGGATGTACCCAACACCGTAGCCAAACCAAGTTTTAACACACTGTTCTTTCTCATATTTCCCTCCGAAATGTCACGCATTTTATACAAAGTTTTTCGCTTTGTTTCGATATTGGTATTATATTACACAGATGGACAGTTGTCAATCATCTGTTTTGAAAATCATAAGATTTTCTTATTTAAAATCTATGTTTTTTTCTTTATAAATTACGAAAATGGTACGATATCGTAATGTTTCCCATTTCAGAGCTGTCATAAAATACGGATGATGGTCGTTCACCGTCTTTTCTTTTGGAAATATGTGCGCCCGGCAGCACATAGCAAGGGGCAGGTGAAACTCGCATGAGTCACACCTGCCCCTGTTTGGAACAACCGGATTTCTACTCCCCGATGATATTTCGAATCGTGGTCGGCTTACGGTAATTCCACGCCGAAATCTTGATTCCGCTTCTTCTGCTGGCGGCATGGATCACCTGTCCGTTCCCGATATACATGGAAACATGATTGATGGTACCGCTCTTATTGGAATAGAAGATCAAATCGCCCGGTTTCATCTGCGATGCGTCGATCTTTTTGCCCATTTGGGATTGCGAAACGGAATAATGCGGCAAACTGTATCCGAACTTGCCCAGCACGCTCAGTGTGAATCCCGAACAATCCGCACCGTTTGTCAGACTGGTTCCGCCCCATACATACGGATTGCCCAAGAACTGCATCGCATAATTCACAATCTGCTGACGTTTTGAAGCCGCCGCCTGTCGTGCTTCCTCCGCCGGAGAGAACTTGATCGCTTCATTGAGGGAGTATTGCACATCCACAAAATCGGTCGCCACAAAGGCATTGTTGTCATTCTCCAGCTCGATCTCCACCCATCCGTCTTTTTGCGTAACAACCGGATATTTCTCCAGATTGGTGATCTGCGTCCAGATTGTCGCCTCCTTGCTCGGCTCGGTGCGTACATTCAACACATCCGTTTTCACAACCGCCATCAGCTCCGCTGTCTTAAGAGCTTCCTCTTTTGCGGCATCCCCGGTTAAAATATACTCCGCGCTGACATAGCCGGTCAGCGGTCCGGACTGGATCTTATACCAGCCGTCCAATGTCTCGATGATATCACCGGCGGCTTTTGAAGGAAACTTTCCGATAATCTCTCCGTCCGGCTTCGGCTCTTTTCGGATGTTTAGGTATCCGGTCACATTGGAAATGCCGAGCTTGGCATAACGGTTCAACACCATGCTCTTCAAATCCAGCTTTCTGGCGGTATTCAGGGTGTCTTCCACCGATGCGAATTCCGAACTGATATAACCCGGATGAATTTTAATCCATCCGTCCGCTGTCTGTTCCAATACTTCATATCGCTCGTGCTGATACACCGCATCCACTACATCCGCCGTCAGTGACGGCTCCTTGCGGACATTCAGACGATCGGCATTGATGATTGCCCTCGGCTTGATATTCTCCATGGCGGCGGCCTTGGCTTCATCGCCCCGCAACACGAACTCGGACGAAATAAAACCTTCCACATCTCCGGACTTGATCTTCAGCCAGCCCTGCGTGGACTCGTCCAGAATCTCGGCACCGCTTCCATTGTAGAGCTTTCCGATAATATCACTGTCTTGACTCGCCTCACTTCGGATATTCAGATATCCGTCAACCTTTACTATTCCGAGATTGGTAAAACTGTTGATCACGGCTTCCTTCTTTGCCAGAGCTTCGGCTGCCGCCACTGCAGCCAGAGATTCCTCTTCCAGTCTTTGACTCTCCTGCGGTGAAATCGTGCTTGCCGCAACGGTTTCCTCCTTCACCGGCATCGATCTGTTGCGCAGCGCGAAAGCGCCCGCACCGAACAAAACCAGCAAAGCCGCCGCCCCGGCGATATGATACTTCCTGTACTCGGATGATAAAAAATGTTTTTTTCTTTTCATAATCGGTGGATACTACACCTCATAACCTCTGATTTTCAAATAGCTCATAATCAAGGTCGTCGCTTCGTCAAAACTCAGCTTGCTGGTGTTCACCGGGAGATCGTAGCGCGTCATATCGTCCCAGCTTTCCCCTGTGTAGTATCTGTAATAATCGCTCCTTTTTTTATTTATTTTTTGTACTCGCTGCAATGCCTCCTTTGTATCGACACCGTCCACCTCCATTACATTTTCAATTTTTTTCGGCAAATCGGCATATACAAAGATACGAATCACATCGGGAAATGCGCTCTCTTCCAAAACGAAGTCCGAACATCTGCCGATCAAAATGCAACTTTCTTCCTCGGCAAGCTTTCGAATCACTTCCGATTCGAAGCGAAACAGATTGTCCGGTGATGTAATATCTTCTCCGATCGACGGTTTTTCGATCGTGGATCGGATTCCGCCGATGATGCGCTTTAAGAGATTCTTTCCGGGTCTTTCGTCATGCAGTCGAAAATACTCTTCCGCCACGGCGGAATGCTCGGAAGCCATCGTGATGATATCTTCATCGTAATATGGAATTTTGAGTAGTGCCGAAAGTCTTTGTCCGATCTTCTTTCCTCCGCTTCCGTACTCCCGATTAATGGTAATGATTAATTTCCTGTCCATCATGATGCTCCTTTCCATGAGAACCCACTTTCTCTCCCGGCTATTCTACCACAGCTGTAACATTTCCGTAAAGATTGAATATATTAAAAGATAATAAACTGCAATACTCCGCCGCGTGCATTTACTTTGCCAAAAGCATGCGGTCATTCGCCAGCTCCATGCCGGATGCCTCCTCGAACTTGCGCAGCAAATCCGCCACCTTCAGATTCTTTTTCTCCTCACCGCACACATCATAGATGATTCGCCCCTCATGCATCATAATCAGCCGGTTTCCGGTACTGATGGCATCCTTCATATTGTGGGTCACCATCAATGCCGTCAGTTTCTGCTCATCGATGATTTCCCTGGTAATCTCCAACACCTTATTTGCGGTTTTCGGATCGAGCGCGGCGGTGTGTTCGTCCAGAAGAAGCAGCTTCGGTTTCACCAGTGTCGCCATCAAAAGTGTCAACGCCTGCCTTTGTCCGCCGGAAAGCAAACCGACTTTCGCATTCATTCTTGTTTGAAGACCGAGTCCGAGTCTTGCCAGCACCTGTTTGTAGTATTCTTTTTCATCGGCTTGAATTCCCCAGGAAAGACCTCTGCGTTTCCCTCTGCGAAATGCCAATGCCAGATTTTCTTCGATCTCCATTCCTGCCGCGGTTCCCTGCATCGGATCCTGAAACACCCTTCCGATGTATTTCGCCCTTGCATGCTCCGGCAATCTGCTGATATCCTCCGCGCCGATTTTGATCGTACCTCCGTCAATCGGATAGACACCGGCAATCATATTCAGCATGGTGGACTTCCCCGCACCGTTACCGCCGATTACCGTCGCAAAATCTCCGGGATTCAGTTGCAGATTCAATCCCCGAAGCGCTTTTTTTTCATTCATCGTTCCCTTGTTAAACGTCTTACTCACGTTCGTTATCGTCAACATCGCCGTTTGCCACCCCCAATGGATTGTATTCTCTTCGCACCCTGAGCTTTTCCGCCATAATCGGGAAAGCCAATGCCACCGCAACAATGATCGCGGATATCATTTTCATATAGTCGGAATCCAGACCCAGCCGCAGTACAATGGCACGAATGATAAAATAGGTCACCGAGCCGATTGTGGCAGCTGTAAGCTTCATCCAGAACGAAATCGCTTTTTTAAATAAAACCTCACCGATCACGATCGCGGCAAGCCCGATAACGATGGCACCGGTTCCCATATTGATATCTCCGTACCCCTGACTTTGCGCAACCATCGCACCGCAAAATGCAACCAAAGCATTGCTGAGCATCAATCCGATCAATTTGGTGATCCGAATGTCGATGCCGAGCGCTCTGACCATCGCTTCATTGTTTCCGGTCGCTCTCAGTGCACTTCCCAACTCCGTGCCGAAGAACCAGTACAAAAGCAAAATGATCGCAACGGCAATCAAAATGCCGAGCAGCAATGCCGCCTGCGGTTTTGTAAAACCGCTGATATCCGTTATCCCGCTGAAAATCGTTCTGGACTTTCCGATCGATACATTGCTTCTCTTCCCCGAAATCCGTAAGTTTATGGACCAGATGGAGATTTGTGTCAAAATCCCTGCCAGAATGCTCGGTATTTCAAAAACGGAATGCAGGACTCCGGTAACGGCTCCGGCCATCA
>JBHAEV010000229.1:0-5560 GCA_041855735.1 Lachnospiraceae bacterium
CTTGGTTATGGTTGACATAGATACACCGTTCGTCTTTGCAGACTGTTCATGAGTAAGCGTCTTTGAATGCGCTTCATCAAGATCAATAAGAATCTGGCATCTGCATCGAATCGTTTTACAGGTATCCTTTTTTCGGATAACAGATTTTAAATATTTTTATTGCTCTTCGGTAAGTTCAATTTTATACTTTCTTGGTCTTGCCATAGGATATCACCACCATTTTTTTAGTGGTTTTAGTATATCATAAAGCAGTAACAATAGATAGGATTATTTGAATTAAAATCAATATGTCAGTACACTAGCATATGTTTGTTTTTGTATTCCCAAGAATCGGATTTTCCTATAAAACAAAAATACCGAAATATCCAACCTTACGGCGAACATTCCGGTATATCGTATTTTATTTTTTATTGTAAATATCTTTATTCAGCGCATTCTCATAATAGTTTACAATGACATTGGTTGCCGCATCTCCGACAACATTGAGTGTAATCACAGCCATGCCTGGAAGATAGTTCATTGCCAACACCAAAGAATAACCGATCATACAAAGTTCCGAATTGAATCCCAACCCCATCATAACAACATATACCATTGTCGTTCCCGCTACCGGAATCGCCGGTGTACCTACCGCCGTACAGATGGAAAGAAAGGCAGCCGTGATCAATGTTGCCGGTGTAACATCAATGCCCGCAGCCGTTCCGATAAACGTAATGGCAACCATGTGCATCGCCGTTGTGCCGTTCATATTTATAGTCATCCCGGTCGGAAGCACGAATGAGCTGATCTCCTCAGAACAGCCAAGTTCATCCACGCAAGTTCGGGTGTTAATCGGCAATGTCGCCGCCGACGAATTGGTTGCCGCCGCAAACAATCCGATCTTCATCGATTTTCGTAAAAAAATAAACGGATTCAGCTTCGTCAGCAAGGCAATACCTGCCGGGTATATCGTACTGACCAAAAACAGACCTACAAACACCGTTGTCACAATCCACACAAGAGCCGGCCGTATGTACTCGATGCCATATATCGCCAATGCTCTGGTTATCATACAAAAAATCGCAACCGGTCCTGTCTTGTTGATCAGAAATTCCAAAAACAGCTGAATCGTATCATTCAGTATCTCCAAAATATTCTTTAGCGGTCTTGCCTTTTCCCCAAAATGGGTCATGCAGATTCCGAATACAATCGCAACCGTGACAACCGAAAGAATGCTCGAATTCTCCGACATTGCGTGAACAATGTTTCCCGGAATCGCATTGACTATGGTAACCAAAGGATTGTACCCGTCCATCATCACCGCCGCTGTCGCTTCCTCGGTCGGCAGATTGACATCGAACCACCCCATGGATTTCACAAAGTATGCAATACCGCCTGCCAGTGCCGCTGCCACCGTGTAAAAACCGAAAAATATCACAAGGGTTTTTCCGGCAATTCTTCCTAAACGCTTCGGATCTGCCAAACTGCATAAAGCCAGAGTCAACGAACATATCACAAGAGGAACAATCATCATTTGAAGCCCTCTCATAAACAACTGACCGATAATGTAAAACAAACCAATTCCGTCGAAGCTCTTGCTTGCGGATATATCTTTAAACAACAATGCATACAATACCTGCCATATTCGCTCATTTTCCGTGCCGATCAATCTGCTCCGAAGTATCAGAAAGAAAAAACCCGCAATAAAACCGAACACCACCGCCAGCATCATTCTTTTAACTATTGAATTCTTCTTTGATTTCACTTTTTAGCCTTTCCCCGACAGGAAGTTCCGGGGCATTGAACCTGCCGGTGCATTTAAGATTCTTCACCGTAAATCAGGCTTATCCCCTTCTCCTCACAAAATGTCAGCCATTGTTGATTTGGTTTAAGATCCGTGACCAGGTAATCGATTCTGTCCCATGCCGACAAATGTACAAATCCAGGTCGGTCAAACTTTGTATGATCCGCAAAGAGTGCTATTTCCAAAGCCTGATCCATCATGGCCTGCTTGATTTGCACTTCGGATTCTCTGGAATCCATAGCACCGTTTTCCATGCTGAGACCACGACAGCTGATCAACGCAATATCCACATGATATCTCTTTATATTTTCGATTGCCAATTGACCGAGAAGGGACAGATTGCTTTTATCAAAACTTCCTCCGATGCAAGTCATATTTATATGTATGTTCTTCACATCGCAGCACAGGGCAATGGAATTGGTCAGTATTGTTACTTCCTCGAGTACATCGAGCATTTCCACCACTTCTCTGACCGTTGTACTGGAATCCGCCGCGATGGTTCTCTTTGCGGACAAAATCTTCTGAAAAGCGGATGCAATCTTTCTTTTTTCGGCCGCATGAATTTCTTTTCTCTTGTAATAATGCACACCGTCTTTCGGATGATCGGCAGCCAACACCGCTCCGCCGAATGTTCGATTGAGTACACCTTCTTCTTCCAGTTTGCACAAATCACGGCGGATGGTTTCCTCCGTTACTCCGTACTTTTCGCTCAAATCCGATACAAATACTTTTCTCTCCGTTTCAATCTGCTTTTTGATTGATAAAAGTCTGTTTTTTGCCGTCATAAACACATACTCCTTGATTTCACTGCTTGATTTGGTTCATATCATCATTTTACACCAATAAAATCAAAAAATATATATTGACATTCCCTCACTTTTCACTGAGCGAAGCAAACTTATCCGTCAATATCCTCCGCCCATTTCCTCATCCGATTGACATCCTCAACATCCATACAAAGTTCGGAGGACTTTGCATTCTCCCTGATTTCATCAACCGTGGAAGCTCCGCTTAAAAGATTGACAAAGTCACCCTGAGCCAAGACCCATGACAATGCCAGATTTGCCTTTGTGCAATCGTATTTTCGGCAGAGTGTTTCCCATTTCTCCAGCATATCCTGTGCTTTTGCGAAATTTTCCGGTTGGAACCATTTTTTCGGAATCTGCGCTCCGACCGGTCTGTAATCTCTTTTCAATGCCCCCGAAAGCAATCCCATTTCCAAAGGTGAGTATGCCTGTAATGTAATATTGTTTTCTCTGCAGCACGGTAAAATTTCCTTTTCCACTTCCCTGTCAAGAACGGAGTATTTCGCCTGCACGATATCCAAATCTCCCCATTTCAGATATTCCTCGATTTGATTTATGGTCACATTTGCTGCACCGATTGCCCTGATTTTTCCGTCGGATTTTAATTTGTTGAGAAATTCCATCGTCTTGCCGATCGGTACATAATAGTCGGTTCCGGGTGTGGACTGCCAATGTGTCATATATACATCAATGTAATCCGTACCCAGTCTCCTCAGTGATTCTTCCACCTCTTTTTCCACGGACTTCGTATTGAGATTTTTATACAGTTGGATCCCGTTTACGACATTGAACATGTCCCCTTTCAGATCCTGATCCCAAATCACCCCGCATTTGGTGATAATCACGACATCCTCCCGCTTCATTTCCTTAAGAGCTTCACCGAGTATAGTTTCACTTTTCCCGAAGTTGTACCCCGGAGCCGTATCAATCAGGTTGATTCCCAGCTTTGGAACGCTGCGAATGGTGCTGATTACGGTATCCCGCTCCTTATCTTCGCCCCATGCCGAACCTCCTCCTATTGCCCATGTGCCGAGCCCCAGCCTGGATATTTCCCTTCCTGTTTTTCCGAGTTTCATCGTTTTCATCCGTATTCCCTTTCTTTCGACCGGTTGTTCCCTACATCCTCTATGGTTTCATTCCGACATACAAACCGGATCCGTCAAAGATTGTAATCCTTGCAATACTTCTCCAACATTTCTTCTACCTGTGTTCTGCTTTTCACTCCCGTTGTCGCTCCGGGATGCTGTACGGAAATCGCTGCCGTACAGTTTGCAAAAACTCCGCAATCATAGACATCTTTCCCCTGCAGCAGTGCAAAAATGAATCCGGAGGCAAAATTGTCTCCCGCGCCGATCGTGTCGATCGCAGTAACGCCTTTGCATGCAGGAACCACAACACTGCCGTCCCTGTTTTTGATATAACATCCACGCCTTCCGATTTTCATAACCACATTCTTCACACCGTATTCAAACAATTTCGACGCAACCTTTTCCTCATCCATTTCCTTTGTCAGCAAGCATGCTTCATCATAATTCGGAAAGAAATAATCCACATAGTTCAAAGCTTCCCCGATATCGTCCAGAGTTTCTCCCAGTCTCGGTTTTATCATATCGGCCGCGATGATCATATTGTTCTTCCTACCTTCCTGAAATATACGAACCAGCGCGTCATTGCCCAGCAATGGATTGTTGAAAATACTTCCAAAGGATAGAAGCTTTGCTCTGGAAAACATTGTGAAATCAATATGGTCTATATTTTCTTTCCACAGGCTGCCGTTTCGATTTGTAATAAATGTTCTTTCTCCATCCGCCGTAACAAGTCCGATATTAATGGATGTCTCCAATTTCTTATCAATTCTTACACCGTCCGTATTAATTCCGTTACTCTTACATTCATCCAGAATGAATTTTCCTGCAACATCATCTCCCACCGCTGCGATCAATCCAGTTTTGCAGCCCAGCCTGGAAAGAATGGTTGCCTCGTTCATTGCGTCCCCGCCGACCATCATTGCAATCCGGTCGACCGGATAGGATTCTATGGCAAATATTTCTTTTGAAACCGGTCTGAGCGGAATATCCACGACTGCCGCACCGACACATAATACGTCCAAATCTTTCACATTTACTCTCCTTATTGATCCGCTCTTCCCTGATCTCCAAAGAGAATGATTTTTTCCATCGCTCTTTCCTTAATTGCCTTTCGTACTTCCCTTTGCATCTCAAGAAATGATCTGTCGCTGTATTTGTTCACGGCTTCCATCGCGGCAAGGCACAGTTCCGTGTGAATATTGATCTTTGATATCCCCATGGAAATGGCTCTCCTGATATCCTCTTCTCCGATGCCTGATGCACCGTGAAGAACAAGCGGTATATCCACCTCTTTTGCCACCTGCTCCAGCACGTCAAATGCAAGTTTCGGCTCGGACGAATACACACCATGTATATTTCCGATTGCCACGGCAAGAGAGTCGCATCCGGTACGCTCAACAAACTCTTTCGCTTTTGACGGATCGGTATATTCGTAGCCCGCCAATGCTTCTTCATAGATGGTTTCATTTCCCACATGCCCGAGTTCCGCTTCCACCGGGATATTGTATGCGTGAAAATAATCCACACAGCGCTTCGTTTCGGCTACGTTTTCCTCAAACGGCAGCGCAGAGGCATCCCTCATCACCGAATTCATGTGATGATTGACCGCATTGTGTAAAATCGATAAATTTCTGCCATGATCCCAATGCAGTATAACCGGAACACTCGCTTTTACCGCCATGGAATGCATCATCTCGCTGAAATCCTCAAACACCGTATTCCCGACAAAGCCCGTTCCGAATGAAATGATAATCGGTGCTCTGAGTTCTTCCGCCGCATCAATCACACCCATCAACATTTCCGCATTCCAAACATTAAAGTGCGGAATTGCATATTTACCCTCTCTTGCTTTTTTCTCCCAAAATCTGATATCCAATATCATA
>JBHAEV010000230.1:0-4100 GCA_041855735.1 Lachnospiraceae bacterium
ATAAACAATGATTTTGGCTCAGTACACAATCAGGTCAAAGCAGGATTATGTGTTTAAAACAAATCGAGTTTTGGAAATCGTCGGTGCGTCCGAGAATATCGCAAGAATCTGGGAAGTGCTTTTTGAGGTTGCAAAAGCGAAATCTTTGAAGTATAGGCGAGTAGATGAATCATTTTGTATCAGTGAAATAGAGTCAAAATTCTCCGACAACAGCCTGAATTTTGTGGAACTGTTCTGCGGCGGCGGAAATGAAACGATTCTTTTTGATTCGTTGGACAGCTATCAAAAGTTGAATAGGGCATTTTCGTATAAAATATTGTCGGATTATCCCGGCATGCTTCCTATGGCGGTGCAAGTTCATGTAAGCGGTGACTACAGCGATGATTACAGCAGGCTTATGAGGGAATCCGACAGAAAGAAGAATGTAATGGAACCGCAATGGGATATGTTTACCGTGCCGTTTGCAATGATGGACAGGACCACCTTTTTGCCGTATAGCTGTGCAAGAAAGATCGGTGAAAAGGTTGTGCGAATGTCGCGTGAGAGTGCATCAAAATATGGCTGTGGGGTGAAAGTGAAGAAAAAGAATGAAGCGGAAATTCGAGTTTTTGACGAGATGATTACTCAAAAGGGCAGGGAAAGCCTTCTGGCAGTCGTTCATGCAGACGGCAACAATATGGGTGCCAAAATTATGGGAATGCTGAAAGGTGAAAAGGACTATGATAAAGCGGTGGAATTTATGCGTAAATTCACACAAATCACTTCCGATTGCTTTGAGAAGAAAGGCGTTGATGCATTAGTGAAGTGCAGGGATACTCTGATGAAGCAATATGATTCTCTGCTTAAGAAAAGCAAAGTAAAAAAAAGCAGACTGTCCTTCCGAACGATTATCAGCAGCGGTGATGAAATCACTTTCGTTTGCAATGCAAGGTATGTCATGCATTATGTGAAGGATTATCTGGATGCCGTACAGACTTATCGAAACAAGGATTTGGATGAAAATATAAGATACAGCGCATGTGCCGGGATTTGCATTTTTCACAGTCACTATCCCTTTTCCATGGCATATTCCATGGCGGAGCAGGCTTGCAATGAGGGTGCCAAGACAATGGTTCATTCTACAGGAACGATGGAAGGAGGTTCTGTTGAGCAGGGATGGATGGATTTTCATTTTGTTCGGAAGGGTATTGATGGGGATCTGGAAGAAATCAGAAAGAACCAGGAAACGAAAGAGCGGATGGCCAGACCTTGGCTGGTGTCCTACGACAAGGAGGATACCGGGGCAAAAGAGGTTCTCTACAAATATGAGAATATGCGGAAACTAAAAGATATTATTGAAAAGAAGAGGAATGAATGGGGAAAGTCGGACTTGCGGGGTGAGAGAGTTTCAAGAACGGCGATAAAGACAGTGGGGTCTGCGTATGAGAGAAGTACATCCGCTGCCAAGAAAGAATTGACTGTCCTGTACGGGCATCATCCCGGATTAAAGGATGACATTCAAAAACTCAATCCGAACGAAACGGATTTTCCGAATGGGGAGAAGTTCCTGAAGGCAATGTATGATTTTGCCGAGGTCTATGATCTTTGGTTTACGGAGGTGAAATGATGGGAAGCATCACGATAAAACTGAGGTCGGATTTATGTGTCGGCAATGGGGAGAGTGTGGGGTATGGCATTGACAATGACATATGCACGGATTCGTTCGGTTTTCCATATATTCCGGGGAAAAGAATTCTGGGCTGTTTGCGGGAAGCGGCAATGCAGCTGAGAAGCTTCGGGTATAAAGCGGCAACGGATAAGAACATAGGGGCAATATTCGGAGATGCGAACGGTAGTGAAGGGAAATTAATCCTCGGCAATGCATATCTTCCGGAAATCGATTCCATGCATCATTATATTCGGGAGCTGGCGGCAAAATCGAATAAAATGAATGCGAGCGGGAAAATCGGTCACAAGTCTTCACCGAAATGGGAGGATGATGTGATTGAGCATTTGCTGCGTCAGAGTACCAAAGAGAAATTGACTCGGCTGTATACTTCGGTTCGGGGGCAGACAAAAATCAATAATGACGGTAGAGCCGCCGGCGGAAGTTTGCGTTTTATTCGAGTGCTGAATCAATATGATCCGATGAACGAAAAACCCTTGGAGTTTATATGTTTTGCGGATACAACCGCACTGGAGGATGAGCAAACTCGGCTTGTGGAGGATGCGTGCAAAGCACTGCGTCATATCGGACTGAATCGAAATCGCGGTTTGGGGAATATAGAGGTTACATTAAATCCGGATAGAGCAACCGAAAGAGGTGCAAATGGGGATGCTATGAAAAAAAATCCGGAAGACGGATGCCGTTTTGGCATGGAATCCTGCCTTCGGTATCAGGTAACATTCGATTCTCCGATAGCATTGCAGGAATTCTCAAAGAGCAATATGCAGATTCCGGCAAGGACTTTAATCGGCGTTTTTGCGGAGAGATACCAAAGAAAGTTTGAAAAGGCGGATGAGAATTTTAAAAAGCTTTTTCTGGACGGAACGGTCAGATGGTCGGCACTTACACCACTGATTAACGGTCATTTTTCGGTGCCGGCACCGGCGATGATCATGAAACTCAAAAACGGAGGAGGAAAGCTGATCAATTCATTTTTCTGCAATGAGACGGATTGGAAAAAAATGAAACCGAAAAGTACGGACAGGGCATTTATGTCCATGGACGAGGGGAATATTGCCTACATCTGTGAGCCGGAAACGGAGTCGGATTTTCACAACAGAATCAACGGCGTCAATACGGAAGACGGAGAGAAAAAGGGTCTGTATATGCAGGAGGCGCTGAGGCATAGAATGACCTATGGGGGTTATGTCGTCTTTCCGAAAGAGTTGACCGAATCGGTTAAGGAGCTTTTGAGTGTGTCGAAAATCCGATTGGGAAGAAGCAAGAAGACACAGTATGGCATGGCAAGTGTGCATGATGTCGGTATTTCGGATTACAGTATCGAAGATATTGAGGTAGAGGACAATGAAACGGTGTTTGCCGTTCTTCGAAGTGATTTGGTTTGCATGGAAAATGCAAGGTTCCAAGTGACACCGGCATTTGTACGGGGAGAAATCGTAAAAAACACGGGGTTGAAGAATGTAAACCCGGATGAGGAGGAATTCCGAGATATTTGCGGATATCGTGTTTTGACCGGCTATCATGCGATGTGGCAGATGCAAAAGCCGAAGATTCCGGCGGTTCGAGGCGGGAGCATATATTGCTTTAAAGGGAAAAAGGGAAGATACCCATCAAAAATTGTTCTGGGAGAGTATCAAAACGAGGGCATGGGAATTATTGAACTCATTCCGATGCATATCTTGAAGAACATGACCGTTATTCGAAAAGGAAGGATTTCCTCAAAGGCATTCCCTAGCGCAACGGAACACAATCAGGAGCTTGAAAACATGTTTCTGATGGAAGCGGCTCTTGAGAAACTTCGCGAATATGCATTTTCATTCAAGACGAAGTTTGAGAAAAAAAACAGAAAAGAGAATGTGAAAAACGGAAAGAATTCGGAGAAAGAACTTAAACTCGAGAATATTCCTGTCGGCAGGTTAAGACAGATGCTGCAGGACGCAAAGGATATCAAAAGTCTTTGGAAGATGGTTGAGAAGATGAAGACCAGTGATGTAAGCAGTGAATCGCAGGGCAAACGCGATGCATCCATCCGATTGCTTAAAGAGTTTTATGGGGAAAATAATACCGAAATTGACTGGAAGAAGATCATGTCGGATGATGCGTTTTATCGTGCCTTGTCAAAAAATGAAAAGGTTTTTGAGCAGGTACGGAAGCGGTGGAAGGAACCGCTGTTGACATTATTGCACATGCTGCATTATCAAAAGGAAAGGAGACATGCAAGGTGAAAAAGGTATATTATCAGATACAATTTCAACAGATATCTCCGCTTCGAATCGGCAATGGCAGGAGTGAAGAGAGTGACAGTGATTTGATGTTGGACGGACGGGGGATTCCGTTTATTCCGGGAAGCAGCATTGCGGGAATTGTTCGTCATCGTGCGAAAAGATTGGGAATGGATGAAGAAACGGAGAAGCGTTTGTTCGGATATGTGACA
>JBHAEV010000231.1:0-11129 GCA_041855735.1 Lachnospiraceae bacterium
CAGCTTCCTTCAGATTCCATCTCACGATGGACACCCTTGCTTTCGGCTATATCCTTCCCACTACCGGGCGGATTCGGGACTTTAACCCGTTAGAAACGTGCGCCGCTAGGCGCACAACAAAAAAGACGATAGATTATTCTTCTACCGTCTTTTTTGTTACGAAATCACAACATTTCTTCCTTCCACATTGGCAGTAATGCCGGTGTGCGAACTCAAATACTCCTCGAGTATATCCTGACAGGATGATGCCATCTTACGTATTTTTCGATTCTTTCTCACTTCGTCGATCGGCACATTGAAATTGCTTTCAAAGTTCAAATAATGGTATTGCTGCATACCGACGGAATACAGTCTTTCCTCGTTATCCGGTACATCCTCCCCCATCCATTTCAATTTCAGCAATCGTTTTTCTTTTGCGGAATACAGAATTTCCATTCCACGCGAAAACTGGTAGTATTCCGTATGACCTTCAAACGCCTCATCCCTTTGCATATACGTAATCATGGCATGAAGCTGGCGTCCGGTCACATGCAGCAGATACACCGCATCGTCAAACGGAAAGCACTCCAGAAACAGGCCGTAGGTGATCACCGGTCCAAGCTCCCTGCTGCGCACGGAACCCGATGCAAGAAACATGATATCGATGCCGAGCGACTCCCGAAGAATGTCCGCAAACAGATTTCCGAGTTCCGTCTCGGTATTCCGGGCGGGATGCGTGAGCTTTCGGGGAAATCGGGTCAGCACTCTTTCGTATTTTTCATCCGTGACATCCTTGTACCTTGCAAGCATTTCTTCGATGATTTCATCTTTTTTCGCGCAGTTTTCATCGATGGGCACCAGATTCCAGGTATACGATTTCATGCAATTGTGTTCCGTATCGATTACCAGATCAAATCGGCCGATGTCATTGGTTCCCATATGCGCATGCACAATCGGTATCCCGTTGACTACAATCGGCTGCGTCATCAGAGTATGGGTGTGTCCGCCGAGTATCAGATCCACTCCGCAGGATGCATCCAAAGACATCGCAAGTTCTTTGTCTTTATCGATGCCGATGTGCGTCAACAGTACGGTCAGATCGATGTCCGTGGAATGATATGCATTACAGATTTTTTCAACCTCCCTTGCCGCGTCCGTCACATAAATATATTCTCCGATTTCATCATCCTTCGCCTTGTCCATCACCGCATCGGTTACGACTCCGATGAATAATAGTTTCATTCCGTCCATTTCCATGATTTTATACGGCATAAACAGTCGGGTATCCAGATGTTTGATGTAGATATTGGCATTGACAATCGGGAATTTCGCACATTTCTCAATAAAGAGCAAATGCGCAATCCCGTAATCGATTTCATGATTTCCGAGTGTCATAATGTCCGGAGAAAGCGCATTGAGTATGTTGACGGTGGAAATCCCTTTGTACTCCGTATCAATGACCGAACCGCGAAACACATCTCCCGCAATCGCGTAGATCACATTTTTCTCCTCGTTTCGAACTCTGTCGATATATCCCGACAATAATCCCATCCCGCCAATCCGCCGATCATGGATGATTTCGGGCATGAAATCGCCATGGATATCATTGGAATGCAGCAATGTCAGTTTTTTATATTTTTGCATGATTTCCTCCCGGCACCTGTATTCGAAAGATCGAAGCTTAGCGTCGAACATCGAAAACCTGAAAAAAGAATCACTCAAGCCGCCCTTAAGTGATTCTACAATACTAAATCCTGTGAAATTTATCAAGTATTTCCTGCCTTTGTTTCTTCAGAGAAATGTCGATTGAACTCTTTCCTTAGAACAGCGGAACCACCGCGCCCTCATACTTTTCCAGAATAAACGCCTTCACTTCCGGGCTCTTTACCGCCTCGATCAGCGCCTTGATTTCCTCATTGTTCTCATTTCCTTCTTTTACGGCAATGACATTCCGGAATGTGTTTGCCGCCTCGGAATCCGCCGCTTCCACCGCCAGCGCATCCTTTACCTTGAAACCGGCCTCAATCGCATAGTTTCCGTTGATAACGGCAACATCCACGTCCTGAAGCGATCTCGGAACCTGTGCCGCCTCCACCTCAATGATATCGAAATTCTTCGGATTCTCCACAATGTCATTCTTGGTTGCAGTCAGACCGACACCATCCTTCAGCGTGATCAATCCCTCCTGTGCAAGGAGCTGAAGTGCTCTCGCCTCATTGGTGACATCATTCGGAACCGCAATTTTCGCGCCTTCCGCCAGATCCGCCAACGCCGCCGTCTTGCCTGCATAGATGCCGAACGGCTCATAGTGAACGGCATCCGCGCTCACCAGCTTTGTGCCGTACTCTTCATTGAATTGTTCCAGATACGGCACATGCTGGAAAAAGTTTGCGTCGATTTCGCCGGAATCCAAAGCATTGTTCGGCTGAACATAGTCGGTAAATTCCACGATCTGAAGTTCGTATCCCTTGGCTTCGAGAGCGGATTTCGCCTCTTCCAGAATTTCCGCATGCGGAGCCGGTGTGGCGCCGATTTTGATGACTTTCTTTTCCGTTGTGGTCGCCGAAGCGGAAGTTTCGGTACTCGACTCCGCCGCGGATGCCGCCGTGGTTTCCGCGGATGTCGTGGTTTCCTGCGCCGCCGTTGTGGCTGTGGATTGATTTGCGCATCCTGCCAGAATTCCGAGTGAAAGTGCCGCAGTTGCAATTAAAATATTCTTCTTCATAATACTCTCCTTTTTGTTTGTGTTTACCTTTGCCTTTCGCAAGCGGTAAGGTGTTGCTGTATTTATATTCACATTTACGAGCATAAGGTCTGATCTCCATATGTTGCGTCTTTCGGACTCTATGTATGCCGTAAATGAAATATATGTGGTAATTTTCCGTATTTAACGAATTCGTTTATCCGTTTTCCTTGCAAGTCGCATCCAGAATTCCTGGATGATCTGAACCATGATAACCATGATGATCACGGTCACCAACATTACCTCGGTCTGATAGCGATAGTATCCGTAGTTGATCGCCACCGTTCCCAATCCGCCGGCACCGGTAAATCCCGCCATTGCGGAATAACCGAGTATCGTGGTCATACTGATGGCGACTCCGATCAGCAAATTCGGTTTCGCTTCCGGCAACAGCACCTTCCATATAATGTCAAAGGTACTTGCCCCCATGGACTTTGCGGCCTCGATGACTCCCGTATCGATTTCCTTTAAAGAGGATTCCACCATTCTTCCGATGTACGGAGATGCCGCGAAAACCAAAGGCGGAATCACCGCTTTTGCTCCCAGAGTCGTACCGACCAATGCTCTTGTAATCGGCAAAACCATAATCAGTAGTATGATAAACGGAACCGCCCGAAGCAGATTGATGATCACACCCACCACCGTATTCCAGACCGGAAACGGTTTGATTCCGTCCTTTGCCGTCACCACCAGAAAAATTCCGATGGGAATCCCGATGAGGTATGACAATGCGGTGGAACCGAGCACGATGAAGATAGTTTCCAGTATGGAATTTCCGATCAACGCAATAACCTTTGATGTAAATATCATTCTTCATCCTCCTCATATTTAATATGTTCGGCATCCAAAAAGGAATAGATCTTTTCCGTGGAATCGACATCATCCGGCACCTGTATCAACATCTGCCCCATTGCCACTCCGCCGACATCCGTAGTGGATGCATGCAGAATATTGATCGGAACCTTGGTCGACAGAACCAGATTGGAAATAATCGGTTCGGAGGATTTTCTTCCGTCAAAGAAGATTCGCAGTTTCTTTCCGCCGCTCACGATTTCCTTCAAAATCACATCCCCCAAAATCAATTGTTTTCCGATTTTGGATTTCGGGTTGGCAAATATCTCCGAAACCGTACCGATTTCCGCAATATTCGATGCGTCGATGATCGCCACACGGTCACAAATCGACTCGATCACTTTCATCTCATGCGTAATGATGATGACGGTAATGCCCAGTTTTTTGTTGATATCCTTTATCAGCTCCAAAATCTGCTTGGTCGTGTTCGGATCCAGCGCCGAAGTCGCCTCATCGCAAAGCAGAACTTTCGGATTCGTTGCAATGGCTCTGGCAATTGCCACTCTTTGTTTTTGCCCTCCGGAAAGCTGCGCCGGATAGGCGAGAGCTTTGTCGGAAATGCCGACCAGCTCCAGCAACTCCATGGCCCTTTCTTCGAACTCTTTTTTTCTCGAAACACCGAATCGATTCGCTGAGCCGCCATTGTGGGATGCTTCGATTTCCAACGGAAATGTGATATTCCTTATGACATTTCTCTGTGCCAGTAAATTGAACTGCTGAAAAATCATCCCCATATTCAGCCGGATTTTGCGGATTTGTTTTTCCGTCATGGACTTCAGGCTCTGACCTTCAAAAAAGATATCGCCGCTTGTCGGTTTTTCCAGATAGTTGATACATCGAACCAACGTGGATTTTCCCGCACCGGACAAACCGATGATGCCGAAAATCTCCCCTTTTTGTATGTCCAGGCTGATATCATCCAATGCCTTGACTTCTCCATTGTCTGTGTGAAATGTTTTTCCCAAATGATCGATTTTAATAATCGTACCCATATTTACCCCTTTAACGTTAATAAAGAGCCGGCATGTATGGCCGACTCTTCGCGTGCTCTCTCAAAGCTGCAAACAATCCATACACTTACCTTTTTTCAACGCAAATAAATGTGAACATCCGCATGTCACAGCACATCGATGTATTCATTTGCATGGTAAATGTCTTGTTCATCTCGCTCTCCTTCTTAACGTTTTCCTGAATCTCTCGTAAGTGTACACGTTATAAGAAAAAGAGTCAATATTCCTTTGTTATATCTTTTGGCTATATATCAGTATAGCCGCTACGCACACAGATCCACAATGCTTTGCGCTATGATCTTCGCCGTCACCACCAGCTCCTCGATTACCGCAAATTCATCCGCACCGTGCATTTTGGTATCCGTTCCCGGAAGTACCGCACCGAATGCCACCCCGTTCTTCAAATCGTGGACATAGGTACCTCCTCCGATTGCCAGACATTCCCCCTTTAATCCGGTGTATTCCTCATAGATCCGAAGCAAGGTCTGCACGAAATGGGAATTCCCGTCCACCGCATGCGGCGCCACCATATCCTTGTTTAAAAACTCAAAACCGGCATCCGCAAACTTCTTCGAAATCGTGGAGATGATGAATTCCGGCTCACCGCTGATCGGGTATCTGGAATCGAAAAATCCCTCGTATTCCGTATCATTGACATTTAACATGGAAAATGCCAGAGTCGTTTCTCCGCTCAATTCATCGCTGATTTTCACACCCAGATTCTCTCCGTTTAAATCTCCGTGCGGCATGAGCGCGTTTAATCTGTGCAGCAGGTCGATCTTCGCGCAGGCTTCAAAATCCAATTCGGTCAAAAGCGCAAGCAGGCCGGTGATCGCATTCTTGCCGTGCGCCGGCAGGGATCCGTGAGCATTCACACCATGCGCCGTAATTTCAAACACCGGCTGCAAATCAAAAGTGAATGCAATTCCGGTTTTTTCTTCCACCCTGTCCGCAACAGCACGGACTTCTTCATAGGCGAATCCTTCCAGCACGGCTTTCGCCTTTGGAGGCACCACATTCAGTTTGGTGCCGGCTTGCAGCGAAACCAGACGTTTTTTCGTATTCTCTTTTTCAAAACTCGCCCTAAAATGACCCGGCAGACGTCCTTTTTCGATATTGACCACCGGATATTCCCCGTCCGGTGAAAAGGACATCGGCGCTTCCGTTTCGCTCTTGTAATAATGATCGATGCAGGCGCCTCCGCATTCCTCATCCGTTCCCAGAATCAAACGGGCGTTCCTGCTCAGCGGAATCTTCAAATCCCGAACGCAGCGCATCGCAAGCATGGATGCCACAACCGGTCCTTTGTCATCGGATGTTCCTCTGCCGAAAATTTTGCCGTCCTGTACCACCGGTTCAAACGGCTCGCAGACGGTCCACCCCTCTCCCTCCGGAACCACATCCAGATGGGCGAGGATGTCCAGCTGCTTTTCCTTGTCGTTCAAATCGATCGCCAATACATAATTATCGTAGTTTATTACATCAAAACCATATCCCTTTGCCATCTCCATCGTATCCATCAAGGATTTGTACGGTCCTTCCCCGAATGGCATCCCGACCTTTTTCGGACCTTTCTGACTGTCAATGCGGCACATTCTGATGACGTCATCAATCAGTTCCTGCCTGTGTTCTTCGATATACTTCTCAATCTGTTCTCTGTACATATACCCTCCTTTTTAATTTCTTCCGAACTCACTGAGTTTCAAATTCGGATTTCTTTCTTCCACCATGCGAATGCTCCATGGATTGATGAAAATCAGCAGCGGATTGTCTTTCAAATCCTTGATCTTCTTCATATCCGAGGTACCGACGATCTTATCGACATCCACTTCCGATACATTTTCAATCCAACGAATGTGTTCATACGGAAGCTGATCAAGTTTTACTTCCACATTGTATTCGTTTTGCAGCCGATAGGTCAGCACTTCAAACTGCAGCACACCCACAACTCCGACAATGATTTCTTCCATTCCCGTATTAAATTCCTGAAAAATCTGAATCGCACCTTCCTGTGCAATCTGATACACCCCTTTTAAGAACTGTTTTCTCTTCATGGTGTCCGACTGTCGAACCCTCGCAAAATGCTCCGGGGCGAAGGTCGGAATTCCCTCAAATTCCACATCATTTCCCCCATCGGTCAAGGTATCCCCGATGGAAAAAATGCCCGGATCAAACACGCCGATGATGTCGCCGGCATATGCATGATCCACGATTTTCCGTTCATCCGCCATCATCTGTGTGGACTGATTCAGCCGAAGCTTCTTATTGCCCTGCACATGCTGCACTTCCATGCCCGGCAGATATTCTCCGGAGCAGATTCGCATAAACGCGATCCGATCGCGATGCGCCTTATTCATGTTCGCCTGAATTTTAAATACAAATGCCGAGAAGAATTCATCCTTCATCGGGTCCACCACACCCGTTCCGGTTTTTCTTGCAAGCGGAGACTTTGTCATATTCAGGAAATGCTCCAGAAAGGTTTCCACACCGAAATTGGTCAAAGCCGATCCGAAAAATACCGGACTCAACTCACCCCTTCCGACCCTGTCAAGATCCAGCTCATCGCTGGCGCCGTCCAAAAGCTCGATTTCGTCGGTAAGCTGTGCCTTGTAGTCAAATCCGATCGCCGCTTCCACCGCCGCAGCGTCATCGATCGAAATCTCTCTGGATTCCACTTCTTTCATCCCGGAGTGACTTGCCGTAAATGTCGTAATGGTCTTTTTCTCCCGATCGTACACTCCCTTAAAATTCTTGCCGCATCCGATCGGCCAGTTCACGGGACAGGTGCGGATTCCGAGCACTTCTTCGATCTCGTCCATCAGCTCGAACGAATCCCTTGCCTCCCGATCCAGCTTATTGATAAAAGTAAAAATCGGAATATTGCGCATCACGCAAACTTTGAACAGCTTGATTGTCTGCGCCTCCACTCCCTTGCCGGCATCGATGACCATCACTGCCGAATCCGCCGCCATCAAGGTACGATAGGTGTCTTCCGAAAAGTCCTGATGTCCGGGAGTATCCAAAATATTGATGCAAAACCCGTCATAGTGAAACTGCATCACCGAAGACGTTACGGAAATGCCTCTTTCTTTCTCAATTTCCATCCAGTCGCTGACCGCATACTTCCTGGTTTTCTTTCCCTTGACACTTCCCGCCAGATTTATGGCTCCCCCGTAAAGTAAAAATTTCTCCGTCAATGTCGTTTTACCGGCATCGGGATGTGAGATAATGGCGAATGTCCGCCTCTTCTTTATTTCCTCAAAATTCAAAACCATGTCCTCTTTTCCGATATCATTATGATAGATTTTTATTTCGACACATGCCGCATCCGGTTTCCCGGCTAATGTTTTGCCTTGATCTGCAAAAGTTTATCCAGAATCTGCTTTGCGACATCGCGTTTGCTCATCTTCTCCAACTTTGTGACCCCGTCCTTCGTAATCATCGTCACAATATTGGTGTCGACTCCGAAGCCTGCCCCCTCCACCTTCAGATTGTTTGCAACCATCAAATCCAGATTCTTTTTCACAAGTTTTTCCCTTGAATTCTCCACCAGATTCTCGGTCTCCATCGAAAAACCGCAAAGGATTCTCTCCCCTTTGTGTTCTCCCAGATACTTCAGGATGTCCGTCGTCCGCTCCAGCTCAATCACGCTCGTATCGCCGTTTTTCTTGATTTTCTCGCTTGCAATCGTTTTCGGACGAAAATCCGCAACGGCAGCCGCCTTGATAATCATATCCATCTTCTCAAATCCGGATCGCACCGCCTCAAACATATCGTTTGCGCTCTGAACCGGAACCACCTCGATATTCGGCAATTTCGGTACCGCCACATTCACCGGTCCCAGAACCAAAGTTACATTTGCGCCGCGATACGCCGCCATCCTCGCCAGTTCAATGCCCATCTTCCCGGTGCTGTGATTGGTGATAAAACGCACCGGATCCAATGCTTCCCTGGTCGGTCCGGCTGTGATCATGATATTTTCATTGCACAGATCTTTGCGGGTAAGTGCGGCTTCCAGATATTCCAGTAAAACTTCCATATCCGGCAGCTTCCCGATCCCCACATCGCCGCAGGCAAGATAACCGCTTTGGGGATCGATCACATCATATCCGTGTTTTTTCAGTTTTTCCATGTTTTCCCGTACAATGCTGTTTTGATACATGCGGGTATTCATCGCCGGAGCCACAAGAATCGGACACCGGCATGCCAATACCGTCGTCGTCAACATATCATCCGCAACACCTCCCGCAATCTTTCCGATCACATTGGCGGTTGCCGGAGCGATCAAAACAACATCCGCTTTCTTTCCGAGCGAGATATGTTCCACATCGTATTCAAATTGACGGTCAAACGTATCCAAATGACATTTTCTTTTCGTCAATGTTTCAAATGTCAGCGGATGAATGAAGTTCGTGGAATTCTTCGTCATAATCACATCCACATCGGCACCCTGCTTGACCAATGCACTTGCCAGATTTGCCATCTTAAATGCGGCTATTCCGCCGCTGATGCAAAGCAAAATATTTTTTCCTCTGAGCATCTTGCCTCCGTATTGAAAAATCGATATTGATTTGTTACACTGCTACTGTATCCGGCAGATTTCGTTCTATGGCGGTATGCAACAACAATTCAACAACAATTTAGTATACCATAGGATGATATACGATTCAATAAAACCTTGGAGGTCGAAATGATTTTAGCAATCGATATGGGAAATTCCAATATTGTCATCGGAGGCATTGATCGACATAAAACCTATTTTCTGGAACGCATCACTACAAACAGGGGAAATACGGATTTGGAATATGCGATTTTGATCAAAAATGTACTGGTGTTTCATGAAATTGCCCCGCATCACATCGAAGGAGCCATCCTCTCCAGCGTGGTTCCGCCGCTGAACAGCGTCATTGTGAATGCCGTACGAAAGGTTCTCGGCAAGGAATGCATGCTGGTAAGTCCGACCATGAAAACCGGTATCGGAATTCGCATGGACAATCCGGGTTCGGTGGGTTCCGATCTTATCGTGGATTCGGTTGCCGCCATGGCGCAGTATCCACTTCCTCTGGCCGTTGTGGACATGGGCACTGCGACCACCATTACTCTGGTCGACCGAAACTCCAATTTCATCGGCGGCATCATCCATCCGGGCATTCGCGTCAGTTTGGATTCGCTCAGTTCAAGAACCGCACAGCTTCCGTTTATCGATCTTTCCAGCACCACCGAAATCATCGGCAAAAATACCGTGGATTGTATGAAAAACGGTATTTTACACGGCCATGCCGGCATGATTGACCATTGTTTGAATCAGATGGAAAAAGAACTCGGCGAACCGCTCACCGCCATTGCAACCGGGGGCTTTGCAAAATTCGTGATTCCTTTGTGCGAACGAAACATTATACTGGACGATACGTTATTGCTGAAAGGACTGTTGATACTGTTTGAAATGAATCAATAGGGCAACACGAAGATCCCTACGACAAAGAGAGTGCCGGCATTTTCCCGGACAGCCCAAACAGCGAATCCCGGACTTTGCCTGCACTCCATATGACTCAATTATACAATTATTAAAAAACACCGCAAAGCCTGTATGATCAAGCTTTGCGGTATCCATCTTTTCCAATCGGCGTGACAGGATTCGAACCTGCGGCCTCTACGTCCCGAACGTAGCGCTCTACCAAGCTGAGCCACACGCCGCCATCTTTACTCTTGCTTCCCGAAAGAAGCAGGAAACTATTACTATTATCCACAAAAACAAAAAAAAATCAAGTAGAATTTTTCATAAAACATTATATTTTTTTACGCCAAACTCTTGTCCGAACTTTTCAGAAGCAATCTCACCGATCCGTATTCCGCAATAAAACGAATGAAAGCCGGAATCATTGCCCTTTGGTTGATGTTTCCCGAAAAGAAAACGGAGTAAAACTGTAAGCCGGGTTATGTCTCGGATGATCATCTGTCTAGGCCTGCCGTTACCGGCAGGCTCAAGCAACCTACCTGATTCAAAGCGGGCAACTTATCGAATCTGTTTGGTCTTGCTTCGGATGGGGTTTACATAGCCTTTTGTGTTACCACAAAAGCGGTAGTCTCTTACACTGCCATTCCAACCTTACCGTTTCCGGCGGTATATTTCTGTTGCACTTTCCTAAGAGTCACCTCTCCCGGACGTTATCCGGCATCCTGCCCTGCGAAGCCCGGACTTTCCTCACCTGCCATAGGCAGCCGCGATCATCTGTTTTACTCCGGGAAAAGTATACCATGAAAAACCGGCTTCGTAAAGCTTTCGAAAAAACAATGATCCAGCGTTTCCCTGATGTGATTTGTAACAGTCAATTCCATCCCCGTCATAGCCGACATGAAATTGACCGTTTCCGAATCTTTGTGAAAGGCATACTAGTGTAATGACACGTTGATATTTAAACTTATTATACGCTCTGAGATTATAACTCAGGGTACAGAGAAACCAGTTTTATACGTGCATCCTTCGTTCTGAACTGCCAGTTGACAATTGCCTGATTACCATTACGTTCCTGCTCCCATGCAGATAG
>JBHAEV010000232.1:0-2553 GCA_041855735.1 Lachnospiraceae bacterium
ATGGACCCATAATAAGACGATACAGAAGGCTGTTGAAAGTTATCGGATTACTCCGGAACAAAAAGAATACCTTAAGAGTTTGAAAGTAAAGAAAGTGACATGAAGCAACTGAAAAAAGACTACGAGGAATTCTGGAAGTACCTCTACAACAAAGCGCGGGGGTATATTTGGACGCCGGCTACGCTGGAGATTATATGTGGCGGAAACGATAACGAGCCGGAGCAGATTGGCAAACAAGTGCCTGAGATGCTGGGCAGAGTTCGTAACGAGCATATCTCCCGCATGATGAGTGACAAGCACAAAAAATATGTGATCCGCAACCTTCGCAAAAGTGAAACCGATCTGCTGAAGGACTTCTTGTATGAAGCAATCTTTATTCCAAAGGGAGTGGAGCCGCCAACACGGGATATTATAGAAAAGCCGGAACTGCGTGTATATACGGATGATTTCGGTTCAAAGAAGGGCGATAACTGCCTGGCAGCTGATTTCGGCGGCAAGGTGGTCGGAGCGGTCTGGACGAGGATCATGGACGATTACGGTCATGTGGATGATGAGGTTCCGTCCTTCGCCATTTCGCTATACAAGGAATATCGCGGCCAGGGCATCGGCTCACAGCTTATGGTGAAGATGCTCGAACTGCTGAAATGGCAGGGATATGAACAAGCGTCCCTGGCAGTACAGAAAGCAAACTACGCCGTGAGGATGTACAAGAATGTCGGATTTAAGATTGTAGATGAGAACGCCGAAGAATATATCATGGTATGTGCATTATAAATCGGGATTCGAAGGGGGGAATCATAGTGAACGGATTTAACGAGTATGTTTGTACGGCTTTTTCCGAAGCTGGGGATATTGTCATAAAATCCATGATGGGCGGATATTTTGAGGGGTAAAAACAAATGATACTGAGAAATTTCAAAAAAGAAGATGCTCCGATTATAGCTGGTTGGCTTCGATCAGAGGATGAATTATTTCAATGGTCTGCCGACAGATTTAATAAGTACCCGCTTACGGGGGATGACATAATCGAAAACTATATGCCGCAGATGGAATCAGGACGTTTCTATCCGCTCACGGCTGAGGATGAAAATGGAACTATTGTCGGGCATTTTATCATAAGGTATCCGCAGGATGACGATAACAGTTCTGTTCGATTTGGTTTTATCATTGTAAATCCTGCAATCAGGGGAAAAGGATACGGAAAAAAATTACTCAGTCTTGGGATAGGGTATGTAAGAGAATATTTTGCTGCTTCAAGGATTGAATTGGGTGTATTTGAGAATAACGAGAGTGCAAGACATTGTTATGAAGCGGCAGGGTTTACGGAGTATACCAAGAGGAAATGCGGGATGTCTATAGGCACTTGGAATTGTACCGATATGGAGATGTTTATTGAGAAGCCACTTGAAACTGAACGTTTGATTCTGCGCCGCTGGGAAGAAAGCGATGCAGAGGATTTATACAAATACGCCAGCGATCCCGATGTGGGACCGATTGCGGGATGGGCTGTTCATACGAGTGTGGATAATAGCAGAGAGATTATAAAAGAGATACTTTCTGCACCAGAGACATATGCTGTGGTTTTGAAGGAAACAGGACATCCGGTTGGCAGTATAGGATTAATGATCGGTAAGGCAAGCAATATCGGCATTCCTGATACGGAGGGCGAAATCGGATACTGGATTGGCGTTCCCTATTGGGGGCAGGGACTCATCCCAGAGGCGGTTCGAGAGATCATGCGGTATGGCTTTGAGAAACTGAATCTCGAAAAGATATGGTGCGGATACTTTGATGGGAATGAGAAATCGAAGCGTGTGCAAGATAAATGCGGATTTCATTATCATCACACTTCAGAGAATGTTCCTTGCGCATTGCAGGGTGTTCTGCGAACAGCACATATAACATGCCTTTCTAAAGAGGAATGGCAATCAGCAGGATAAATTCGTTTTGCAGTGATAGGGAAACCGTGCAGGATGGTGTATGCCGGTGCTATTGATAAACAGGCGATAGAAACATATAAGTGCAATTTTGACCCAGAAGAAGTGTGTTGTGCTGATATTTGTGAGGCGCAGGCTAATGCTATTCCTGCCTGCGACATTGTCATAGGCGGATTCCCCTGTCAGTCATTTAGTAGGGTAAATCTGACAAAAATCCATTTGAGGAAAGAGGAAGCGAGATCTCCCAACGTACAAAGGCCTTAGCGCTTTTGTATATCTGGGGGATTTTTTGTTGCAAAAATATATGATAGATTGTTAGGCCTGTAGCTTTATGCTAAGATAGGATTAAGTAAAAGTGTGGTGTGTCCCAGGCTGGGGCTAGGGTGTGGGAAACGGTGTGGTATGGGCAGGAAACGGGTGTTTTTGATAGTTTTGGACGGTCTGGGCATAGGGGCGCTGCCGGATGCGGCCGCCTATGGGGATGCGGGCAGCCATACGCTGGCGGCCTGCGGCGCATATCAGGATTTTGCCCTGCCGGCTCTGGCCCGGCTGGGCCTGTTTCATGTGGAGGGATCTGGGCTGGAGACGCCGTCGGCGAGGCCGGAGGGAGCTTACG
>JBHAEV010000233.1:0-10392 GCA_041855735.1 Lachnospiraceae bacterium
CCACCGCTGCCATCGCGGTATATGACGGGTTCTATTGTGTGCTGGATTGTTCCAAGATTTCAACTTCCGATGTTCCGTGCGTCATCGAGGGCGAGACGGGCAGCATCTATCTGCCGTATATCCGTGATGTGGAGAAGTTCAAATTGAAGCTTCGGGACGGTACCGTAAAAGAGTTTCAAAGAGAAGAGTGCAAAAACACATTCCGATATGAAGTAGATGCCTTCGTTGAAATGGTGAAAAGCGGATTCGGTTATGAGAAATACAAAGAGATTTCAAGGATTACCATGGAGATTCTGGACGAGATCCGAAGTCGGAATCATATCGTGTTTCCGGACGATGCGAAATAAAATCGACGGATAGAGCAGGAGAGATCAGATGAAATGCCCGTATTGCGGAAATTTGGCATCAAGAGTGGTGGATTCCAGACCGCTCGATGAAAATCAAACCATAAAAAGAAGAAGGGAATGTGAAAGATGTTTCAAGAGGTTTAATACTTTTGAAAAGCTGGAGACCATTCCGCTTTTTGTTGTGAAAAAAGACAATACCAGAGAGGAATTCAATCGCAAAAAAATTCAGGACGGTGTGATTCTCAGCTGCAGAAAGCGTCCGGTTTCTTCCGAGCAAATCAATCGACTGCTGGATGAAATCGAGCAGTATATCTCTTCGAACGATATCGTGGAGATCAAGACCACGAAACTGGGAGAGCTGGTGCTGGAAAAACTGCGGAATCTGGATGAAGTGGCATATGTTCGATTTGCATCGGTCTATCGTGACTTTAAGGACGTGGATACTTTTGTCGAAGAAATCAGCAAACTGCGAAATCGACCTTGAAAGAAGCTGTGAAGTTTTGATAACTACATCAATTGTAAAGAAGCAGGTGGTAAAGTGAATTTTTTTCAGGCTTTCTATCCCGATGAATATGTGGATAATGTATATCAAATTGATTTCAGCTCCATGTACCAAACCGGAGTCAGAAATTTAATTTTTGACATCGATAATACTTTGGCTTTGCACGGACAACCGGCGGATGAACGTATCGTGATACTCTTTGAAAAACTTCATCGGATCGGTTTTCATACCTGTTTGTTGTCAAACAATCAAAAAAAGCGGGTGGAATTCTTTGCGAACCAGGTCAGGAGCAGGTATATTTTTAAGGCGAACAAACCGCGGATCTCCGGTTATATAAGGGCGATCGATCTGTGCAATGGAAAAAAAGAAGAAACGGTTTTTATCGGAGATCAGTTGTTCACCGATATCTGGGGGGCAAAAAGAACCGGTATTCGAAATATTCTTGTCAAACCGATCAATCCGAGAGAAGAGATTCAAATTGTGATCAAACGTTTCTTTGAGAAAATCGTTTTGCATGAATTAAAAAAACAAGCAAACAGGAGTGAACCGAACTATGATATTCAGTGCAAAGGCTAAAGTCTGCGGCATACTTGCCAACCCTGTCGAACACAGCCTGTCCCCTCTGATGCAAAATGCATTTGCAAGATACTATAAAAAGGATTTTGTATATGTGCCATTGCATGTGAAAGAGAATCTCTCGGCAGCCGTAAAGGGTGCGTTTGCCATGAATTTTTGCGGAATGAATGTCACGATTCCCTATAAGGTCGAAGTCATGGATTTACTGTGGGAGGTGGACGAAACCGCACGAAAAATCGGTGCCGTGAATACTCTGGTGAAAACCGATTTCGGCTACAAAGGCTATAATACCGATATGGACGGATTGAAATGCAGCCTGAAGGAACGAAATATTTCATTGGAAAATCGTCATGTTCTCGTGATGGGCGCCGGCGGCGTCAGCAAGGCGGTATTATTCCTGGCCATGCAGGAGGGAGCTTCCGGTATTACACTTGCAAACCGGAATGTGGAAAAAGCAAAGAACATATTGCATGAAATGTGGATGGAAGGAAATGTCATTTCTCTGGATGAATTAAATCGCAATCCTTTGAGCGCTTTGCCGTATGAAAACTACATCGCATTTCAGTGTACCGGCATCGGAATGCACCCGAATACTTCCGAGTGCATTCTGTCGAATCCGGATGTCTATGATAAAATAGATGTCGGAGTCGATATGATTTACACGCCGATGAAAACGATGTTTTTGAAAGAGTGCGAATCCAGAGGCAAGACCGCCATCAACGGTCTGGACATGTTGATTTATCAGGGACTGATTGCATTTCATCATTGGAATCCGGACATTGAACCGGATGAAAAAGCGGTCGAAACGGCAAGGGAACTTTTGACAAAAACACTGCAAACCGACTGACGAACATGTGTGCAAAAGGAATGTGCCGTTTTTTGCGGAACGTTTGAATTTTGCGCCGTGATTCGATCCGTGCAGGATGCGTCCTTTTAGCGTCCATGCCGGGCTGTATCCCAAATTTTACTTGATATTGACTATGTTTTATTGTAAAATGTGACTATCTATGAAAGAATTTAGGAGGAATGATTATGGTTTCAGCAGGTGATTTCAAAAACGGTCTTACTTTGGAGATTGAGGAAGGGCAGGTATTCCAGATATTGGAGTTTCAACACGTTAAGCCGGGAAAGGGTGCGGCATTTGTAAGAACTAAGATTAAAAATGTCATTACCGGTTCCGTAGTTGAGCGAACATTCCGACCGACGGAGAAATTTCCACCGGCAAGAATCGATCGTGACGATATGCAATATCTTTACAGTGACGGCGATATGTTCCACTTTATGAATGTGGAAACGTATGAGCAGATTGCACTCAATGCGGACAAGGTGGGGGATGCGCTGAAGTTTGTCAAAGAGAACGATATGGTAAAGATATGTGCATTCAACGGCAATGTTTTCTCCGTAGAACCGCCGATGTTTGTGGAACTTGAAGTCAGTGATACCGAGCCGGGATTTGCGGGCAATACCGCGCAGGGTGCGACCAAGCCTGCCACTGTTGAAACGGGTGCCGTTGTTTACGTTCCGTTATTTGTCAATATCGGAGACAAGATCAAGATTGATACCAGAACAAGCGAATACCTCTCCAGAGTTTAATCCTTGCTTGATTCTTGCATTCCACGAATTACGAAAGATAAATTCTGATGTGGCCATTCGTGACCACATCATTTTATTATGCGGGCAAACCGTCACCACGGTGCCTTGCGGCACAATGGTACGCAAAGACGGATCGGTATAGAATAACTGTTAAAAACAGGGGGGAACATGTTGAGTATATTAGAGCAAATATCAAAAGAAGTGATGAACGCATTTGAAGAATCCGGATATCCGAGGGAATACGGCAGGGTGAGTGTGTCCAATCGGCCGGATTTATGCGACTATCAGTGCAATGGAGCCATGGCGGTTGCAAAGGCGATGAAACAAAAGCCGATCGACATTGCCGCCAATATCGTAAATAAGCTCGGAAATAATCCGGCATTTGAAAAATGCGAAGCGGTGATGCCCGGTTTTATCAATCTTCGGATTCATGAGGCATTTTTGAAAAAGTGCCTCATCGAAATGGGAAAATCCGAAAAGTTCGGTTTTGAAAAAAAGGAAGGCCGAAAAATCGTGATTGATTACGGCGGAGCCAATGTTGCAAAACCGCTTCATGTCGGTCATTTGCGTTCCGCCGTAATCGGAGAAGCGCTCAAAAGACTGGGCAATTTCGTCGGAAACGAGATGATCGGAGATGTGCATCTTGGGGATTGGGGTCTGCAAATGGGACTGATTATCGAAGAGTTGCGGGAAAGAAAGCCGGATCTGCCGTATTTCGAGGAAGGTTATGACAAAGAGTATCCGAAAGATGCGCCGTTTACCATTTCCGAACTGGAGGAAATCTACCCGTGTGCGTCCGCAAAGTCCAAGGCGGATGAAGGTTTTAAGGAAAGAGCGGCAAAGGCAACACTGGATCTGCAAAACGGATACAAGCCGTATATCGCCATCTGGGAACATATCATGAATGTTTCCAAGGCGGATTTGAAAAAAAACTATGACAAACTCCAGGTTCGCTTTGAACTTTGGAAGGGGGAATCCGATGCCGGAAAATACATTCCGGATATGATCCGGGCGATGGAGGAGAGCGGCATCGCATACGTTTCCGAAGGTGCTTTGGTTGTGGACATTGCGATGGAGGGGGATTCCAAGGAATATCCGCCATGCATCATCCGAAAGAGTGACGGGGCGGCTTTGTATGCAACATCGGATTTGGGAACGCTTGTGGAAAGAGAGAGGGATATCAAACCGGATTCTTATATCTACATTGCCGACAAACGTCAGGAATTGCATTATACCCAGTTTTTCCGCGTGTCCAAAAAAGCGGGCATCGTTCCGGACGCCACCGAATTGACATTCATCGGCTTCGGCACGATGAACGGTGCGGACGGAAAACCGTTTAAGACCAGGGACGGCGGTGTCATGCGTCTGGAAACGCTGATTGCCGATATTCAGGAAGCCGTCATGGAAAAAGTCACCGGCAATCGTGAAATGTCAAAAGAAGATGCCGTTTCGGTATCGGAAAAAATCGCGCTCTCGGCACTCAAGTACGGGGATTTGTCGAATCAGGCACAAAAAGACTATATTTTTGATATTGACCGCTTCATTTCATTCGAAGGAAATACCGGTCCGTATATTTTATACACCGTCGTTCGCTGCAAATCCATTCTGAAAAAATACTTCGATAATCAGGGCAAAGAAATCCGGATTGATGCACTTACGGATTCACAAAGCGATGCCGAACGCAATCTTCGACTGGAACTGACTCGTTTCGCGGATTGCATCGAAAGCGCGTGGAAGGAATATGCTCCGCACAAGATCTGCCAGTATATTTATGCACTCGCAAACAGTTTCAATACATTTTATCATGAGATAAAGATTCTTGGCGAAGAGAATGAGGAGAAGAAGATGAGCTATCTTGCACTGGTTGATCTGACGAAGAAGGTTTTGGAGCAGTGCATCGACCTCCTCGGTTTTGAGGCTCCCGAACAGATGTAGGAGGAAAATATGGAAAACCGTATGTCAAACAATTCCCATCCTTTTCAAAGACGTGCAAGAAGATACGGAATCATTCTGCTTTTGATAACTTCCGTGGTCTGGGGAGCGGCATTTGTCGCACAGTCCGTCGGAATGGAGCATGTCGGACCCATGGAATTCGTGGCGTATCGGTTTTTGATGGCAAGCGCGTTGTTTCTTCCGGTCGTGCTGTATCGAATACAAAAAGTGAAAGGAATCCGCATCAGCGATGACATGGTACTGGGGAGCGGGGAACTGATTCGACGCAGTTTCAAGTCCGGACTGAAGATCGGTGTGATTCTGTTCGGCGGAATTACGCTTCAGCAAGTCGGAATTCAGTATACCACGGTCGGAAAAGCGGGGTTTATCACGACGCTCTATATCATAATCGTGCCGTTTTTGGGACTGTTTTTCGGAAAAACACTGAAAAGCAGGGACATCACCGCCGCAATTCTGGCATTGATCGGTATGTTCTTGCTTTCGGTTCATGAAGACTTCACCGTCGGAGTCGGAGATATTCTGATGGCCGTCAGTGCCGTCGTGTTTTCGTTTCAAATTCTTGCCGTCGACAAAACGGCAAAAAATACGGACAGCATAATCATGGCCGCCGCACAGTATTTGATTGTCGGACTTCTGGCGCTGATCGGCACTTTGATTTTTGAAACGCCGAATATTTCGGGTTTCTTGGATGCTCTGATACCGATTGCATATGCCGCGATTCTCAGCACCTGCATATGTTATACATTTCAAATCATCGGTCAGAAATATGTCGAGCCGAATACCGCATCCATGGTCATGAGTTTGGAATCGGTGTTTGCCGCATTGTTCGGATTTCTGCTGTTGGGTCAGAAATTGACAGGCAGAGAAATGATCGGTTGTGCCGTGGTTTTTGCGGCGACGGTCTACGCTCAGATTCAAGAAGCGGAACCTTGTGAACATTTATGAAATATATGTTCTGCACTTGAAAAACATAAGAAAATATTATAAAATAGACATGATTCGCATTACGAAACCATTTAAATTATACGAATATTTTTTTAAGACAGTGATAGCAATAAGCAGAAATCTTTGCTTTTATGTTATAGAAAAAAATGGAGGTTTGAGATATGAGTCAAAAAACAAATTCGCCTGCCTATGGTCGCATTCATGCGCTGTTGGACGGCAACAGTTTTGTTGAGCTGGGTGCTTACATTACTGCACGAAGTACGGATTTCAATCTGACCGATGTGCCTACGCCGGCGGACGGCGTGATTACCGGCTACGGAACTGTTGGCGGGAACCTGGTTTATATTTACAGTCAGGATGCCACGGTTCTCGGAGGTTCCATGGGTGAGATGCACGCCAAAAAGATTGCGGGACTTTATGACATGGCGATGAAGATGGGTGCTCCGATTGTCGGAATCATTGACTGTGCCGGACTTCGTTTGCAGGAAGCGACGGATGCGCTGGACGGATTCGGACAACTTTATCGAAAACAGGCGGCAGCCAGCGGCGTTATTCCGCAAATCCAGGCGATTTTCGGATCCTGCGGCGGCGGATTGAGCATATCGGCTTCCATGGCGGACTTTGTATATATGGAAGAAAAAAAGGCGAAACTCTTTGTTACTGCTCCGAATGCCGTTTTGGGCAATCATCTGGAAAAAGAAGATACTGCAAGCGCGGATTTTAAAGCCAGAGAAGCCGGCATGGTGGATTTTGCGGGAAGTTCCGAAGAGATTTTTGAAGGCATCAAAACCTTGATTTCCGTGATTCCGTCCAGTTATGAGGACAATGATTCCTTTGATGAGTGTACGGACGATTTAAACCGTTTGGTGGATATTGACGGGGCAATCGGGGACGCCGCACTTGTTTTGACACATCTTTCCGATCACTTCTTTTTCTATGAGTTGAAGAAAGAGTTTGCGCCGGAGATGGTGACGGCCTTTATTCGTCTCAACGGCGTTACCGTCGGATGCGTGGCAAATCGAAGCAAAACCTTCACGGAGGATGGCGTGAAAGCGGAGTATCCGAAGGAGTTGACCGCCAAAGGAGCAAGAAAGGCCGCAAGATTTGTGGAATTTTGTGATGCGTTCTCCATTCCGGTTTTAACCTTGGTGGATGTGAACGGATTTGCAAAAACGCGTTGCTCCGAAAAGCATTTATCCAAAGACGTTGCGAAATTAACCTATGCTTTTGCAAATGCGACCGTTCCGAAGGTGACGCTGGTTTTGAAGGAAGCGGTCGGAAGTGCATACCTGAGCATGAACTCCAAGTCGATCGGTGCGGATGTCGTTTATGCTTTGAAGGATTCCTATATCGGTATGATGGACGCCGAACTGGCCGCAAAGATTATGTATGCCGATGAAATTGAAAAATCCGGGGACAAAGCAAAATTGATTCGTGAAAAGGCGGATCTGTACAAAGAATTGCAGGCCAGTTCCCTGTCGGCAGCCAGAAGAGGATATGTGGACGATATCATCGAATCCTCGGAAGCAAGAAAGAGAATCATTGCATCTTTTGAAATGCTGTTCACAAAGAAAGAGGACCGTATTGCCAAAAAACATGGCACGGTTTAGATGAGGTGAAGCGATGAAATCACAGATTAAAGTTTTACTGTTTGCCGTCTTTTCCTTGCTGATGATGTCGGTCACGGGAGCGTGCGCCGCCGTCTCGAGTGATCTGGATGCACAGCAAATCCAACAGGTTTCCATCATTCCGGAGGAGCTCATGCGTCAGTTGTCTGCGGCACCGGAAGAGGAATTGGTGTATACCATCACGCAGTTGCAGGATAGCGGCGACAGAAACAATGCCGCCGGATTGCAAAACTATCTGGATGCCAAAGAGGTCATCGGAGAGATTCAAAGCGTGACCTTCCTGGATGTTTCCGGTACAAAGCAAGACGGGTATATCGTTCGCGGACACATCGACGGAAGCAAACGGGATTCCACCGTTTCCGTAGGGCTTGACAAAAAGCTGCAGATGTCCAGCCTTTCCTTTGCTCCGGAGTATACATTTGTAGAGAATATGATTAAGGCGGGGCAGAATACCCTTTTGGGAATGGGAACCGTGTTTGCCGTTCTGATATTCATTGCCTTTATCATCGGTTTGCTCAAATACGTGAATGTTTTTGAAAAAAAATTGTCCGAAGCAAAAGCAAATAAAAAAGCTCCGGAGCGGAATGCCGAGAGTGCGCCGAGTGCGAACACTGCGGATACCAAAAAACCGGATTTGACGAATCGGGAAGTTGCAGGTGCGACGGACGGCACCGTCCATCCTGATGATGACAAAGAGTTGGTGGCTGTGATTACGGCAGCCGTTTCCGCCTTCACCGGCCAAAGCGGTGACGGGTTAATCGTTCGCTCCATAAAGAGAGTGTCAAATAGAAGAAGATAAGGAGATTGTCATGAAAAATTATTTAATTACCGTAAACGGTCAGACCTATCAAGTTCAAGTGGAAGAACTCGGCGCATCGGCACCTTCGGCAGTGATTCCCGTAGCACCGGTTGTATCCGCTCCGGTAGCACCGGTTGTATCCGCTCCGGTAGCACCGGCGGCTCCGGTAGCACCGGTTGTTTCGGCACCGGCTCCTGCGGCACCGGTCGCATCCGCACCGGCCTCTTCCCAAAATCAGGGAAGTGTGAAAGTCGTATCCCCGATGCCGGGTAAAATCCTCGGAATCAAGGCGAGTGTCGGACAGAGTGTGAAAGCCGGTGATCCGATCATCATCTTGGAAGCCATGAAAATGGAAAATGAAATTGTTGCACCTTCGGATGGAGTGATTGCCAGTATCAATGTAAGCAATGGGGAAGCGGTTGAAGTTTCACAGGTGCTCGCAACATTAAACTAGTCATCAATATCCATCGGAGGGAAGAACATGGAATATATTGGAAATACTCTATACAATCTTCTTCAACAAACCGCATTCATGAATATCTCTTTCGGAAATTTACTGATGGTTGCCGTTGCATGTGTTTTTCTGTATCTGGCGATTGCGAAAGGATTTGAACCCTTGCTGCTGGTGCCGATTGCATTCGGCATGCTTTTGGTGAATATTTATCCCGATATAATGGTAAAACCGGAAAATGCATCCAATGGTGTCGGAGGATTGTTATATTACTTTTATTTATTGGATGAATGGGCAATATTTCCGTCTTTGATCTTTATGGGAGTCGGTGCGCAGACGGACTTCGGTCCGCTGATTGCCAATCCCAAAAGCTTCCTGCTCGGCGCTGCGGCGCAGTTCGGAATCTATGCGGCATATTTCTTTGCAATTATGCTCGGATTCAATGACAGAGCAGCCGCCGCGATTTCCATTATCGGCGGTGCGGACGGACCGACTTCCATCTTTCTGGCAAGCAAGCTCGGTCAGACCGAATACCTGGGACCGATTGCCGTTGCGGCGTACTCGTATATGGCATTGGTGCCGTTGATTCAGCCTCCGATTATGCGTGCATTTACGACTCCGGAGGAAAGAAAAATCAAGATGGAGCAGCTTCGTCCGGTATCCAAACTGGAAAAGATATTGTTCCCGATCATCGTTACGATTGTGGTCAGTCTGATTCTTCCGACCACCGCACCGCTTGTGGGCATGTTGATGCTCGGAAATCTTTTTAAAGAGAGCGGAGTGGTGAAACAGCTTACCGAAACCGCGGCAAATGCGATGATGTACATCGTGGTGATTTTGCTCGGTACATCGGTCGGCGCCACAACCAGCGCGGAAGCTTTTCTGAAGCCGTCCACATTGATGATTGCCGGACTGGGTCTGATTGCATTCTGTTTCGGAACATGGGCAGGTGTCATCTTCGGAAAAATCATGTGCAAAATGACGGGCGGAAAGGTGAATCCGCTGATCGGTTCCGCCGGAGTTTCGGCTGTTCCGATGGCTGCGAGAGTTTCGCAGAAGGTCGGTTCGGAAGCCGATCCGACAAACTTCCTGTTGATGCATGCCATGGGGCCGAATGTTGCGGGTGTGATCGGTACGGCGGTTGCCGCCGGTACCTTTATGGCGATATTCGGTGTGAAATAAGATTCCTTCACAATCTTGAACTCAAACAAGGAGAAAATAATGGAAAAAAAACCTGTTAAAATAGTGGAAACCGTTCTTCGTGACGCGCACCAATCTCTTTTGGCAACCAGAATGACGACGGAGCAGATGCTTCCGATTATCGGGAAAATGGATCAGGTCGGATACCATTCCGTGGAGTGCTGGGGAGGTGCGACCTTTGATGCATCGCTTCGATTCCTGCACGAAGATCCTTGGGTTCGACTTCGTAAACTCAAGGACGGTTTCAAGAAAACCAAATTGCAGATGTTGTTCCGCGGTCAAAACATTCTCGGATACAATCACTATTCCGACGATGTTGTGGAATACTTCGTTCAAAAGTCCGTTGCTAACGGCATCGATATCATTCGCATTTTTGACTGTTTGAATGATATTCGAAA
>JBHAEV010000234.1:0-5202 GCA_041855735.1 Lachnospiraceae bacterium
GTGTATTTCCGCTCAAGCAAGGCAAAGGAATTGCTGGCGCTTTGCGTGTATCGGGAGGGGTTGCCCGTAACCAATTATGAATTGATCGAAAAATTGTGGGGAGATGAATATGCAGATAATCCGGAACGAACCGGCTATCGGCGGCTGATAAAAGAACTTACCGACACTTTAAAGCAATATGATGCCGACGAGATTTTGATTCGGGAGAGAGGTTGCATTCGCATCCGAAAGGACAGCGTGGATTCGGATTACTTTGAGGCACTTGCGGGAGATTGCGAGGCCTGTGTCGGTTTCCAGGGAGAGTTCATGAAGCAATATTCATGGGCGGAGGAAGCGGTGTACGGGCTTTACGAGAGGAAACGGCTTGTTTTGGCATCTTTGCGTTAGATGATATGGAAAATGCAGGTTAGAAGGGGGAAAAATGGAAGAGTTCTTGAGAATGGAGAATATCAGCAAGCGATTCGGTAATTTTTATGCCAACAAGAACATCAGTCTGACCGTATACAAGGGAGAAGTTCTGACATTGCTCGGAGAGAACGGCGCGGGAAAATCAACCTTGATGAATATACTGATCGGACTGTACCAGCCAAGTTCGGGCAGGATATTTTTGGAGGGAAAAGAAGTCAGAATCGACTCTCCGAGCAGTGCGGTGAGCATGGGAATCGGCATGGTGCATCAGCATTTTATGCTTGTGGAAGCCATGACGGTGTTTGAAAATATCATACTCGGCGACAGACATTCCAAGGGGATTTTCATTGACCGGGGGGCAAGAAGGAAAGAAATCGAAGAATTGTCAAAAAGATATGGTTTGGAGTTGAATCTGGATGCCACGGTCGGCGAAATTTCCGTGGGAGAACAGCAGAGGGTGGAAATCTTAAAAACCTTATACCACGGGGTGAATTTGCTGATTCTGGATGAGCCGACGGCGGCATTGACGGACTTGGAGGCGGAGGGACTTTTTGAGATCATTAAAACACTGACGAAAGAGGGAAAGAGCGTGGTATTTATCAGCCACAAAATGCGAGAGGTACTTCGCATATCCGACCGAATTGCTATTTTGCGAATGGGAGAACTTGCCGGATCTGTAAACAGGGATGATGTGGACGGGCAGAGTCTGGCAAATCTGATGATCGGAAGAGAGCTGGAGGATGTCCGATACGAAAAAATCGGCAGTGACAAGGAAGCGATTCTCACTTTACAAAATGTGAAATATCAACCGCATTTGAAGCACAATGGGCTCAATGGGGTATCATTGGATGTGAAGCCGGGAGAGATTGTCGGAATTGCAGGAGTGGACGGAAACGGGCAGACACAGCTTGCGCAGTTGATTACCGGTGTCATCGCACCGGAAGAGGGAAGCGTGTTTTTTCAAAAAGACCGGATTTCCGTATTTTCACCGCAGAACTTTATAAACCGGGGAATTGCACACATCCCGGAGGACAGGAATTTGCAGGGATTGGTCGGGGATATGTCCATTGAGGAAAATCTTATTTTGAAATCTTCGGAAGATGGCAGATTCAGTTTGGGCAAGGGCTTGTTTTTGAAGAAGAGGAATATCAGCCGGTACGCCAAAAATATGGCGGAGAAATACGACATTCGATGTACCGGGACATCGCAGGAGGTACGCAGTTTGTCGGGCGGAAATCAGCAAAAAGTTATTTTGGCAAGGGAGTTGGAATCCGATCCGAAGCTGTTGGTTGCCGTGCATCCGACCAGAGGACTGGATATCGGAGCAACGGATTTTGTACATAAACAAATGATTGCGGCAAGAGATCAGGGGCTGGGAATCCTCCTGATCAGCGCGGATTTCGATGAAATCATGAAGATGTCGGATCGGATTTTGGTGATGTTTGAGGGGGAGATCATGGGAGAGTTTTCCGGAAGTAATCCTCCGATTGAAAAAATCAGTCTGGCAATGACGGGAAATAAGGAGGGGATGGCATGAACCAATTCAGTAAGAGAATCCGTTTGATTATTGTTCCGTTGATCTCCGTAATTCTGGCATTTGTTATCGGTGCCGTTATCATGGTCTTTATGGGAGCGAATCCGGGAATTGCCATTGTGTCGCTTTTTAAAGGGGCATTCGGTTCAAGCGCAAGCATCGGAACGACACTGAATAAAGCATCACCGCTCATCTTCACGTCCTTGTGTGCGTGTTTTGCCTATAAGTGTGGAGTATATAATCTTGGAGGGGAGGGACAGTTTTTATTCGGCGCAACCATGAGTTTTATCGTACTGCACTTTTCGAAAGTACAGGGTTTTGCCGGAATTGCTTTGGCTTTGTTTGCCGGATTGTTTTTCGGCGGAATATGGGGAATCATTCCCGGGATTCTGAAGGTCTTCAGAGGCTTGAATGAGATGATAGTTTCCATCATGATGAATTACATCGCGACCTTGTTTATGGGAGTGGTTTATACAAGCTGGATCAGGGATGCGTCCATGCCGCAGACGCCGTCGGTTGACGAATCCGTAATGCTGCCGAGGGTCATTTCGAATATGCGCTTTACATGGGCTTTTGTACTTGCGATTTTGGTCGGTCTTATCATGTATTACGGACTGTACTGGACGTCGAAAGGCTTTAAGCTTCGGGCGGTCGGATTAAATATGGTTGCCGGTCGATTCAATGGTTTCTCCGTTAAGAAATACATCCTGGCAAGTTTTGTAATATCGGGAGCGATTGCGGGGCTTGGCGGAGCTTCGGACCTGCTCGGCACACAGTATCGATTGATCAATGGTTATGCGAGCGGTTATGGTTTTGACGGTGTGTCCATGGCGCTGATCGCCATGCTGCATCCGATCGGAGCGCTCATCGTTTCGATTTTTTTTGCCGCACTGAGGGTCGGTTCAACCTCCATGCAGGTTGCGACCGGTGTGCCGACCAGCGTTTCCGATATCATTCAGGCATTGGTTATCGCATTTTCCGTAGCAGGAATGGCTCTGACCAAACTGCCGGAATTTGAGGCATTTCGATTGAAATTTATGAATTTCCGGAAAAGAGGTGATAAATTATGAGTGCCGATTTTATTTCAAGTATTTTATCCGCAACAATCCGAATGGCGGTTCCGCTCTTGTTGATTGCCGTGGCGGAGCTGTATTCCGAAAAGGCAGGTATGGTAAACATCGGTCTGGAGGGACTGGCTGCCATCGGTGCGCTCTTCGGTTTTATGTTGACTTTTTTCACCGGAAACACCTGGCTCGGGATAGCGGGCGGTGCTGCGGCGGGAATTCTCGTCAATATGCTGTACGCCTTTGCGACGATTCATCTGTGTGCGAACCAAATTGTTTACGGAATGGCAATCAATATTCTGGCGCCCTCCCTTGCCTCTTTCTTGTATCGGGTGTTTTTCGGCAGCGGGAACAGTCTGACACAAATCAACTTGATGAAAGAAGTGAAAATTCCGCTGCTCGGTTCGCTTCCTTTGCTGGGGGAGTTGCTCTTTAGTCAGACGCCGATGGTTTACATCTCGTTCATGTTCATTGTGCTTACCGTCGTTTTTTTCAAAAAAACGAAAGCGGGTCTGAATTATACTGCGGTCGGTGAGTATCCGAAAGCGGCGGCTACGCTGGGGATTGATGTGATAAAAGTGAAATATATTGCCTGTGTGATTTGCGGGGCATTGGCAGGTATCGGTGGTGCGTATCTGACGACCTGTTATTCCACCACCTATACGGAGGGGATTGTTTCCGGACGCGGGTTTATTGCCTTGGCGGCGGTGATTTTCGGAAGATGGACCGGAAAAGGGGTATTGGCGGCGTGCCTGTTCTTCGGATTCTGTGATGCATTGCAGATACGTTTCCAGGTCGGAAATGTGGGAATTCCGTATCAATACTTTCAAATGATTCCGTATCTGGCAACCATTGCGGTTCTGACGATCATCGGTTCCAGGAAGGCGGGTCCGAAAGCGAACGGAGTGCCATATCGAAAAGAGGAGCGTTAAATCAAGCTTTTGCCGGGTGTTTCGGCAATGGTGAAATCATAAAGCAAATGCAGGAGGAAGATATGACAAAATATAAGAGTTTGATTTCAATGGTTATGGCGGGAGTTCTGGTACTTGGCACGGTTGCCTGTACGGGGCAGGCTGCATCGGGCGGACAAGGCACGCAAAGCGGTTCATCGGCTCAAAGTGCGAAAGGAGGCGCTTACAAGGTTGCGTTTATTTTAAATGCAAGCATCAACGACGGCGGCTGGGGAACGGCATGTTACAGCGAGCTGGAGGCGGCGGTGAAGAAAAATGAGAACTGGTCGATGGAGTATTCGGACAATCTGTCACAGGACGGCTACTATGATGCGATGGTGGCATACTGCAATGCCGGCGTAAATCTGGTATATGCACCGGGAGGGGAGTATACGGATGCGGTTTTACAGGTGGCGAACGAATATCCGGATGTGTCCTTCGCGATACTGAACGGCTCCGAGGATACTCCGTCCAAGGCGAAGAATAAAAATGTTTCCTCTCTGCTTCCGAATGCAAAGCAGATCGGATGGATTGCAGGGGCGCTTGCCGGTTTGAGCTCAAAGACGGAAACCATCGCATTTATCGGAGGAATGGAACTTACCACAACGAAGGCGAAATATGAGGGATACACGGAAGCCGCAAAATATGTCGGAGAAAAAGAGGGGAAGAATATTAAGGTATTGGATGCAGTGTATGCCAATTCTTTTGACGATTCCTCCAAGGGAATTGAATTTGCCAATGCGATGATGGAGCAGGGAGCGGATGTGTTCTTCGGCGATGCTTCGGCAGTGGACTCCGGCGCGCGACAGGCGATTGACACGCATAACAAGGCTAAGGGAAGCATTGAAGTGTATGACATCGGGCAGCCGGCGGATTTACTCGGACAGAACGAATGTGTAATCGGTTCACAGATTACCGACAATTCCTCTTTGATTGAACTGAGTTTCAAGGCAGTGGAAGAAGGCAAATTCGGAGGAGAGGTGCTGTACGGAAACTTACAGAACGGTGTGCTTTCAACCGGAAAGCTGAATTCCATTCTTCCGGCGGATGTTCAGGAAAAGTACATGAATTATGTACAGGAAATGAAGGATGATACATTTATGAAGTAAATTTTAGGAGAAAATATGCAAAAAACACATATGGATTATCTGATGCGATGCGTAGAGATCTCTGAACATTCCAGGGCAAACGGAAATACACCGTTCGGTGCATTGCTCGCAGATGAAGACGGAAATATTCTGCTGGA
>JBHAEV010000235.1:0-7580 GCA_041855735.1 Lachnospiraceae bacterium
GTGCTTGAGACCACCGATCAAATCGCCCTGGAATACCGGGGGCCGGATTTAGAGCCTTTTTCATCTTACAAAGCAGAGCTGGAAGTGATCGATAATCATGGTCAGACGGCTCACCAAACGCTGGAGTTTGAAACCGGCAGGTTGCGTACCGGATGGCAGGCAGATTGGATTACGGATGGCAGCTACATATTTACGAAAAAAAAGGTGTCGCCAAAACCCATGACCTTTCAAAAGATCTTTTCCGCTCAGAAAAGAATACGATCCGCGAAGATTTATTCAACCGCCCTGGGGATTTACAATCTTGTACTGAACGGCAAGCGCATCGGACACGATTATTTTGCGCCGGGTTTTACATCCTACAAAACGAATTTGCAGTATCAGGTTTATGATATCCGCTCTGAACTGCAAGCCCGTAATACGCTGCATGTTACCGTAGCGGGGGGGTGGGCTGTGGGCAGTTTTATTTATTCCAGAAAAAACAGGGTCACTGCCAAACGACAGGCTTTATTGCTGGAGTTGCGTATCCTCTATGAGGACGGCACCACAAAAGTCATCGCCACGGACGATACCTGGCAGGTGACGACCGACGGCCCTTATGAAATGGCTGATTTTTACGATGGCGAAACCTTCCGTGCCCAAAAAAGCCTTGAAAACCTCTCCTATCACTTTGCCGAGGTGGAGAAGATTACGATCAAACCGCGCATTTCGGCAACTTACGGTTCCCTGGTGCAGGCACATGAGGTGATGGAGCCTGTAAAGACCATTTACCGCGACGATGAGCTGATCTTTGATTTCGGTCAGAACTTTGCCGGAATCGTCGAGTTCACGATCGATGCGAAAGCCGGGCAGACCATAACCGTCAAGCACGCGGAAATATTGAATCCCGACAACAGTCTGAACACCCGATTTCTGAGGACGGCAAAGGCAACACTGACCTATATCTGTCGGGATGGAGTGCAAAGCTATCGTCCGGAGTTCACCTACATGGGATTTCGCTATATCTGTGTGACCGGCATTGATGAAAGAAGCATCCTTTCCATTTCGGCGAGGGCATTATATTCAACAATCCGGCAAGTCGGGCATTTCCATTCATCGCATGAAGACTTAAATCAGCTGCATTCGAATATTGTCTGGAGTTCCAAGTCGAACTTTGTGGACATTCCGACCGATTGCCCGCAAAGGGATGAGCGCATGGGCTGGACAGGGGATATTGCCATATTTGCACCAACCGCCGCCTATCTGTTCGATCTCACCCGGTTTTTTGAGAAATGGCTGACGGATGTCAGCCACGAACAACTGCCGACCGGCGGTATTCCCAATACCGTTCCCGCCCAGGGATTCGGTTTTCCTACAACCATGCCGACAATGGCGGTTGATTTTTGGGGCGACGCCGCACTTCTGGTACCCTGGGCACAGTATCAGGCGCGGGGCGACAAAAGAGTTCTGGAAAAATTCTATCCGATGATGAAAAAGTATGTGGATGCCTGTAAATTTTGGGCGAATCTTTGCAGTTTCGGACAAAAACGCTACATCTGGAATACTCATCACTCGCTCCATTTCGGCGACTGGATTGCGCCGGATGTTTTGCAAATGCATCAATGGCAAAAGCGGAGCAAATATACGGCAACGGCGAGTCTTCGAAATACGAGTCGGCTGTTGTCGCAAATCGCGCAAATCCTGGGAAAGGATGCCGACGCGGAAAAATATCGGAAATTCAGTGAAAAAGTCGCCCTTGCCTATGAATCCGTTTTGACCGATAACGGTCGGCTTTTCGAGGAATTTCAGACGGGATATGTCCTGCCCCTATACTATGACATGTTTTCCGAAAGCGCAAAAAAAACGGCACTTTCCCGTCTGGTTCAAATGATCAAAGAGAATGACTATAAAATCGGAACCGGTTTTCCGGGAACGCCCTATATTCTGTTTGTATTGGCAAATAACGGCCATCCCGATATTGCCTTTAAGATGCTGCTCAATGATATCTGCCCGTCTTGGCTGTACGAGGTTAAAATGGGAGCAACAACCATATGGGAGCGTTGGGACGGATTGGATGAAAACGGTCAATGTCCGATCGGAGATGACGGCACGGATCAAATGATTTCTTATAATCACTACGCAAGCGGCGCCGTCGGCGATTTCCTGTACCGAAAAATCGCGGGAATCGAACAGATCGAACCCGGTTATAAGCGTTTTAAAATTGCGCCGTTAATGCATGAAGCGATCACAAGCGTCCGGGCATCCTATTTGTCGCCCTATGGTGAAATCCGTGTGGATTGGAAACGGGAGGACAATCAGCTGACGATACATCTGGATGTTCCGGTGGGTACAACGGCAGTGGTTGAGATTGCGAATACGGACGCGATGACTTTGCAAAGCGGCCGGCATTCCATTGTGAGGAAGTTATAATATGAGGAAGATTGATTTTTCGGATCATTGGTTCTACAAACATCTGGGGAGCGAGGAATCCTTGAAAGCCGTTACAATTCCCCACGATGCCATGTTTTATGAGGCAAGAACAGAAGCGGCGAAAGGCGGAAAAAACATCGGTTTTTTTGAAGGATATGATTATCTCTACCACAAAGAATTTCATGCCGAATCCGATTGGATCGGAAAACGGGTTTTGATCGAGTTTGAGGGTGTCTATCACAATGCAACCGTCTTTCTCAATCAGAAAAAAATCCATTTCCGCCCCTATGGCTACACGAATTTCTATGTTGATCTGACGGATGAATTGCTGTTTGATCAATGCAATGTCCTGGAAGTGATTGCGCATAACAGCGATCAGCCCAACAGCCGCTGGTATTCGGGTGCCGGACTTTATCGCCCCGTGAATCTTTATATCGGCGGCGAGCGTCATATCAAAGAAAACGGTGTTCGTATCAAAACTCTTTCCGTTCATCCCGCGACCGTTTTGCTGGACCTGGAAGCCATCGGAAGCGGACCGGCGACTGCGACCGTCTGTTACATGGGTGAGGTTGTGAGCCGGCATGTTCTGCACATTGAAGAGGGCAAAAGGGCGAGTGAAATCCTGAGAATCCATGAAGCCAGGCTTTGGTCCTCAACAAACCCGCATCTTTATCAAATGAACATCCAATTCGGCGATGACCATGTGACGGAAACATTCGGTATCCGTCTGTTGGAATGGGATGCCGAACATGGTCTGCGAATAAACGGACAACGCGAAATCCTCCGCGGCGCCTGCATTCATCACGACAATGGCCTGCTTGGAGCATGTGCATTTCCGGAAGCGGAAGAACGGAAAATTCGCCTGATGAAATCGAACGGCTACAATGCGGTCCGTTCAGCACACAATCCCTGTTCCAAAGCCATGTTGGATGCCTGCGACCGCCTTGGAGTCTACGTTTTGGACGAATATCTGGATGTCTGGTACATCCATAAGACTGTGAATGATTATGCGAATTACATGTCAAAATGGTGGCAACAGGATCTCAGGGACATGGTTGATAAGGACTGCAATCATCCCAGCGTCATCCTCTATTCCACCGGAAACGAAGTGTCCGAGACCGCGCAAAAACGCGGGATTGAACTGACAAGGCAAATGACGGACTATTTGCATTCCCTGGATGATACGCGACCGGTTACCTGCGGCATCAACATCTTCTTTAATTTCTTAAGTTCCATCGGACTTGGCGTGTATTCCGATGAAAAGGCAAAGAAAGAAGCGGTCGGAAAAAAGAAAAAATCCGCGGTCGGAAGTGAATTTTACAATAATCTTGCCGGATTTGCAGGTGCAGATTTTATGAAATTCGGAGCGACATTATATCCCTGCGATGTAAAAACCAGAGACGCCTTTGCAAACATGGATATTGCCGGTTATAATTACGGTATTTTACGTTATAGAAAAGACTTGAAGAAATATCCGCAGCGTTTGATTCTGGGAACGGAAACATTTTGCAGCGATGCCTATCGTTTCTGGGAGTTGGCCAAAACAAATCCGAGAATTGTCGGAGATTTTGTCTGGGCGGGAATGGATTATATGGGGGAAGCCGGCGTGGGAGCATGGGAATATGAGGACGCTTGTCCCAAAGACGGACCGGAATCCGGTTGGTTGACGGCCGGAAGCGGTCGAATCAATATTCTGGGACGTCCGAACGCGGAGGCTGCCTACACCCGAATTGCCTTTGAGCAGTCCGAACAACCGGTGATTGCCGTCAAACCGGTTTATCAAACCGGTTCGCACAGCCCTTCCGCATGGAAAATGACGGATGCCATCTCCTCCTGGACCTATCCCGGCTGTGAGGGGCAAACTGCGACGGTTGAAATATATGCCCGTGCGTTCCGTGCCGACCTTTATGTAAACAACAAACCGGTCGGAAGGAAATATTTCAAAAATGACTGCCGTCTGGCCTTTAAAACAACCTATCAGGCAGGTGAATTGAAGGTTCTGACCTATGACGAATCCGGACGGATGATCGGACAAAGCTGTCTTGTCACGGCATCGGATCACACCAGAATAACCATTGAACCGGAAACACCGGCGGAGCCCGGAAAACTGCTCTATGTTCTTCTGCGCTACACCGATGAAAACAACATCTTGAAGCCGATGCAAAAGGGCAGACTGAAACTGGAAGTGAAAGGCGGGGAACTGTTGGGACTGGGTCACGCTTCGTCATACAATCGAGATGGATATCTGCTTCATGAAACCGCGACCTACTATGGCGAGGCGATGGCGGTTATTCGTGTTTTTGATACGGATACCATCGCTCTTAACGTAACGGACGGCAGCCTATCTTCAAATCTCGTGCTTGCTGTCAAACCGATACAGGAATGAGGAAAAAAGATGAACAAATTTTTTAATCATGCACTGCTGGACAGTCGCATCCGACAAAAAGATATAACCTTTTCCGAGAAATACCTCGGCTATTTTGCAGGTCCGTTTTTGGCATTGATCTCCAATGCCATTCTTGCTTCCTATCTGAATCGATACTATTCGGATATTGTCGGCTGGACCGATTTGAGTACATTCGGCACTTTTTCAGCCGTCCTGCCGATTGTATCCGTTATTTTTGTCGTAATCGGCAATCTCATTTTGGGGCGTCTGATCGACACTACGCGAACAAGGCAGGGAAAGGCAAGACCATATCTGTTTTTGTCCGCTCTGCTCGTGACCATTGCTCTGGTATCGATTTTTTGGATTCCGGTTTCAGCGGATGCGGGATTTCAAATGATATGGATTGCCATTACATACAATCTCTATTATGCGATTGCCTATCCCTTTTTTTACACCTCCCACAGTTCGCTGGTGTCTTTGTCGACCCGCGATACCAACGGTCGCGGCTTACTGGCTACATTGTCCAATGCCGCCGGAGTGGCTGCCGTCGGTTTGGGTGCAAGCATCCTCGTTCCGATGTTTCTGCAGGATTTCTTATTTGTTGAGAAAAACGGTAAGCTGGATGTTCTCGCCGGCCATCAAAACTGGCGTTACATGATACTGGTTTTATGTTCGGTCACTCTTCTCGGCATATTGCTGGAATATTATTTTACGCGTGAGCGCGTGACGGAAGAAGAGGTACATCGTCGACAGTCGGATGACCGCATCCCTATGGCAACACAGATCAAGGCATGCCTTGGCAATCATTATTGGTGGTTGATCATTTCCTACTTCCTCCTCTTCCAACTGGGCGGCTTGATGAAAAACGGATCCATGAGCTATTACAGCCGTTGGATGTTTGAGGGAGTCCTGACGGAAGCCGACGCCGGCAATGCCATGGGCATGCTGGGGCTGATCGGCGGTATTCCCACCGCTTTGGGGATGTTTGTCGCCTGGCCCGTCGCAAATAAACTGGGAAAGCAAAGAGCGATCATCATCGGTCTGATTGGTTCCATACTTGGCGGAATGGTCAGCTTCCTGGATGTGCACAATTTCGTGATTGTTTGTGTCGGTGTCGTATTGAAAGGAATCGGCTCCATTCCCGCCATGTATATAACATTAGCGCTCTTGTCGGATGTGTTGGATTTTCTTGAACGAAAAAACGGCTTTCGAAGCGACGGTTTTACCATGTCCGTCTATGGTTCGATCATGGTCGGTATGGCAGGACTCGGGAATGGCCTGATTAACTTTTTGCTGTCAAATGCCGGATACGATCCGGGGTTGGCAAGTCAGAGCGGGCCGGTTCAGGACATGCTGGTATTCTGCTACCTCGGGGCGGAACTGGTGTGCTATGGCATATTGGTGGTACTGCTGCTGTTTCTGACCGTGGAAAAACATCAGAACCGGGAAAAAAGTCGGTAGATTCGATGAAATCTCAGATGGAACACGGATAAAATGTTTCCCCCGCCGGATTCGCACCGCACAGCGGTTCCTTGGCAAATCCGCGCGCTCTCCCGAAAGATGCGAAGGAAGCGGTGATTCAATCAGCGCTTCCTTTTGAAATCCGCCTCCCAACTCACGGATCGTTTTTCCTCTTTTTGATCGCAATCAATGCAATTGCCGATATACAGATCGCCAATCCCGACACTGCCGGTTTTACAATTGACATCCCCGTCTATGACAGCTGTCTGGAGATCACTGACAGCAGCTGTCCTGTCAATCTGCTCAAATTGTCACATGATATAAGATTGGGGTAAATGCTCTTCAGCGCTTCGTAACAATCAAAGCCATCCTCGCTGTCATTCAGTGCTATAGCAATAATATCAATTCCTCGATTCATGATTTTTGTAACGGCATTTGCCGTATCTTTCGTAGAAACCGGCGGATAGTATTCATCATAGTCATGTGCCGGATAACCGTCGGAAACAACAACAATCAATCGATTGTCGCAATGTGTATTCCGATTCATATATCTCTCTGCCCAAAACAATGCCAATGCGTCACGGCTGTTCCCGTCCGCGGTAATTTGCAGCAGATTATACTTCTGTTCCTCTTTGGCATGAAAATCCACTAAAATGTTGACATCGATTTCCGGTTCACCATAATTTGCCCGATGCTCCACAATGACATGTTCGATGCACTGTTTCTTCAAAACCTCGTGCAGGATGACCGAAGACTGAATCGCCGCATTGCGTCTGGCACCCTCCATCGAAGCGGAACCGTCAATAAGGAGCATGATTGCCAGCTCGGGAATCTCCGCTCCCAAAACCGTTCTGTACCAATGCCGTTTTTTGATATCGCCCAATCGCTTCGCCGCGATCCCGGAACCGAACATATATCCGTCTTCCCTTCCGGGCACCCTTGCTTTTAACAACTGTGCAAATCTTCCGTTATAAGAGTTGATGTTGATTTGGTAATGTGCTTTGATGTTCTGATACGCCTTCTTTAGATTCAGATTGATCTCTGGATGAATCTGATTGATCCGGATCTCCTTATGCATCACGGAGCAATCATAGTTGCTTCCGGTAAACATTTCTTCATGACCCGAATAAGAAATAATCAGATACGCCGCTTCTCTTTCACCGGACCACTCCTTCATCAATTTCACCAAGAATTCATTATCGTCTTTTGCATCCTTGACTGTTCCGTCCAATGCGGTAAAAAGTCTTGTATGTACCTCCTGCGGTTTTCCCTTACGTTGCACTTGTCCGATCGTGGATGCGTCCGATAAATGCGTTTTCGTACCGGA
>JBHAEV010000236.1:0-6000 GCA_041855735.1 Lachnospiraceae bacterium
GATTTCCGCCGGACAGCGTCTTTGCCGCTTTTGCCTCCGAACCTCTCGGGCGCACGTCAAAATCCTCCATCTGGCCGGTTGCATTCTTTCGAATTGCCTCCCGATTCAAAAAGCCGCCCCTGGAAAACGGTTCCTCTTCAAAATGCTGAATAATCAGATTGTCTTCAATCGAAAATTCCAATACCAGACCGTGCTTTTGCCGGTCGGCGGGAATACTGGAAATACCGCCGTCAAACAATTCTTTCGGGGATTTATTGAAGGCATCTTTTCCATGCATCGTGATGCTGCCGGAATCCGCCTTCTTCAATCCTGTAAGAATCTCGACAAGCTCGGTCTGACCGTTGCCGTCCACACCCGCCAAACCGACAATCTCTCCTCTTCTGACCTCCAGATTCAGACCTTTGAGAATTTCGACTTTGCGATAGTCCTTTGCACGCAGATCCCGGACTTCCAGAACCGTCTCCCCCGGTTGCATCTCCTTTTTATGAACCTTAAAGTTGACATCGCGACCGACCATCATGGCAGCCAGTTCGTTCTCGTTGACATCGCGAACACGCACCGTCCGGATGTACTTTCCCTGGCGGATGATGGTACAGGAATCGGAGCACTCTTTGATTTCCTTTAACTTATGGGTTATCAAAAGTACGCTTTTCCCGTCTTTTGTCAGATTGGTGATGATATCCATCAGCTCTTCGATTTCCTGCGGAGTCAGCGATGCGGTCGGCTCGTCCAGAATCAGCACATCCGCGCCGCGATACAGAACCTTCAAAATTTCCACTCTCTGCTGCATCCCCACGGAAATATCTTCGATCTTTGCATCCGGATCCACCTTCATGCCGTATCTCTCGGACAATTCCAGAACCTTTTGTCTGGAAAGCGCCTTGTCAATCGCAATCCCCTTTACCGGCTCCATTCCCAAAATAATGTTTTCCGTAACGGTGAATGGCTGAATCAACATAAAATGCTGATGCACCATGCCGATTCCCTGCGCAATGGCATCTTTCGGACCGTGAAACTCCACTTCCTTTCCATTGATTGCAATGGTTCCGGAAGTCGGCTTGTACAGTCCGTAAAGCACATTCATCAGGGTGCTCTTTCCGGCACCGTTCTCGCCCAGAATGGCATGAACTTCCCCTTTGTGGAGCGTCAAATTGATTCCGTCGTTTGCGGTAAAATCACCGAATTTCTTGACAATGCCTTGCATCTGCACAACAATTGTCTGAGTATCCATATGGCTAACCCGTTCCACCTATGTTTCCTCCTTTTTTGTCATATCCTTGACGGATTCTTCATAAACCGGATATTCCCGTTGAATCGAAAAATCCGTTTTCAAATATCATAAAATCTTCAAATCCGATCACAAAAGCCGTCGCCGTTACCTGCGACTGAATTTTTATATCAAAATAATATCTTCAAACCCGTCTTCTCGAAGTATTTCCTCCAGCTCCTGCAATTCTGACTGGCTCGGTGTTGTAAAAAACTTGTACTTCTCACGTACGCCCATCGGGCGATATGCGATTAATTTTACGCGAAAAGGCTGTATCTTCAAAAACGGCTTGAGAAATTTCGACATGGCTTGTATATTTTTCTTTGCATCGTACAACTCCGGTACGATGACGCACCGAACTTCAAATAATTTTTTCTGTTCGGCAAGGAATCTTGCATTTTCCAGAACCGCGGCATTGTCATACCCCGTCACCAACATATGATCATCCGGGAAAAATGCTTTGATATCCAGCATGACTCCGTCCGTAACCTCCAGCAATCCCGGATAATCCGCAAACAAAACCGTTCCGTTGCTGTCCACCAGAGTTGACAAATTGTCTTTTTTGGCAAGTACAAACAACTCCTCCAGAAAACCCGGAGATAACATGCACTCTCCTCCGGACACGGTAATACCGCGAATAAACGGAATCTGCCTTCTGACATAGGAATATGTCTGCTCTGCCGTAAGATTCATGACTTTCGGAGAACTGTCAAACGGGCAGATATGAATGCATTGATCGCAGTGAATACATTTTACGAGATTGTATTCCACCTTGTTCTGCGCATTTACATACAATGCTCCCGTCGGACATCCCGGAACGCATTTTTTACAGTGAACGCACACTCCTCTTGTTTCCGGATTGTGGCAGTATTTGCAATCGATATTGCAGCCCTGCAAAAAAACGGAGGTACGATTTCCGGGTCCGTCCACACTGCTGAAGGGGATAATCTTATTGATTATCGCCCGCATTATCTTATCTTTCTTTCAAGAATTTTTCCGTTCTTTGCGGCGCCGAGTCCGAGGCTGGTGGTATCGTGCATAACCGCCATGCCCGCATCCAGCATTTCCATCTCCGATTTCTTCACCAGGTATCCGGTAATTCGAATCACATCGGAATCGCTGGCATAATAGGACAGATATCGCAAATCCTTTCGGAAAGACCCCTTTACGATATCCAGCACAAATTCCGGATTTTTGTGAACGGTCAGATCAATCGGGAATATATCGCCGGTTCCGGACGGGAAGTATTTGTGGAAACGATTGAGTACCATCAAATGGTCGATCACTTCCTCCGGTTCTTCACCGATCGGTATTCTTGTTCCCGGAGAAATTCCCTTATCGGACGCGATGCCCACCTGCGCATGCAGCATAAAATGATTTCCGGAAATTTCACAGTATTTGTTATAGTGATTGTTGTTGAACGCTTCGATGATATCCATGATTTCCACGCCCAGATCATTGGCAGCCTCATCGTGTCCGAATCTCTTTGAGATTCCTTCTTTTTCCATCAGGATATTGACCGCCTCCGCAAGTCCCACCAGACCGAACATTGCGGAAAAACGCTCCCTTTTGATAAATCCTTCTTTTGCAAGAAAATTGTTCTCGAAAAATCCGCTTTCCTCCACCTCAAAGCGAATTCTCTCATCCATGTATCTCGCCATAATATCCAGCACATACGGCAGCACATTTTCCTTGAAATCCTTGATGTCCTTGGCTCTCTTTGCGATATTTCCGAGAATCAGCCTGCAAAGAGTGTATGCACCGCCGGTGGTCGGAAGCCCGTTGTAACAGCTTGCAATCTGATAGCCGTCCTTAAATTCCCTGCTGAACATCTTATGATTGGCAAAACTCGGCTTGGCGCTGTAAAGTGCACATTTGACGGCCTTAATCGCAAAATCGTCCGGAGTGATGTCCTCATCGTACTTCAAGGTATAGTTCGGAACCGCATTCTCCAGCTCGGTTTCCACTTCCAGCAAGATCTCCCCTGCCAGAGTGGCCTCCGGCCCGATATTGGCATGTGCAAAAGAATCCAAAATCGTATGGTCGATATTGAACATAAACAGTTTGATGAGTTTTTTCGCCATCTCTCTGTCCACCGTATGAATAAACGGCTCCAAAAGCTGATCCAGCTGCCCCACAAACACCGGATAATTCGTTACACTCGGCACATGTTTGTAAAATATCAGCAAAGTATTCAGTGCCTCATACAGATCGGTAGGCGGATCCAGTTTGAGAAACTTGCATCCTTCCTTCATCAGTTTTTCATAATCCGGAATAATGTATCTCGGCCGAAGCGGTGCCTTTCCCTCAAACATATCGCATATGCACTGCTCCTCTTCCGGTGCATACAGCAATTCTTCCAAACCTTCGGGCAAATCCAGAACCTCAAGAAGCGAGTCCGCTTTGTTCGCCAAAGTCGCCACCTTCTGTTCATGTGTCAGACTTGCGGACTTAATCACATCCAAAATCTCCTGCCTTGTCGCATTTACACGTTCCATCGAAATATCGCGCATCATATCCTCCAATTATTTTGTCCCTCTTTGCCGATTGGACGTATTCACTTTCGTTAAAAACCCAAAGGATTGCGGATCACTCCTGCAATCCTTTACAAAAACCACCGGCTTCTCATTGTTTTTGTAAAATATTGCAAAAAATTCTCCGTATCGAGATGCAAAAAAAGTTCAGCCATGTCATTGTCATTCGCCAAAATTTGAGAACTGCAAACTTCACCGAATGACAATGTCGGATGAAATCCTCGAAACAGCGGTCAAATGCAATCCGGCCGAAACAGGACTGCATTTGCCGATATTCCACACGTCTGAACTGTATATGATTTATTTGTCCAATTCGTAAACATCACCGTATTTGGCTTCAAATTCGCTCTTGGAAGCCGGAACCACGATTTCTCCGCTGATGATTTTCGCCTTCACTTCTTCCGTTTTGGAAAGCACTTCCGGTGCGATAAGAGAGGTCGAAGGAGCAAGATCCACACCGCCCTTTGTCAAGTCATAGGTAACGACACCGTTTGTGAAAGTACCTTCCACAATCGACTTGGATACATCAAACACCGCATTGTCCACTCTCTTCATTGCGGAAGTAAGTACCGTTTCCGGTGCCAGTGAAGACTGATCGGAGTCAACACCGATGGCATAAATGCCGGCTTCTTTCGCCGCCTCGATCACACCCAGACCGGTTGCGCCCGCCGCATGGAATACAACGTCCGCGCCGTTTGTAATGTTCGCATTGGCGATGGTCTTTCCGATTGCCGGATCTGCAAACGAGTTTGCATTGGTTTGAAGAACTTTCACATCCGGATTCGCATCGATTGCACCTGCAAGATATCCGTACCCGAACTGATTCATGGTTTCATTTTCCATACCGAGTACAAAACCTACGGTATTCGACTTTGTTGTAAGACCTGCCACATAGCCTACAAGATAGGATGCCTGTTCCTGCTTGAACATCAGGCAGGCCACATTCGGAAGATCCGCATTGGAAGAATCGTCAATGATTGCAAACTTCTGCTCCGGATGAGCCAGCGCCGCCTCTCTGGTCGCACTCGCAAGCATGTATCCGACGCTGATAATCAGGTCATACTCTTCATCAATAAATGTTTCGATATTCGGCACATAGTCGGAATCCGTTGCGGATTGCAGATACTCGACCTGAACTCCGAACTCTTCATTTGCTCTTTGCAGTCCCGCCCATGCACTCTGGTTGAAAGAACCGTCATTTACACCGCCGACATCGGTAACCAGACCGATCTTAATGTCCTTGGCTTCAACAGCCTGTGCGGTCGTCGTTTCTTCGGCTTTTGTCTCTCCCGCCGTCGTCTCCTGAGCCTGAGATGCCGCGGTGGTTGCGGCGGTCGTGGATGCTCCGCCCGAAGCGCATGCCGTCAGAAGCATCACAGTTGATAAAGCCAGTGCCAACAATTTCTTTTTCATCTTAACTCTCCTCATCGATAAGTCTGAAATCAGCTACTCTGTCACAGACTTATACATTCTCTGTACACGGATCACGGCTCATGTCGGGGGACATCGCCCACACTCCCCATGTCCATCATACGTTTACCGGTTTCAAATTTATAACAGTCGCAACAGGGAAGGCGACACCTGATGCCCGAAGGCACCGCCTCTTCTCCCTGCCGAAGATAATTCTCCGATCGGATATTATCTTCCGACACATTATACAACATCTTTTCCCTGCAAGGAAGTTATTTTCGAAATCTGTCCCTTCTTACTCCGGATGCTTGTCCCGATCCCGCTCAATCAGAAGCTTCAATGCCTCCACACCCGTCTTGATCGCCAGGGACGTATCATGCACCTGCGGATTGGAAAGTCCCAGTTTTTCCCGTTCCTGATTTGCCACAACCAAAAAACAGGATCCGACTCTTACCCTCAAGTAAGCGCCTGCAATAAACAGTGCCGCACTCTCCATCTCGGACGCAAGCGCTCCCATCCTCTTCCACGCTTCCCATTTGTTCAGCAGCTCGTAGGAAACCGGCATTTTTTCCGGTTCGTGCTGACCGAAAAAGGAATCCTTACACTGCACCACTCCGACATGGCACCGAACACCGATCGCACTCGCCGCCTCCAGCAATGCGCCGGTAACGAAAAAATCGGAAACCGCAGGATACTCGATGGGCGCATACTCTTTGGACGTCCCCTCCATTCGAATGGCACCGCTTGCGATCACAACATCACCGCTTTGCACCTCCGTCCGGATTCCGC
>JBHAEV010000237.1:0-14259 GCA_041855735.1 Lachnospiraceae bacterium
AATAATTTAAAACAGCCGCCACTTTGTCAATCACATGTACTTTTACAAAAATCTCCCGACCGTCCGAAAATCTTCCGCTTACACTGAAACTGCCGACAGAATTGAGTTTGTACTCCTCTACCTCTTCCCATTCCACCTGCTCCGTCAATTCCGTTCCGTCATTGTAGAATGTCTGTATTTCCTGATCCAAATGCAACTCACTGCCTTTTTTGAGATAATAGTTCCTGGATAATTTATAAGAAATTCGTTTTCTCTGCGTATTTTCCGCCTCCGCCGCAACGGAATTGAGAATCAAGGTTTCTCCCTCCAGTCCGTCTGCGCGCAGATTCACCCGAATCTCTCCGGCATCGCGTACGCTTTGCACAATCGCAACAACCTTTCCGCCGAATGCTCTTCTTTGCGGATTGCGATATGCATCGTGATCCATGGAATTTCCGTTGTCCATTGCAATGATCCTGCCAGCACCCTCTATGTCGGCATAAATCACAGGATCCGCATCCGGCACCAAATGACCGTTTGCATCCGTCACATCGATTTCGATATAAGCCAGACTCTTGCCGTCCGCCTTAATCTCGCTTCTGTCCCCGTAAACGCGCGCCCTCAGTTTCGCTGCGGTTCCCGGAGTCCGGACACTGCTTTGCCCCACCGTTTCCGATATGACTTGCGTCCCCTCGACATCCGAATACGCAATTGCCTCAAGCTTTCCGTTTCTGTACGGTACATTCCATGTCAAATACAGATTCTCATGCACATTGTTCGATCTTCCGCTTCCTTCAAACAATTGATAGGAATATCCGCCCTGTGCGCTGGTTTTGGCGGTAAATGCCTTCAAACCCAAATCCTGTACGACATCGCTTCCCTCTTGCGTAAATGTAAGGCGAACCGCCTTCGCATTGGAATACACCGCAACTTTGACATTGCCCTGCGCATCCGTTTGCAGAACATTTTCTTTCCATGCCGGCAACACATGAAGGGTCGTGCTGTCTTCTCTCCACAGACTGCGATAGAGATAGTAGCTGTCCTTTTGCAGTCCGGCTGTATCCACGATGCCGAAGAAGGAATTTTTCGGCGCCGGCCAGCTCCTGCCCGTTCCTCCTTTCGGACCTCTGTCCGTTCCGTTCCAATGTGTCGGCTCTCCCAGATAGTCAAATCCCGTCCATACAAACTCACCGGCATTGAAATCTCTGGTTATGACATCATACCATGCCCGACTGGCTACTTTCCCCCAGTTTACCGTCGATACATCGTAGGATGTCAGCTGATTATTGCCATTTTTTCCCTTATATCCGTCTATTTTGTAAATTCCCCGGCTGTTGACCGCCGATGCGGTTTCCGATTCATACAACAACCAATCCGGTTTTTGCGCATGCCATCTGTCCAAAACAGATCCATCCATGTAGTTGACACCCAAAATGCCGCCGTCCCGGAACAGATTCTCGGCTTTTCTTCCGTCCAGACTTGCGGGATTCACACTTGCTTTGAGTTTGTTGTCCCCGAATGTGATTTTTCTGGTACTGTCCTCATCCAAACTCCAGCGCGAAAGATTTCTCGCATGCTGCAGATAGGTTTCATTCATGTTTGCGGCGCCTTCGCTGACCTCGTTTCCAAGCGACCACATGATGACGGACGGTGAATTGTAATCTCTGCGGATCATGCTCCTTAAGTCAAATTCCGCCCAGGTCATATCTTCGCTTGCACCGAGCAGATTTGCACCGTCCGCTCCGATTCTGCCTGCAAAAAACCGGGAATAATCCATCTGGTTTCCGTTCTTGGCGGAATGCCATCCGTCAAAGGCTTCTTCCACCACAAGCATGCCGATTTCATCGCAAAGTTCCACAAATCGTTTTGCTCCCGGATTGTGAGTGATGCGAATGGCATTGCTTCCCATTTCTTTGAGAATTTCAATCTGACGGCGCATTGCGTCTTCATAGGCTGCCGCTCCCAGGGCACCCTGATCATGATGCATGCACACGCCTTTGAGCTTCATCCTTTGCCCGTTTAAGGAAAAACCTTGATTCGCGTCAAATGCGAAATACCGAAATCCGAAATCGGTATCGACCTGGTCCAAAACCCTGTTGTCCGCCACAAGCTTCGTTGTCAGGGTGTAGAGATTCGGATTGGAAAGATCCCACAGATCCGGATTGTTTACAGAAAATTCCGCTTGAATCCTGTTGTTTTCACCCGCCTGCACCTCTCTCGCCCCGCTCTCGGATTGAACCAGAATATCCTCCTGACCCTTCTTTTTCAATTCGAATTGCAAAGACAGACTCTGCATCGCATCGGTGTCATTTTGAATCCCCGTATCCACATGGACCTGTACATTTTGCGAAGAAGATTCCAATCCGGTATAAGAAATCTTGATTCCGTCCTCGACAATATGAATTCTGTCCTTCACCACAAGCTGCACGCTGCGATAGATTCCGCTGCCCGAATACCAACGACTGGACGGTAGCCGGTGATTGACTTTCACCGCAATCAAATTGTCTTCGCCGAATGAAAGATACCTTGAAATATCCATGGTAAACGGAGTATAGCCATATGGATGATTGGCCACTCTTTCCCCGTTCACCCAGATTGTCGCATCCATATAAACACCGTCAAAATTGATTTGAATGCTTTTTCCTTCCAGCGAACCCGGCAGAAAGAAACTCTTCCGGTACCATCCCACACCGCCCGGAAGATAAGCGCTTTCCGCTTCCAGATTCTGGCTGTAATTTTGCGTAATGCTGTAATCATGCGGCAGATCCACTTCTTCCCAGCCGGCATCGTTGTAATTTCTTTGGCTCGCTTCTTCATTGTTTCCAAGATAAAACTTCCAGTTGGAATCAAAATTTATATTCCGTACCGTACCGTCAATGGAGCTGATATAAACCATCTCCGGCTCCGACTTCATCTGGGAATATTCATTTTCCGGCAGATTCTCCCTTCCTACAAACAAATCCGTATCCGTATCCAGATATTCACTGAAGCGGATGTTTCCGGAAAAAGGAGAGGCTTGCACACTCAAAACAGTCTGTGTCATCATGAAGATGCATAAACCGCCCGCAATTACCTTTTTAATAACCTTATGCATAATTCCTCCTTATTTGTGTGAATTATTGATTTTCTCAACAAATACCACGAAATAATATACGAATTTATAAATTTGACAGTAGGATCGCACTTCATTTTCGTGATTATACATAAAGTCTATCTGAATTTTGGCACAATGTATATATGTTTTTCTTAAAGAATCCTAAATATTTTTTTTGCAATCATTAGCTGACAAAAAAAAACCTTAAACATCGCATTACGATGCCATCGTAATGTCGATATTTAAGGGATTTTCAAAATTATGCGGGTGACAGGACTTGAACCTGCACGGTCGCCCACGAGAACCTAAATCTCGCGTGTCTGCCAATTCCACCACACCCGCGAGTGTATGCCGACTGGGCTAGCTGGATTCGAACCAGCGATGCAGGAGTCAAAGTCCTGTGCCTTACCGCTTGGCGATAGCCCAATATAAAAAAAAACCTTTCGGTCAAGGTGGATAATGGGATTCGAACCCATGGCCTCCAGAGCCACAATCTGGCGCGCTAACCAACTGCGCTATACCCACCATATCGGCAGTAACATAACGTATTGCCAAAGCAGGTGATGGGAATCGAACCCACGTTTTCAGCTTGGAAGGCTAATGTTCTACCATTGAACCACACCTGCGTAATGAGCCTGAAGGGATTCGAACCCCTGACCCTCGGCTTAGAAGGCCGATGCTCTATCCTGCTGAGCTACAGACTCATATTGAACAATTCTTATGAATCCCTCATTCCGAGAACTTGACATTCATCCGACTTTGCCGTAAATAAAAAAGCTCGGGGTGACAGGATTCGAACCTGCGACCCTCTGGTCCCAAACCAGATACTCTAGCCAAACTGAGCCACACCCCGGCTGCATCGCATCATCGCATCGTTAATTCGCGCTTGACGCATTAGAAATTATACCGAAAAAGCCCCTGTCTGTCAAGCATTTTTTCAAAATAATGATTTAGACATTTTTTATTAATTTCAATCTTTGTTTATATCTTCTCCGCACTTATACAAATTTAAACCTTACATCCACCTCTTTGTTTCCCTCGTCGATATGCAAAATGGCATAGGATTTGCGGCGTTCTTCTCCTCTCGGATAGGATATGCTCCCGGGATTGATCAACAGCACACCGTCCAATTCCTCGTAATAAATCTTATGTGTATGTCCGAACATCGCAATATCACAGCCTCTGCGATACGCCTCATCCCGAAGTTCCTCCAGTCGAAGACCGACTCCGTAGCGATGCCCGTGTGTAATAAAAGCCTTGTGGTATTTTCCGAGAGGGATTTCCTTGGAGCTGTCCAATTTCATAAAAATATCATTGTTTCCGAGCACAAAATGTCTGGCAACGTGAACGGGAATGGAATTGTCGATTTCCCGCAAGCTTTCCGAAGTTTCCAAATCTCCCAGATGGATCACCAGATCCAGCGGCATCTCTTCCCGAATCGCCGCAATCAATGTGTTATTCTTACTGTGCGTGTCACTTGCAACCAGAATTTTCATGTTCTTTCCATTCCTCCAGTTTCACCCCGAGTTTTCTCAATGCCTTACCTCTATGGCTGATTCGATTCTTTTCCTCACGACTCAGCTGCGCACTCGTCTTATTGTATTCCGGCAAAAACAAGATCGGATCATAGCCGAATCCGTTCTCACCCGCCGGTTTTGATGCAATCCGTCCTTCCATGGTGCCGTTTACCAAAATTTCTCTTCCATCCGGCAGGATGCAGGCAACGGCCGCATAAAATCTGGCACTTCTCTCACTCCCGACGGCATCCTTCAGCCTTTCGATCAAATCGGCATTCTTCACATCATAGGATGTGTCCTCCCCCATGTATCTCGCGGAATAAATCCCCGGCTCTCCGCCGATATAGTCAATGATCAAGCCGGAGTCGTCCGCAATCACGCATTCCCCGAGCGCATTCCAAACCGCTCTGGCTTTGATCAATGCATTCTCTTCAAAGGTTTGTCCGTCCTCTTTGATTTCCTCATGAAAGCCAAGTTCCGCGGAAGTCAGCAAATGCATATCCGGCAGGATTTCCTGAATTTCTTTTAATTTATCCTGATTCCGGGTAGCCACAATGATACGACGAATCTCCATTTGTCCTCCCAAATTCTGTTCTCCGTACAAGCACAACAAGCCAAAACCGATGTCTTGGCTTGTATCATATAAGTCCAACCCGGATATGCCGAAGTTATTTCCTTCTCATCGGAGGTTTGCTTCCCATAAACTGATAATAATACGTCTTCAGCATGCCGTTATAGACCTTGCGGTTTTTGTCCGCCTGCCTTCCGATTGCCGCCTGAGCCTCTTCGTAGGAAGTAATCAGATACATGCTCCATGAATCCAGACTCCGATATCTCTCACCCAGAGTTTTGTAAATCTCGAAAAGATTCTCCTTCTCTTCCAGTCGCTCGCCGTACGGCGGATTGGTAATGATGAATCCGAATTTCTTCGGATGTGACAAATGGGATACATCCTTTACCTGAAAATGAATCATATTCTCCACACCTGCATTGACTCCGTTCTCCCTTGCCGCCTTTATGGCATATTCATCGATATCATAGCCCTGAATATCCACATTTTTGTCCGGCTTAAAAAGTTCATTCGCCTCATCAATCGCATTGTACCATATGTTCTTCGGAACGATGTTCTCCCAGGTTTGTGAAAGAAAATCACGATTCAGACCCGGAGCCATATTTGCGGCAATCATCGCCGCTTCAATCGGAAATGTTCCGCTTCCGCAAAACGGATCCACCAAAATCCGGTTCTTGTTCCAAGGTGTCAAAAGGATCAGCGCCGCCGCCAGAGTTTCCGTAATCGGCGCCTTTACCGTGTTGGTACGATATCCTCTCTTGTGCAGGGATTCTCCGGTTGTGTCCAGTCCGACCAACACTTTGTCCTTATTGATCATAACACGGATCGGATACGATGCTCCGCTTTCTTCGAACCGGCTGCGACGGTAAACACTCCCCATCCTGTCCACCATGGCTTTTTTCATAATTCTCTGGATATCCGACGGAGAAAAAAGTGCGGAAGAAATCGAAGCCGCCTTGCTCACCCAGAACTTCCCGTCCTCCGGGATATAATTCTCCCAGTCCAATGCCTTCGTGTTCTCAAACAATTCATCATAAGTCTTCGCCTCAAATTCGCCGATCTTAATCAGAATCCTCTCGGTAGTTCTCAGCCAGATATTTGCCCTTGCAATCGCTTCATCGTCACCGATAAAGTAAACCTTTCCATCTTCCACTTTACTGATTTCATATCCCAATTCCAAAATTTCTCTCTTAAGAACCGCCTCCATTCCGAAATGGCATGGTGCATAGAGCTCATATATTCTTGCCAAGTAATCGCCTCCCTTTTATTATACCCGCACTTACCTCGTGGCATAACTTTTTTACTATCCTATGATACAACATAATTGTTTCAAAGTCTATAAAAAAAGAAGGGGAAAAAGCAATCCCCTTCAAGAACTCTTATCATAATGATTCCCGTAAACACTAATTGCCCAATACATTTCGAATGCCGACAACCGGTCTGTAATTGTATGCGGTAATTCTCATGCCGGTACTCGGGGAAGATGCGGAAATGACCGTGCCGTTTCCGAGATAAATCCCCACATGGTTCACTCTTCCGCCCTTCGCATAAAACAGCAAATCTCCCGCCTTCGCCTGATCGATGCTTCCCACAGCCTGACCCTGAGTCGCCTGACTTGCGGAAGTTCTGGAAAGATGCACACCTGCCGTCTTTGCCAAAACATGCTGCACAAATCCGGAGCAGTCCGCACCGGTATACGGATTCGTTCCGCCGTAACGATATTTTCCCACACCGTTTGCAAAGCCGGCTGCGTATGCCGCAACTCTGGTTCTGAGCTCTTCATTGGTTTCTACGTCCTCTTCGACTGCGAGGTTGACTTCCTCATTGGTTTTCTCTTCCGTATCGGATACATCGGATGTGACATTCGCAGACTCGGTCACAATCGAACGATTGGAAGAACCGCTGATAATGATCTTTCCGGTGGAGAAAATCGGTGCCGCATAGGTTTCCGCCGGTGTATTGTCCGGACCGTCCACCAAACCATAACCGGCCGCAGTATTGTTGGTAACCGCTTTTTCGGCAGTGCCCGTCAATGTCTTGCTGCCCGTAACCGCTTTCGCAACGGTTCCCGTCAATGTCGTACTGCCTGTAACCGCAGCCACGGTCGTGTCAATCGTCTTCGCATTTCTCGAAATAATAAAGCCGGACGAAACCACCGCTTCACTGTCCTTCGCAATGAAAACATCTTCGATCACCGCATCCGTTTTTTCCGGATCCGTCACCTCGACCGCTTTTGCAGTCTCCTCGGATCCCGTCAAAACCGTGTCCGCCTCGGAAGCGACCGCTTCCGCTGAAGAAGTATCTTCTTGCGCAACCTCCGAACCGGCTTCCGGTAAAGTGGAAATCTCCGCAATCACCGGTGCAGTTTCTTCCACAGCTTCCGGCGCAACTTCTTCCACTGCCTCCGGTGCAGCTTCTTCCGCAGCCTCCGGCGCGGCTTCTTCCACGGCCTCCGATACGGTTCCTTCTATATTCTCCGGTGCGCTTTCTTCCGGATTCTCCTGCTCTAGGGCAGCTTTCTCTGCTTCTTCTCTGATTCTTGCCTCAATGGCATCATTAAACTGTTTCGCAGATACATTCGTATCAATAAATTTCGTATTCGCATAACTTGTCATCCCTGCAACGGATGTGATCGATGTGGCCGCCAAAAGTGTCAGCATGGCCTTCGTGTTCTTGTTCATTTTTGTAACTCCTCTCAGTTGTTAAAACAACTTTAAATTTGTTAAGCAAATATTACAAGGCAGATTATAACGTTTTTATTACGGCTTGTCAACACAATTGTAATATCTTGTATAAATCTTTGAGGAACAAACTATAAACAAAACATGAAAGTCTCCGAAACTTCCCGGAAATGAGCCCCTGTCCGAATGTTATACCAAAAAAGCCGCTGCCCGATCCGCATGGCGGAAATCGGGACAGCAGCCTTTTTTTGCCGTATTTTCAATTTATAGATATGGAATTTTAACTTCGCTCAAAACAATATCAAGCATCATCTCTTTTTGAATACATTCAATACAAGAATAATCACAATGATCGGGAATAAATACGGGGCAAGTAAGCGAAATACCGCTGTTGCAAGCACCAGCACCAAAATCAAAAAGATCGCCAGACCGCCGAGAACTCCGTAAAGTATCATCTTCGTTTTTTTATTGGCCTCCTCCATGTTTCGGCTGTAATCATCCCGCATGACATCATCATAGCTTTGATACCTCCCGCTCCTTTGTTGAGAGGATCCGCCATGGTAATCCCCGCCGCCGTACGCATTCGTATGCCCGTTTTGCGTACCGTAGGCATCCGTGCCCGCGCCGTAATCTCTCTGCGGATCGCCGCTTTGCACATTGCCGACAAACTCGTCATCGATGCCTGCCGCCTCTTTGATGGAATTGGCTATGAGGCGCGGATCTCCAAGTTCATTCAACACCTCTTCCTCACTTCTGCCTTTTCGCAGCTCCGTATCAATGTATTCATTATAAAAGCTTCGATTCTCCCGAATGATTTTTTCCGAACCCGTGCTGAGCAATGATTTGGTCAGTCCGTCTAAAAACTCCTGCTTCGTCATTATTTGATTACCCTTACTTTCAAAATTCCTTCGATTTTTTCAACTTCCTTCAGTGCTTCCATGGTCATAATACTTTCAATATCAATCATGGTATAGGCATATTTATCTCTGCTCTTATTGGTCATATCCAGAATGTTGATCTTGCATCTGCCGAAGGTTGCGGTAATTTGCCCGATCATATTCGGAATGTTTTTATGCATGACGGTAACCCTGGATGCCGCATGGCAAATGCCCATGTCGCAATTCGGATAATTTACGGAATTGCGAATATTTCCATTGTTGATAAACTCTCTGATTTGCTCTGCCGCCATGATTGCGCAATTGTCTTCGCTCTCTTTCGTGGACGCTCCCAGATGCGGAATGGATATGCAGCCCTGCATATTGGCAGTCCTCTCATTCGGAAAATCCGTCACATATTTCTTCACCTTGCCGCTTAAGAGCGCCGCCTCCATGGCATCGTCATCCACCAGCAAATCCCTTGAAAAATTCAATACCACAACACCGTTCTTCATCCCGGAAATCATCTCGGCATTGATCATCTTCCTGTCCTTGTCATTGAGCGGCAAATGCAGACTGATATAATCGGCCTTGGAAATCAACTCCTGCAAATCCGTTACGGGTTTTACTCTCCTTGACAATCTCCATGCCGAATTGACGGAAATATACGGATCGTATCCCAGCACTTCCATGCCGAGAGAAGCACCGATATTCGCAACCTCCGCGCCGATTGCTCCCAGTCCGATGACACCGATCGTCTTTCCCTTCAGCTCGGTTCCGGCAAATCGATTCTTTCCCTTTTCCACATCTTTGGCGATGCTCTCGCTTCCCGCGATACTCTTTACCCAGTTGATGCCTCCCGAAACATCCCTTGCCGCAAGGAGCATTCCGCACACAACCAGCTCTTTTACTCCGTTGGCATTCGCGCCCGGCGTATTGAATACCACAATACCCTTGCTCGCACATTCTTCCAAAGGAATATTGTTGACTCCCGCTCCCGCTCTGGCAATCGCATGCAATTCCTTGCCGAATTCCATCTCGTGCATGGAAGATGATCGAACCAGAACGGCATTCGCTTCCGCCATATCCGTTGTTATGGAATAATCGCTGCCGAAAATATTGGTGCCGACCTTCGCAATCTTATCCAAACAATAAATCTTCTTCATATCTCCCCCTATTTGTTCGCCATTTCAAATTCCTTCATAAAAGCCACCAACTTTTCCACCCCTTCCATCGGCATGGCATTGTAGATGCTGGCTCTCATTCCGCCCACGCTTCTGTGCCCCTTCAGATTCTCAAATCCCTTTGCGGCAGCCTCTTTGATAAACTTTGCTTCCAGATCCTTATCTCCGATGACAAACGGCACATTCATCAAAGAACGATCTTCTTTTCTCACGGTTCCTCGAAACATGGTATTGTTGTCCAGATAGTCGTACAGAATCGCCGCCTTCTTTTCATTATGCGCCTTCATCCCTTCCAGACCGCCCATATTTTTAATCCATCGGAACACCAGACCGCAGATATAGATATTGTAGCACGGCGGCGTGTTGTACAGGGATTTTTCATCCGCATGCGTCTTGTAGCGAAGCATGGTCGGCGTGCCCGGAAGTACATCTTCGGTAATCAGATCTTCCCGGATTATCACAATGGTAACACCCGCCGGACCGACATTTTTCTGTACACCGCCCCAAACAATCCCGTATTTTGTCACATCCATCGGTTCGGAAAGCAAACAGGACGAAACATCCGCCACCAAAGGCTTCCCCTTCGTGTTCGGCAAGGTTTTAAACTTTGTGCCGTAAATCGTATTGTTCTCGCAGATATACACATAGTCCGCATCCGGATCGATATCCAGATCCGAACAGTCCGGAATATACGAAAAGGTTTGATCTTCACTGCTGGCAACCGCACGCACATCACCATACATCTTCGCCTCTTTGAATGCCTTCTTCGCCCATTGTCCGGTAATGATGTAATCCGCTTTTTTGTTTTTCATCAGATTCATCGGCACCATGGCAAACTGCGTATGACCGCCTCCTTGCAGGAAAAGCACTTTGTAATTGTCCGGAATGCTCAAAAGATCTCTCAAATCCCTCTCCGCATCCGCAATGATTTCTTCAAACATCTTTGAGCGGTGACTCATCTCCATCACGGACATTCCCCTGCCCTTGTAATCCGACATCTGGGCAGCCGCTTCTTTTAATACCTCCTCCGGCAAACAGGCCGGTCCTGCACTGAAATTATATATCCTCGCCATACTACCTCTTTCTCCATACCTTTATCAGGATACTCTGTAATTATAAATATACTTCAAAGACCGATAAAATAAATTCCAAATATTCACAAAAATTTATACAAATAAGCATATAACGGGAATATGGTCAATGCCTGAAACAGACCTTGACCAATTCTGTTATCCCTTCAGCTCGATATCTCTTGCATCGAATGTTTCCTTGATGGCGGCACCCGGAGAAACCATCGGGAACACCTTATCTTCGCAGTCAATCACACATTCCACCATAACCGGTTCATTCAGGGAAATCGCCTCCCGCAGCACCGGCTCCACTTCTTCCACCCTGGTAATGCGATATGCCTTGGCTCCCATCGCCTCCGCCACTTTCACAAAATCCGTCTTGTCACGGAATGTGGTATGCGAATATCTCTTGCCGTAGTAGAGATCCTGCCACTGTCTCACCATTCCGAGAACCTCATTGTTCAGAACAAGTTCCACAATCGGAATATTGTATCTGGTTGCCGTTGCGATTTCATTGAAGTTCATACGAAAACATCCGTCTCCCGCCACATTGATCACCGTCTTGTCCGGACAGCCGAGCTTTGCCCCGAGCGAAGCGCCAAGACCGTAGCCCATGGTTCCGAGACCTCCGGAAGACAAAAATTTCCTCGGCTTGTCATACTTGTAAAACTGAGATGCCCACATCTGATGCTGACCCACTTCGGTTACCACAATGGCATCCCCTTTTGTAACTTTTTCCAGCACTTCCATGACATAGGGTCCTGTCAGTTTTTGTCTGTCATAAGTCAGCGGATACATCTCTTTCATATTTTCAATATGCTCGATCCACTCTTCATGATTTTGGGGATCCAGTCTGGTATTCAGTTTTCTCAATACTTCCTTTGCATCACCCACAATATTCAATGTCGACTTCACATTCTTATTGATCTCCGCCGCATCGATATCGATGTGAATAATCTTCGCATTTTTCGCAAACTTCTTGGAATTGCCGATCACACGATCGGAAAATCTGCAGCCGACGGCAATCAGCAAATCACTTTCCGTAATGCCGAAATTGCTTGCCTTGGTTCCGTGCATCCCCACCATGCCGGTCGCCAGATGATGATGCCCGTCAAAAGCGCCAACCCCCATCAGCGTGTCCGCAACCGGTGATTGAATTTTTTCCGCAAAAACCCGAATCTCTTCCGAAGCTCCGGATGCAATCAATCCGCCGCCGGCAATGATGAACGGCTTTTGGCATTCCTTGATCATCTCGATTGCTACATCGATTTTATTCTCATCCACCTTCGGTTTCTCATAACGACTCTTTCCCGGCTCCTTGTATTCATACTCGAACTTGTCGCCGGTTACATCCTTTGTAATATCCACAAGCACCGGACCCGGTCTTCCCGTTCTGGCAATATCGAACGCCCTGCGAATCGTCTTTGCCAGCTTCTTTCCGTCTTTTACGATAAAATTGTATTTCGTCACCGGCATGGTCACTCCCAGAATGTCCACCTCCTGGAAAGAATCTCTTCCCAGCATGGCATTGGTAACATTACAGGTAATTGCCACAATCGGGATGGAATCCATATATGCCGTCGAAATGCCCGTCACCAGGTTCGTGGCGCCCGGTCCGCTCGTCGCAAGACATACTCCGACCTTTCCCGTTGCTCTGGCATACCCGTCCGCGGCATGGGAAGCTCCCTGCTCATGTGCCGTCAAAATATGTTTTATCTCATCCGAGTGTTTATACAGCGCATCGTATATGTTTAAAATACTTCCGCCCGGATACCCGAATACCGTATCTACACCCTGTTCTTTCAAACATTCAATTACGATTTCCGCTCCGCTAAGTAATGCCATATTGACCTCCTCTATTCCTCCAGTGATAATCCTGCACTTTGAAGTGCCGCGATTGCGATATCCTGATTCTCACCTCGATTCCTCCAGTGATAATCTTGCACCCTTCGGTGCGGATGTCACCATTTTAACATATCTTGCCAAATAACCGGTAACTTTTTTCTCAATCGGTTTGAAGTTCTTTCTTCGTCTTGCAAATTCTTCCTCACTCACTCTTGCATTCAGAGAGTTGGCATTGATATCGATGTCAATGATATCCCCCTCCTGCAATAATCCGATCGGACCGCCCGCAGCCGCCTCCGGAGCAACATGTCCGATGGAAGCTCCTCTTGACGCGCCGGAGAATCGTCCGTCCGTAATCAGGGCAACACTTTCCCCAAGCCCCATTCCGGCAATGGCCGATGTCGGGTTGAGCATCTCCCGCATCCCCGGACCGCCTTTCGGTCCCTCATAGCGAATCACCACCACATCGCCGGCCACAATTTTCCCGCCCTTGATTGCGGCAACCGCATCTTCTTCGCATTCAAAAATTCTCGCAGGTCCGGAGTGTTTGAGCATCTCTTCCACCACTGCGCTTCTTTTTACAACGCAGGACTCCGGTGCAATATTGCCGGTCAGTACCGCAATTCCGCCCGTTTCGGAGTACGGATTGTTTGCCGGGCGAATGACATCGGTATCCAGATTTCTCGCCGACTCGATGCTCTCACCGATTGTTTTCCCCGTAACCGTCATACAATCCAGATTCAAAAGACCCAGTTTCGATATTTCCTTCATCACGGCATAAATGCCGCCCGCTTCTTCCAGGTCCTCCATATAGGTATGTCCTGCGGGAGCAAGGTGACAAAGGTTCGGAGTTTTTTTACTGATCTCATTGGCGATTTCCAGATTCAATTCCACACCTGCCTCATATGCCACCGCAGGAAGATGAAGCATGGAATTGGTCGAACAGCCCAAAGCCATATCCATCGTCAACGCATTCATAAACGCCGCCTCTGTCATGACATCTCTCGGACGGATATTTTTCCTGAGCGCCTCCATTACGGCATATCCCGCTCTCTTTGCCAGGCGGATTCTCTCGGAGTACACAGCCGGAATGGTACCGTTGCCCCTCAGTCCCATACCCAGTACCTCGGTCAGGCAATTCATGGAATTGGCGGTATACATACCGGAACAGGAACCACAGGTCGGACAGACCTTGTTTTCATACTCATTCACTTCGTCCAGACTCATCATTCCTGCCGCATACGCTCCCACCGCCTCAAACATACTGGAAAGGGAACGCTTCTCCCCGCGAATCCGGCCCGCCAGCATCGGACCGCCGCTGACAAAGACGGTCGGTATATTGAGTCTCGCCGCCGCCATCAAAAGTCCGGGTACATTCTTGTCACAGTTCGGAATCATGACCAGTGCATCAAACTGATGAGCCATCGCCATACATTCCGTGGA
>JBHAEV010000238.1:0-2960 GCA_041855735.1 Lachnospiraceae bacterium
ATCGTATTATTTTTACAATAAAACAAACCGGGAACATACCTTCGGCAGTATGGCTGCGGATACCGTGATAGACGGATACCGACTGGGCGCGGACGGTGAGCTTCGGTCTTGAACAGATTGATTTGTTGAAGAAAAAGAATAAAGACAGATCAGAAAAGCTCTCATCCGGCAGGACGGGAGTTTTTTTCAATAAAAAAAGTCCAATTGAAAAGACAAAACCATGCCCAAAATGTTGCATCAAACGCAATCATGTGTGTTGATGGGACTTTCCTGCTATGCTATAATCGTCACAGCACATGAAGTCAAAGGGGATTTTCATTTTTGGGTATGCAGTTTCAATGAAAGATAAAGACGTCTTCGAAGTGTTTTCATACACGAATTATATCCTGAAATTAACGGGCTGACTTGCCGTGGAGTTCAAAAAAGGGGAAAGAAAAAATCATGAAAAAGAAAACGAACGACAGCCGAGCCGATGAAAAATCAAATCGGTCGGAAAAAGAAAACAAAAGCACGAGTATTCCGACCCGTGAATTCTGGAAAGCGGGAAATATGCTGTATCCTGTTCCGGCGGCGATTGTCAGTTGTATGGACAAGGACGGGAATACCAATTTGATTACGATATCATGGACGGGAACGATTTGCACGGATCCGCCGATGGTCTATATTTCCGTTCGAAAAAGCCGATATTCATACCCCATGATAAAAGACACCGAACAATTTGTCATCAATATTCCGACAAAGGAGTTGGTAAAACAGACGGATTTCGCCGGAGTAAGGTCCGGCAGGGATGTCGATAAATGGCGGGAACTGAAACTTACCGGGGGAAAGTCCTCGAAAGTAAAGGTTCCGTATATTGCGGAGTGTCCGATCGCCATTGAATGTGAACTGGTGCAGGTAATGGAACTCGGAACACATGACATGTTTCTTGCAAAGGTGCTGGCGGTCGGTGTGGACGGAAAATATGTGGACGGAAAGGGAAAGTTTCATCTGAAGAATGCGAATCCCATCGTGTATTCTCATGGAGAGTATTTCGAATTGGGAGAGAGTTTGGGAAAATTCGGATTCAGCATTCGAAAAAAGAAGTTGTAAAAGAAATATCGGAATCATCGAGGAAAGGAAATGCTATGAATATTGCGATCATCACCGGTGCATCATCGGGAATCGGAGAGGAATTTGCAAGGCAGATCGATCAATACTACAAAGGGATTGATGAAATATGGCTGATTGCCAGAAGAAAAGAACGTTTGGAAAAGTTGCAAAAAACACTCGGCACCCCGAGCCGGGTCATGGTTCTGGATTTGAGCGATGCATCGAGTCTGAGCATTGTCCGCGATCATTTGCAAAGTACGGAATCACCGAAGATAAGTGTGTTGGTCAACGCCGCCGGATTCGGCGTACTCGGGAACGTCGAAGAATCGGATCCGGAAAATGAGGCAAGAATGCTGGATGTCAATGTGAAATCACTGACGGTTATGACCAATATTTGCGAGCCCTATCTGCAAAGAAATTCCATCGTATTTCAAATCGCTTCGGCGGCGGCATTTCTTCCGCAGCCCGGTTTTGCGGTGTATGCGGCATCCAAAGCCTATGTATTGTCCTATACGATGGCATTGCGTGAGGAATTGCGAAAAAAGGGAGTTCGTGTAATTGCGGTCTGTCCCGGACCGGTGGCAACGGAGTTTTTCGACGCCGCGGTGGGAAAGAGCGAATTGGGAAAATTTAAGAACCGGTTTATGGTGAAGAAGGAAAAGGTGGTACATCTGGCCATGAAAGATGCCAGGGAGGGCAAAGCGGTTTCCGCCTGCGGCATTTCCATGAAATGTTTTCGAATCCTTGCCAAGATACTGCCGCATTCGTTTTTATTGCGGCAGATTTCGAGAATTTCATCTCCACAAAAAAGCGGGAACGTGCTATACTGATGAAGTTTAGATTGCATTGAATTGAGGGGATTTGGCAAAACGATAATTTATAGTAAACACTGGAGGTTTTATGAAACTGGATAAGCTTGTGGGGGAGCGGTTTAAGGAAAGGCCGGCGGACTGCGCGACGGACAATCATGCGTTGTTGATTCGCGGCGGATACATGAAATTTGTGGGAAGCGGAATTTATTCCTCCTACACACCGTTAAAGAGAATTACCAATAAAATCGAGAACATCATTCGGGAAGAGATGGATGCCATCGACGGGCAGGAAGTGTTGTTTCCGGTGGCAATGCCGGCGGCGCTTTGGCAGGAGAGCGGAAGATATGAGAGTGTCGGATCCGAGCTGGTGCGATTCAAAGACCGCTCCGGCACGCCGATGGTGCTCGGGATGACGCATGAAGAAGCTTCGGTTCAGCTGGTGCGGGAATACGCGAACAGTTATGCGAAATATCCGTTTATGATTTACCAGATTCAGACCAAGTTCAGAGATGAACCCAGACCGAGAGGCGGGTTGATTCGTGTGCGCGAATTTACCATGAAGGACGCCTATTCCTTCCATACATCCCAGGAGGATCTGGAGGAATATTACGATATCTGCCACAAGGCCTATGAGAGAATATACACCCGAACCGGATTGAAGGATTTTATCTCGGTAAAGGGGGATTCTGGCATGATGGGGGGGAAAGTTTCCCATGAATTTATGTTTATCACGCCGATCGGAGAGGACAGTCTGGCAATTTGCAAGGAATGCGGATACGGTGCCAATATGGAAGCGGCGCCGAGTATTGTGTACAATGAAGCGGACGGTGTTGTTGAGGAATTGAAGGAAGTATACACGCCGAACTGCAAAACCATCGAGGAAGTGTGCGGTTTCCTGAACGGGGAAATAAAAAAATCCTGCAAAGCGGTTGTATATCAGAGAAATGCGGACGATTCCTATGTGGTGGTATTTATTCGGGGGGATTTGGATGTCAATGAAACCAAGGTGAGAAATTTCATCAAGTCGGAGGTGCACCCGGCGGAAATTACACAGGAAAG
>JBHAEV010000239.1:0-8295 GCA_041855735.1 Lachnospiraceae bacterium
CCTTCGGGATAGCATGCGGCGATGATGTTGAAATCTCCCTGCTCCTTGATAAAGGAAATCAATTCGTTTGCATATGTAAAATCGCTCTTACGAGGCAAATTCGGATTGACATCCCCCCGCAATGCAAGGATATTTTCAATTCCCGCCTTATGAAACCCCTCGAGTATGGATTTGATTTCGTCTTTGGTGAAATTGATGCAGGGCAGATGCGCCACACTTTCGATATGATACTCATTCTTGATGGTTGAGGCGATCTGCAAAGTATCCGCATTTGCCGAAGTTCCTCCTGCACCGAAAGTAACCGAAATAAAATCCGGTTTTAAGTCCGCCAGTTCTTTCACCGTATCATAAATCGTCTGTACGGACGCGTCTTTTTTCGGCGGAAATATTTCGAAGGAAAAAACTCTTTTCTGTTTAAATAAATCCGATGTTCTCATGATTCCTCCATGGAAAATTTCGGGTTTAGCGGGCTATGTTCCGTGAATATAAACAATCGCATCCTATGAATCTTTACACAATATCATCCTGTGATTGCATCAACGAAAATATTCATCCACACCGTCCGCAATGCTCTTGGCAATTTCCGGTTTTTTCTCAATCAACAATTTTGCATCGATTTCATTGTCCGAAAAACCGACTTCCAGCAGCGAAGTCGGAATGCTGGAATAGGAAAACAGACGCAATACAGCCTGTGCCGTACCCAAATTTCGAAAACCGACCTGCGCGGAAAGCTGATTCACCAAAGAATCGGAAAGTTTCTTTGATGCTTGCTGATGTTTCCCGAGTCCCAACAAATCCGTGTAACCGGTGTAATCCTTTGTGCTCAGATAATCATTGTCTCCGGCGTAAAACGCAATCGTACCATGTGCCGTCTTTGAACTGCTGCCGTTGGAGTGGATGGAAATCATGATATCCGAAGTTTCACCGGCAAGAGCCGAGCGGGAACCGTTGGAGAGATTCTGATCGAGAGCTGTCCTGCTCAGTACCACTTTATAGCCGCGTGACAATAAAATATCCCGTGTCATCAGGGCAATACTCAGAGCAAACTCCGGTTCAATCTCCTTATTGTCGTACACATTCGGTGATGTTCTGGCCTGCGCTCCGACTCCGTAACCCTTGGACCAATTGCCTGCCGCCGTCAGTTCTTCGTCGGTCAGCGGATAAATCTTTTCATTGCGCTGGTAAACCACCTGGGAGGAATTATCCCCGTGCCCCGCATCCAAAAACACCGTTTTCCCATTGAAATTTTTCGGCTCAAAGATATATGCCTTGGCTTGCGGTTCCTGTCCGCTCTCTCTCCAGACATACTGATAATATTTATTGCTTTGCGAAAGCGTGAACTCCGTGACTTTGACACCGTCCGGCATGGTGATTTGTGTTTTACTTCCCGGCAGATTCATGCCTGGTCCGTAATTGCTGTCGGTATCTCTTCGGATGACTCCGGATGAATTCTGAGAGCTTCCCGAAGTGTTTTGACCGTTCGACGGATCCACACCCACGGTCGTTTCATTCACTGCCGTTTCCTCGGCGGGATAAAGTTCGTCTTCTCCGAAAGTTGGTTGCTCAAATGTTTCCGGATCACTTGTTTCCACAACCTTTGCGGCATTGTTCTTCACCACGCCGGCGTAGGAATAAATATTTGTACTCATTGCCATTAACAAAGACAATGCCATAACTTGTTTTAATTTGCCCATGTTGCCTCCTTTTTGAAGTCATTATACCGCAGGAATGTTACAATTTTGTTACATCTCCCTTTAGAATTCATAACTCTTTCTGCGCTTACCTTTAATATAATTTCGGGAAACGCCGATGAAGGCGTTTCCCACACCGGATTTTCGCCGCAAAGCGGTAGATTCCTTAGAAAATCCACGCTCCGCTTGCATCCACCCTGTAACCGTCCGGCGTTGTTGTATTGTGCAACATGGATCCGTCCGTACTGAGATAATACCATTTTTGATTGCTCATGATCCAGCCGGTAGCCATCGAACAATCCTGTGTCAGATAATACCATTGATTGTTATATAATATCCAACCGGTAGCGGCATATCCCGCTTCGTCAAAATAATACCACTTTCCATTGTGCAGCATCCAGCTCGACCTCGGATAGGTACCGTCCGCATTTTGATACCACCATCCCTTGTCGGAAGCTTTCCATCCGCCTGATGAGCTGCCGTTTGCACTCGCACCGGTTGTTTGCTTTGCATTGGCACTGCTTATTGTTCTTCCTGATCCGCCGCCTCCGCCTCCACCAAAGGAGCCGGAGGCTCTGCCGACATCACTGGTTGTACGCGAAAAAGATTCGGTTTTCGCCTCGGTCGCAGCGCTCCCGTCAAAAGCGTTTTTGGAAGAGGATTCGCCGAAAGACGTTGCATCCGATACCGGCGAAGAATCATTTGCTTTGCCACTTTGATCCGTCGATTTCGCTTCTTTTGTCGACATCGAATTTTCCGTCATATTGTTTGTTTCCGTCGAATTCGCACTGTCCGTTGGCTTCTCGTTTTCCGTCGAAGCCGCACTTTCCGTTACATTTGTTTTCTCCGTCGAATTCGTATGCTCCGTATGATTTGCCGTATCCGTCGGATTTGTGCTGTCGGAGCTGCCTTGAGTGTCTTCGGGTTTCGTTTCGTTAGACAGTCCGGCTAAAACACGAACCTTTGTCACAGCGGCATAGGCATCCACCATGCCGTATCCGTATCCCAGATTCGGTGACTCCGGATAGGCGCTGTCCGTCAGCGGTCTTGCACTTTCTCTCAGAATCGTTTCGATCTCATCCACCGTCAGATCCGGTTTTACACTTTTCATCAAAGCAATGGTTGCGGTAACGAAAGGCGCGGCATAACTGGTTCCGCTCTTTGCCGAAACATAGCCGCTTCCGGACAATGAATACACATTGACACCCGGAGCGGTCAAATCCGGCTTGATTCGTGATCCGCTATCGTCAAAAGCCGACGGACCTCTTTTTGAAAATACCCCGAGCTTCCCCTGTGCGTCAATGGCGCCGACCGCAAGTACATTGAACAGATTGGCAGGACTCAATATGCTGCCCGGAAGTGCCTGTTCGGTCAGATTGCCGGTGTTTCCGGAGGCAAAGACCGCTACAATCCCGGCATCCCTCCAATTCTGCGCGATTTCCATAAACCACGGATTGTCCTGGCTGTCCACTCCCCATGAGCAATTGATGACATCGGGTCTTTTATTCAGCATCCACTGTGCCGCTTCAAAAATCGTAATATAGTCCGTGCCTTTCTCATCCATTGCCCTGACATTGATAAATTTGCTTCTCGGCGCAATCCCCATGGTATGCGAAAAACGACTGTCCAAACCTCCGCTGATAATTCCGGCAACAAAAGTTCCATGGTCATTCGTTGAGGCGGAACTCGGTTCGGCTGAATCCGAAACCAAATCCAGATAGTATTCGCCGCTGTACAATCCGGTTGAGCTGTCATAACCGAGATAGCTCTCTCTTAACTGCGGCAATTTATAGTTAACTCCGGTATCGATGATTCCGACAACCGTACCTTCTCCGTAGACACCGTATTCATCCCAGACTTGATTCGCCCGAATCATGGTGCTGCTCCATTCATACGGCGAGATACTTGCCGGACCGATGCTGCGCCTTCTTCGCGAAGAAGTATCGGGAACGGGAGTTACAAAGTCCACATCGAAATTCGGTGTGACAAAACGCACATCCGGTCGATTCAGAATCTCCAGCAATACATCTTCGGAATGTATGACGGCATGAATTCCGTTAACAATATAATAGCTTTTATATGACTCCACTTCCCCGGAAAGCAGACGGCTTTCCAGATAATGCAACAAATCTTCCTGAGCATTTGCGGCCTGCTCTTCCAGGGTGCCTTCGGAATCGGAATCCACCGGATGTATCAGCACGTCATACGGTGCAGTTCCGAACTTTTCCGAAATCTCGTCCGCACGCACATGTTGATACTCTTCATAATCCTCCGTGAATTCGCCATCCGCAATCGTCTCCGATTCCGAAACTCCATGCTCATTGTTTTCAGAATGCAATGCATTGGAATCGGTTGCAATGTATGAGTATTCCTCCGCACTTGTATTCAAGGAAGGCTGTCCGTGCAGCGAAAATCCCTGAATCGACAGGAGAATCGCCAATCCGGCACAAATCATGCGTTTTTGTAAAATATTAATTTTTCTCATATTCACCCTTGTTTATTTCTTAATTTTATTTTTCTAAATATGGATTATAGCATATATTAGAAAGAATACTATTAGTAATTGCAAACAAAATTTAATGATGCGCAAACAAAATTTAACGATAACTCAACAATTCAATCACAACCAGCTCCGGTCTGTTATTGAAGCGAATCGGAATCACGCTGTTGCCGATCCCTCTGCTGACGATCATTGTTGTACGATTTTTTATATACTTTCCTCCGTCATATTTCGGAAACAAGCCCTGATTCGGTGAAAACAGTCCGCCGATAAACGGCAGTCGGAATTGTCCGCCATGTGCATGTCCTGCCAGAACCAGGTCGATATTTTCCGCCACATAGACTTCAAAAGCTTCCGGCCGGTGAGACAGCAAAATGCCATATGTTTTTTCGGGATTTACCTTGCGGAGATTCGTTTGCAGTATCCCTTTCTGAGCCGAAGGATCCGAATCTGTAAAATCAGGATCATCCAAACCGGCAATGTATATCGACTTGTTTTCTTTCGTCAATGTTACTTTCCGGTTGCGAAGAACAATCACTCCTTGATCGACCAATGCCTCTTCCAATTTCGGATACTTCTCCCCGATCCATGCTTCATGATTGCCTGTTACATAATAGCAGGGTGCGATCTTCACCAGATTCCGAACCAGATTTTCCGCGATTTCCAGATTCGTTCTTCTCAAATCTACCAGATCTCCGGTTATGGCAATCATGTCCGGTTGCTCTTTCCCTATCAGTTCCACGATGTGACGATTGTCCTTACCGAATTCTGCATTATGCAAATCGGAAACTACGACTATCTTGTAATGGTGAAATGCCGCAGGAATCTTGTCACTTTGAACCGTATAATGTGTCATTCCCACCGTCATATTGCCCCAAATTGTCCATATTACAAGTATCAACAATAATATTGCAATACTTGTGAGCATTCGTTTCTTTTTTGTATGTTTCTTCATCCGTTTATGATAACTCATTTTTCGACTTTTATCCATAAAAATTACCCGCCGTAATGCGAAAGTTTATGACCTGCTTACCGCATCCCGACGGGTCTTGCAAAGATTTTCGTAACGATTGGCACAGTACCGGAATTTTTTTGAACCCCATGCCTCAAAGAAGCATGCTTTTCACTTTGTCCGAGAAGCATGCTTTTCACTTTGTCCGAAATATATATGTCAATCCGGACTTGACGATATCATTGCTTCGGGTTCTTTTTATGGCTATGCCTTACCGGTAGGCTCCTTCATATTACGGATATAACTTCTTCTGGTGTTCTCCAAAATGTTTGTTTTCATCAATTCCTTGATCAATTCGCGATGCGGAAAGATTACGCTGTGAATTTCTTCATCATAATCGGTGATCTTCCCGTCTTGCGCATACAATACACGTCCGGGGATAGTCCCTGTATGTACAAAAGCGATCCAGTCCTTTTGAATCACGTCAACCTGCTCACGGTTTCGGTCGGTAATCGGGATATTCATCTTGTCCAGATTATCAAAGAAATAAACCAGCTCCGCTCCATGGTAGGAACCGCGAAGTCCATGATACAAATCCGGAACATAGTGCAGGCGATATCCGTAAACCGGGCACTTACGGCCGATCAGCTCCATCATCCGATACGCTGAACTGTGAAAAACCGTCAGTTCCATGATTTTGATTTGAAGATCCACCAAACTGCTTGCTTCGGATCGCATTTTGTCCTTCAGCAGTTTTCCGTATTGCCCGTATTTTCTTTGCAATGCTTCATCCACTTTGTTCTCTTTCGTTGCAATTCCCAAAAACCGGTAATACATGGGGAGTTCTACCATGGAAAACTCATCAGCGTTCGTCCCGATCACAACCGGCATTGCCGGGAACTTCCCTTCTTCCAACAGCTTGATCGGATCTTCCGAAATGAAATCGCCGTCAATGACATCTCCCAGCCCGACGGGATTTCTTCCAAGAAACGCCTTGGCCGGTATATGTTTCAACTGTTCCGGATTTTCTGCCTTATAGTGCTTTAGCACCGCCGGAAAATCGTCCTGAATCTGTTCTCTTTCGGTAAGTGTCGGCAGATTTCCACATAAAAGCATGAGCTTATCAAAACACCGATTGCTGACCGGATTCAAAAAATGGTACAATGCGGCCAGACCTCCTCCGCAGTGTCCGACAAGTGTAATATTGTGCGGATCGCCGCCGAAATGCCGAATGTTCTCTCGTATCCAAAGCAGAGCAGCCTGCTGGTCGTAGTAGGCAAGATCCGCTGTCATACCTTTGTCTTTTGTAAATACCGGCATATATCCAAAGCAGCCGATCCGGTATGTGACCGTCACCGCCACAATGCCTTTTTTCGCAAGATTATCCCCACAGTATATCGGCACTGTCCCGGATCCTTCCCCTCCGCCATGCAGGAACACCGTCACCGGTTTCTTCCCCGTCAGATCGTCCGTCCAGATATTCACAACAAACGCATCCTCGGTCTGACGATCTCTTATCGGAAGGAACTCCGGCCGCATCATATGGTGTTTCATGAACCGATTTACCCAAAGCGGATAACCATGCTGCGGGAAACAAACCGTTTCTCCCCGGTTGATCACAGTGTCTGTATGGTATGTTGTTATTCGCTCCGGCTTTTCAAAACGCCCTGCCCTGGCGTAGGGAATGCTGAAGATGCCGTACACCGGCTTCATCGCCTCGGAAGTGCCGAAAATATCCGCATAAACATCTCCTAATTCCGTCGACAAAACGATCCGATTATCCTTCGACTTGCCCGATACTCCATCATTCCTTTGTTTCGTCATATTTTTTTCCTGTTTCCATCCATTATCCGTTTTCGTTATTGTTATTTTCCGCCTCGGCACTTGAATCGTTCTTCGTTTCGCCGCCGTGCATCGACAGCGCATCGTACTTGGCGGCACTGCCTTTCGCCTTCTCAATCGGATACTTGGCTTCATTTTTTGCCATCTTGCTCATGACAATTTCGTCCACATCCAGTCCCAACTTATCGAGCATATCCTGACAGTAGACGATGACGTCAGCCAGTTCTTCCTTCACATGCTCCAGGTCATAATCGGTATCGCTCCATTGGAAACACTCCAACAGTTCATTCGCTTCAATCGAAATGGATTTCGCAAGGTTCGCCGGTGTATGGAACGGATCCCAGTCCCGGTCTTGTATAAATTTCCTGATCCTGTCTGTCGTTTCTTTCTTCATACTCGTTTCTCCGTATCTTTGAATTTATGGAATATCTATCTCCGTATTTTCTTTTTGCCAGGTCTGTATATTTTTTGATAAAATCTGTTTTTGCATTCGTATATCCATCTCTATCATATTCAAATTCTTTCCAAAGAGATCGTTTTAATGTTTCGTACTCTTTGGCAATTTCATTATGCTCATTCAAATAATCTCTAAAATACAATTCATCATTATCTCCGATAACTCGAATATGAAGATGAAATACTTTTTCGGCAAAACCTTGTTCTGTGTACCCTTTATTTAATGCAATACGATTTTCGCTTGCATTCATACATAGCCAACCACTTTTTATAAGAATGTCTTTAACAATATCTAAATTTGACTTATTGTTTACCTCAATCAATATATCAACAATGTTTTTTGCCCATATCCCCGGAACAGCTGTACTGCCTATATGAGATATTCTTTTTATATATTCAATAGGCACCGTTGATAAAACAGCCTTTCTTTCCTCATTATACCATTGAACCCATTCTTTATTATGTTTGACTAAAAATATCGGAAACAATTGCCAAAGTTCTTCTAAACTCATTTCTTCCAATTTTTTGCTCATACTCAACCTCTGTAACTCAAATTGGTTTTTCATAATATTCAATAATGTTATACCATTTTAGAGGTATTTTTTCCACTGCTGAATTTCCGATTCTTTATCAAGGCTTTTGTCGGGATCAGAAAACCATCCTGCCGATTATAATTATTCACGCGATAGATGCCGCAAAACCATAAGATAATAGGACGGCAGGATCAGAAAAACCACCCTGCCGCCCATGTTCTGAACTGGTCTAATCATTCAAAATGTATAAAGTATTTTACTTTAGGTAATTGCGAAACTCGCTCCGCGAGTTCGTAATCCTGAATAAAAAAGGTCAAAATC
>JBHAEV010000240.1:0-7647 GCA_041855735.1 Lachnospiraceae bacterium
CGATAATCATCAAAACGATGATACTTAACAATACAATGAGAACAATTTTCTTTTTGGGTTTTTTCCTTTTATCAGCCATTGACCAGTGCCCCCTGTTAATCATTTATCTTCAAAGATAATTTCTAATCAATCCGTTTTCTAATATCGAAACTGTTCTTAATGATCTCTAAAGTGTATTATAAAGTATTGGGTGCCATTTATCCATATAAACGTTTGTTTTGTTAACAAAAAAGCCGGCCGATACAGAATCCATCTGCACGGCCAGCCTAAAACGTTGAATTGATTACGGCTTTCGCCGACCTCTACAGCGAGCAATTTAGCAGTCCAAGTAGGGGCTGTGAAAAAATGGGATTGAAAAATCCCAGGCTTCACAGCCCCTTCCTTTTTTTCCTGTTTTTACCCCAGGCTCCAGAAAAAAGGGCATAATTCCCCCTACCCCATAATAATGATGCTTTCTCTACTTATGCGGCTTCTTGGCGTTTCATCTGTTTGTTGTGGAATTTATAGAGATTATGTCCGATTGAAACAAGAAATAGCTCCATGCGGACGGAATCCAGACCTCTTCTGACCGTTCGTTTATACCAACGATCATATTTCATGATGCCAAATGTGCCTTCAGCCTGTATGGACCGATTCATTCTGAGCAGAGCTCCATGGATGCTTTCGAGATTGTCCACTACTTCCTGATGCATAGAACTTAACTCGGCATTGATCCTCACAGTACGGTTTTTATCTGTCTTTTTACACTGATCTGCATACGGACAGCCACCGCAATCCTCGCAAGTGTAGTATTCTTCCTGTCTGCCATACCGGTTTCCCTTTACAGGCTTCCGGTAGGCAAAGTGGAATGCCTTTCCATTGGGACAGATCATTTCCCCTGCTTTATTCATTTTGAAGTTTACTGCCCGGAACGGATCATTGTGATATTTCTCATCCGTGGTTTCCTTCTTGTACATGGGAAATTTCATGAACTTCTCCATCCCATGTTCCTGGCAGAACAGATAATTGTTGAAAGACCCGTAGCCAGCGTCAGCAATCGGATATTTCGGATAGAAGCCATATATTTCATGGAACTTCTCCATCAGCGGAACAAAGCAATCCATGTCAGATCGATGCTGCATGACATCCACTACAGCGATATATTCATCTGCCACCCCTATCTGAATGTTGTATGCGGGGAGTAGCTGGTCATTTCCCATATAGTCTCTTTTCATTCTCATGAATGTAGCATCACGGTCTGTTTTTGAATAACTGTTTCTATCCGGTCCGCAGATCCGGATTTTAACAACATATTCCTTCAGTTTGTCCAGGTATCCCTTCAGCTTCTCATAATAACGCTGTTCCCGGCTCTTTCTGTGCCCGCGGCCGGAAACAAAATCTTTTTCATCAACATGACATAGGAAAGCATACCTGTTTAGGACAGTTTCCAACCCGTCCGGTGTATACTCGGTGTTCGTCTCAATCTTCAGACCGGTATATACCAGGGTTTCATTCATCTCTGTGAACAGTTCTGTGATTTTGGAAAACAGCCGGTACCGGGACTTTTCCGTTGCTTTCTTCCAGACCCATGTGTATTTATTGGCATTGGCCTCAAACTTGGATCCGTCGATATACAAATGCTGAAGATCCACATGATCCGTCTTCTCAATATAAGTCATTACAGCCTGGAATATATCTTGAGCCGATTCCAGGATCTCTTCATTGATAAAATAACTGAAAGAGCGGTAAGTAGGTGTCTCATAATCCATCAGATACATGTAGCGAATATTTGTTTTGCAGCGATCCTCCAATTCTCTGAGGGAGGCGTATCCTGTGTCCATAAAGCCGAACAAGACTGTTTTTAGCATGTTGACACGATTATATCCCGGCCGGCCAAGTTTGCTGTATGGCTGTGGCTTCAGATACTGTTCTATTTTGATCTCCTCCATGATCTTGTCAAATGCCAGTACCGGATCACAGATATCGAGAGTATCTGTGATAAATAGTGGAAGTCTTCCCTGCTTTGGGCTATAATAAGTGTTGGTATATTTCATTGCAAAACAATTATACCAAACTAAAAAGAGCGCCTCCAGGTTTTTATACCTGAAAGCGTTCTTTTTTTATGGGACTTTTTTCACAGCCCCTAAATCAAGTCCTATTTGAAACTTAATGCTCCGATATTCTTCCGGTATTTTTGATCGGTAATTACTTGCCGAGCTGGGCATCATTGTTGCCGGACTCGGACAGGAACATTTCGAGGAAGTTCACCGGATCGTCAAAGTCAGCCAGCCAGCCGGCTCTTGCCATATCGAAGTTACCTGATTTACGATCGTTGAGGAAGGTCTGCCAATCCATGGTACCGATTTCCATCTCGATACCGATTTCGGCAAAATCTTGCTGCATAGCCTGTGCAATAGCCTCATGACCTGTACCCTTATTGGTCACATAATTGATCTTAAGTGGAGTGGAGGCGCTGAGCTTGCCGTTCTCGAACTCAAAGCCCGCCTCTGTCAAAAGCTCGATGGCCTTCTCTACATTTCGCTCGGTTTCATAATATCCGGTTGTATCCTTTACCGGATAGGTGTAATCGGTATCGTTTGCCTTGAATTCTCCGCCGTGTCCGTCACTGATTTGAGGCGGAACGAAAGTGGTTGCCATCTTTTGACCGGTTTGTGCAATGGTTTCGATGATGTAATCACGATCGATCAGATACCAGAATGCCTTACGCATTGCAGCCGCCTGCTCTACGGTCTTGCCTTCAAACAATTTGCTCTTTACATTGAAAATTGCATAGTAGGTACCCAGCTGATCCACCACCTTGAAATCCGGAAGATTCTTCAGATTCGGAATCTCGCCGTTCGGAACGGTATCCGCGAGGTCCAGGTTTCCTGCCTGATACGCCGCAAGAATAACGGTATCATCGTCACTCAGCATATAGTGAAGCTCATCCACGGTTACCTTGTCCGCATTGTGGTAGTTCGGATTCTTTACATAAATCATGGACTCATTGTGCTTCCACTCTTTCAGTGTATAAGCGCCGTTGGAAACAAATCCCGCTTCCATCGCCCATGAACCCGGATTTTCCTTATAATCCGCCGCAGCCTCAACCGATGCCTGCGGAACCGGCATATATACCGGGAAGGTAAGCAAGGTCATCATATACGGGGTAGGCGCAACCAGCTTAAAAGTAAGCGTGTTCTCATCCGGAGCGGATACATCGATCTTGCCCTCCGCATTCTTGGCGAACATGCTGTAAAGATAAGAATAATCCGCCGCCGTCGCCGGATCGGAAGCTCTTTGCCATGAATAAACGAAATCATTGGCATTCAAAGGTGTGCCGTCACTCCACTTCAGTCCGGTCTTCAACTTGACGGTATATTCCAATCCGTCCTCGGAAATCACAGGATCACCGTCCGCAAGATCCGGAACGATCTTTGCGTCTTTATCGGTCGTATACAGTCCCGAAAAGCTGTTTGCCGCCAGAATACCGCCGTCATTGGTGGAATTCAGATGCGGGTCCAGAAATGCCGGCTCGGAACCGACCTGAATTCGGAACTTGTCAAACGGCTGCCCGTCCTTTGTCGCATGCATAAAGAACTTGGTGCCGAACGGATTGGTATAGAATCCTTCAATCGCCGGGTTCAGCATGTACAAATCATTGTAATGGTAAATCGGAAGTACCGCTCCTGTGTCCATGAGCATATCCTCCGCCTCATGCATCAACGCCTCACGCTTTACAAGATCCGCCTCCGCATAAATGTCTTTGATCAACTTATCGTAAGCGGTCCAGTCGATCGCCGCCACACCGCTTGCCGCTTGTGCAGTGGTTTCCGCCGCCGCACTCGACTCTGCTGCGGAGCTTTCACCGGCCGCTGTTGTGGCGGCATCGGTCGTCGGTGCCGCCGCATTGCCGCCACAGGCAACAAGTGCCATAGAAGATGCAAGTGCAAATGCCAAAACTCTTTTCTTCATAAACTATTCCTCCATTCTTTTTATTACTGCTTGCTTTCTTTTTTCTTAATGCTTACTTTTAATTATTACGAATTTGTAATAATTTAGTTCATAATACCCAGAATACTCTTAACTGTCAATACATAAAGACGGCATTCGACGGTTTTTCTACAATTTCTTTGTTTTTCCGGAATTTTATGAACATTTTTTTATGCGTTTTTACAACTAATTTAAAGTATTAACACTTTAAATTGATAAAATACTATCACTTTTCCCGCCCGTTTTTTCAATCCTTTTATCCGATGTCTTCCAATTCAATCCTTCCGAACAGACATATTTTTCCCTTGAAACGATGGCCGATTTCGGGTTCTCCCTCCAGATCCTCGGAATGAATCACCACATGCAGATGGATATGATTCACATCCAGCTTCAGATTATAAAACCGCTCCTTGCTGAAATGATTTTCGAGCAGTTCGACATTTCGGATATTTCCAAGGACGGTATAGATCTCCGGTTCCATACTTGTCGGTGAAAACAATGTGTCGATATAATTGTAGATATTGTATTTAAATTTTCTTTTGGCGGCAAAGTCTATTTTTTCCCACGAATTCGCCTCCCTTTCATTATACTTTGAAAGAGAAGACGGATTTTCATGATTTCGGAGCGGGTTTTGATCGTCCCGATTCGGATGGTTCGTACGCTTTGCATCCCTCTTTCTTTGTATGCCCAAAATCACCTTCCCCTCCAAACAATACCCGGTGAGATAGGTTCGCTTTATAGCTATCGGAAATTGATCTCGAACTCTTCTGATGTATTCCGTATTGTTTTCCAGTCGAAACACCATCAAGGCTTCATTCCTCTTATCCACAATGATGCATAAATGGGCGTACTTGTCGGAGCGCTCATGGATTTCTCCGTTGAGAGCGGAAGAGAGGCTGTTTCTTTCGTTGAACGGGTAGTATTGATAAATATCGGTCGTGCTTTTCTCATCCCCGTCTATGGAATATCCACCGCATATGCATAATCCGATTCCTTTTGCCACCTCGATTCTCGTTTCGGAATAATAGTCGTTTTCGCCGATTAAACATGTTTTTTGCGTTCTTGTTTCATGCCGAAATAATTCCCGTATCAGAATGGATGCCAGACGCCGTTCACAGTATTCCGAAAAGCCGATGCACCGAAGATAATCCTGCAGCAATTATACAATCCCCTGCGCAATCATTGCCGATGCAACTTTTTCAAACCCGGCGATGTTTGCACCTGCTACATAATTGCCGGGAACACCGTATTTGCTTGCCGCCTCATCCGTCTTTTGGAAAATATCTTTCATGATCTGCTTCAGTCTTTCATCCACCTCTTCAAAACTCCATGAAAGTCGGAGTGCATTCTGGCTTTGCTCCAAACCGGAAACGGCCACACCTCCGGCATTTGCCGCTTTTCCCGGCATAAACAGCACATGATTTTCCTGGAGATACTTTGTTGCCTCCAGTGTCGTAGGCATATTCGCACCTTCCGCAACGGCAAAGCATCCTCCCGCCACAAGTGCCTTGGCACCTTCCAAATCCAACTCATTCTGCGTCGCACACGGAAGAAAAATATCACATGGAATTGTCCAAATTCCCTTACCCTCTGTATATGTCGCACCGCTGACTCTGTTTACATACTCGCTGATTCTTTGGCGCTTCACTTCTTTCAAATCCTTCACGATATTCAAATCGATGCCGTTCGGATCATGAATATATCCGTTGGAATCGCACATCGCAACAACTTTCGCTCCCAATTGATATACTTTTTCCGCCGCATAAATTGCCACATTTCCGGATCCGGTAACTATGGCGGTCTTATTGGTGATTTCCTTTCGGTTCGCCTTCAACATTTCTTCCAATATATACACCACTCCGTATCCCGTCGCCTCTTTTCTCGCCAGTGATCCGCCAAACGAAATTCCCTTTCCGGTAAAAACACCTTCAAAGCTTGTGCTCAATCTCTTGTACTGACCGAACATATATCCGACTTCTCTGGCGCCCACTCCGATATCTCCGGCAGGTATGTCCACATCCTTGCCGATGTACTTGTAAAGCTCATTCACCAGACTTTGGCAAAACGCCATAACCTCGCGATCGGATTTTCCTTTCGGATCAAAGTTGGAACCTCCCTTGCCGCCACCCATAGGCAATCCGGTCAGCGAATTTTTCAGTGTCTGTTCAAAACCCAGGAATTTCAAAATGGAAGCATTTACGGACGGATGGAAACGCATTCCTCCCTTATAGGCTCCAATCGCATTATTAAATTGCACTCTGTATGCCTTGTTTATCTGAACCTTGCCCTCATCATCCACCCAAGGCACTCTGAAAGCGATCACTCTTTCCGGCTCTACGAAACGCTCCAAAATCCCATGTTTACGATAAAGATCCTCATTCGCTTCAATCACCGGTTTGAGCGACTCCAGCACTTCCAATACCGCCTGGTGAAACTCGGATTCGCCGGGATTCTGAACTAAAACTCTCTCGTAAATTTCATCAACATATGACATATCAATACCTCCCCAAATAATCTCTATCATGAGTTTCCAATATTTCAATCGCCTCAACGTTCTTCGAACTGTGACGAATGGCATACAACGGATTGAGAAATCCCAATCCTTTTCATAATATTTAAAAAGTATAGCAATTCCAAATATTCATGTCAATTTATTTGTTCCTATTATATATAATTTTTTGATATATTTGCATTATATTGAAGTTATGCTGAGATTGCCGTTCTTTCATGATCCTCATCTTCAATTGTCAACCTCGATTAATAATTAGGTTGACAATTATGAGCCGCAATTTTATAATAAGGAATGTATCTTATCAAATATCACAATCATCGGAGAAAATTTATGAACAAAACGAATTTACGTTTCAATCAATTGACCCTCATTGCGCTGATGTCTGCCGTCATTTGTGTCTTATCACCGTTTCGGATCCCGCTTTTTTTTACACCGATTCCGTTTACCCTGGGAGTATTTGCGGTACTGCTCTGTGCCTATCTGCTGCCTCCGGTAATGGCTTTTTTGGCTGTCCTTGTTTACCTTTGCATCGGCCTGGCGGGATTGCCGGTTTTTTCCGGTTTCCAATCCGGTTTCTTCGCGCTGACCGGACCGACCGGCGGCTATCTCATCGGATATCTGCCGCTGGTGTGGATTTCCTCCTATTTCATTCATAACAGCAAAAACGACATCTTGGCGATTTTCGGTATGATCCTGGGGTTGCTGGTCTTATACAGCCTCGGCACACTCTGGTTTTCCTTCTCGAAATCCATGAGCATCCTTCAGTCCCTCACCTTGACCGTATTGCCTTTTATCCCCTTTGATCTTGCCAAAATCATTATGGCATATATCGTCGGCAGGAGTGTGAGAGCAAGAATCCATTTTCCGGTATCGCAAAACAGTTGATGCACCAATCCCTCACAGGATACCCGTTTAAGAGTATCCCATGAGGGATTGTTTAAATGTTCTGTGGTTTTTCCAGGTATCCGATTGCCTGCTGCAATGCCTCGGTTTCTTCCTCTCCCAATAATATGTCCGACCTTCCTTTGTCGATAATTTTGGTATACATATAACATCCTTCTCTGCCATGTACCATATTGATGATCAATCCGGTGTTGGTATAGTCCAGAATGGCAACCGCACTGCTCATATTTCCTCCCATCCCCGGAAAAGCATTGTATTTGACA
>JBHAEV010000241.1:0-3168 GCA_041855735.1 Lachnospiraceae bacterium
GGAAAACACAATCAAAATCAGCGTCGAAAGCAGAAACACAATCAGGAAGGTGATGTAGACGATGTTCAGGATTTCATTGCGATTTTCATGAACCTTCGTCATAGGCAAATGAATGACAACATACCCGTTTGTGCGATAATTGCCGACAATCGGGGCGGAAACACTCAGTACCTGATAGGGAAAGGTCCCGAAATAATCGCCCTGCTGATGCGGTTTCGAGCCGCTGACGGTGGGATCGAAATTTTCTATCATCTTTCCCGTCATGTTGTCGCTGGAATCCAGAATAATCTCTCCGTTACGATCCATCACCCAGATTTGTGCCTGCAAAAATGCGGCGATGGCTTTCAACTGGGGATAGGCGTCGCTCAGTTCTATGGACTCTCCGCGATACAGGTCGGAATAGGAAGAAGCGATCAGATTCGCCTCATTGTACAAGGTTTTGCTTCCGCTGTCGATCAGGTAATTGTCCGTCAGTTTCGAGGACAGTGTGGCAATGGCAATGAATGCGGTAATACCGAAACTGACATATGCCAGAATAAATTTGACATAGAGCGATAATCTCATCGCTTGACCTCGAATTTATATCCGATGCCCCAAACGGTGGCAATGGACCAATGCTCATTGTCCTTGAGTTTTTCGCGCAATCTCTTGATGTGCACATCCACGGTTCTCGTATCCCCCACATATTCATACCCCCAGATATTGTCAAGGAGTTGTTCCCTCGTAAAGACACGGTTGGGATTTTTCGCGAGGAAATTGAGAAGTTCGAGTTCCTTGGGCGGCATTTCCACGGTCTTGTTCATATAAATAACGGAATAATTCTTGATGTTGATGCTTAGATTCTGATATTCCACAAGCCCTTCTTCCTCTTTGGTCGGGGACAGACTTTGGTTGGTTCTGCGAAGCACCGCCTTTGCTCTTGCGCTGAGTTCTTTAAACTCCGGCGGTTTTTGAATATAGTCGTCCGCTCCGAGCTCAAGTCCCAATACCTTGTCAAAGGTGTCGCCTTTTGCGGAAAGCATGATAATCGGCACCTGTGATTTGGCGCGGATTTCCTTGCAGACCTCATACCCGTCCATTCCGGGCAGCATGATGTCCAGAATGACCAGATGGGGATGAAATTCGTCAAATGCTTTCAAAGCTTCGATGCCGTCAAAAACCATTCTGGTTTCGTAGAATTCCTTTTCCAGATAGAGGGAAATCAGCTCTGCAATGCTTTCGTCATCGTCCACAATCAAAACTCTCTGTTTCTCTGCCATAAAGCCTCCATTCTTTTATGTACTATTTTTTAAATTTCACGATGGTGATCGCGTCTCCGCCGTCGTCAAAGTCGGCAAGCTTGAAGCTTTTGATGAATTTTTGCTTGCGCAGATATTGATGGATCCCTTTTTGCAGGGCTCCGGTGCCGCGGCCGTGAATGATTCGAACCTGCTCCAGATGGGATAGCAGCGCGTCATCCAGATACTTGTCCAGCGCAAAACAAGCTTCGTCGACATTTTTGGCGATCAGATTGATCTCCGGAGAAATGTATGCCGACTTCATAAAGCCGGAGCTCCTTGCCGTATTGTTTTTCGGACCGTATTTATCGGATGATGACTCCTTGACTGCGGTCTCCGTGATTTCCAGGTCGGATACATCCACCTGGGAACGAAGTATCCCCATCTGGACATAGAGTTTGTTTTTCGAATCGGGCAATGTGGCAACGGTTCCGGTCAGATTCATGCTCCGAACCAGTACTTCATCCCCGATTTTCAGGCTTGCCGGTTTTTTTGCCTTTTCTTTCGGACGCTCCGGCTGCTTCGCCTGTTTTTCAACCGTTTTCAGGGATTCCCGCAGGAAATCCCTTTCTTTTTCCAGTGCGGATCCGAGTCCGGCACCGGATGCGATTTTATTGATATTGTTGATGGTCAAATCGGCGGTTTCTTTGGCATCGCTGAGGATTTTCTCCGCTTTTGCCCTCGCTTCTTCGAGCAACTTTTCTTTGCTTGCTTCCAGTCGTTTGTTCTGGTTTTCGTAATATTCCTTCAGTCTTGCGGCCTCCCGACGGAATTTCTCCATCTCGATCCGCTCGCTTTCAATGGTTTTACGGTCGTGTTCCACTTTGGACAGCACATCTTCAAAACTTTGAGCATCCTGTTTGATCAAAGTTTTGGCTTCATCGATGATGTGTTCGGATAGACCGAGTTTCTTTGAGATGGCAAAAGCATTGGACTTTCCGGGGATGCCGATCAGGATCCGGTAGGTCGGACGTAGCGTTTCGATATCGAATTCGCAGGAGGCATTTTCCACACCTTCGGTATTCAGTGCAAAGAGCTTTAACTCGCTGTAATGGGTGGTAGCCATGGTTCGCGTCTGCATGCGGTGCAGAAAGCTTAATATCGATATGGCAAGCGCCGCTCCTTCCGTCGGATCCGTTCCGGCTCCCAGCTCATCAAACAAACAAAGAGAATTGGAGTCCGCCAGATTTAAAATCTCGACAATCTTCGTCATATGTCCGGAAAAGGTACTCAGACTTTGTTCGATGCTTTGCTCGTCTCCGATATCCGCAAAGACTTCTTCAAACACACCGAGTTCACTGCCAAAAAAGGCGGGGATATGCAAGCCGGATTGCCCCATCAGGGTAAACAGACCGACGGTTTTCAGGGAAACGGTCTTCCCCCCCGTATTCGGCCCCGTGACGATTAAAAGATGATATTGATCTCCCAAAGTGATGGTAATGGGAACTACTTTTTTGGGGTCGATGAGCGGATGACGTCCGTCCTTGATATGGATGAATTTCCGATTGTTAAAAACGGGTGCCGTTCCGTTCATGGACTTCGACAGATGCGCTTTGGCATAGACGAAATCCAGGTGTACCAAAGTATCCAGATTGCATTTCAATACTTCGACATGCGGCATCACGGCAATGCTGAGATTGCTTAAGATGACTTCGATTTCTTTTTTTTCCTTGATTTCCAGTTCTCTCAGCTCATTGTTCAGGCGGATGATGCTCATGGGTTCAATGAAAACGGTCGAGCCGGAGGAGCTTTGGTCATGTACGATTCCGTTGACGCGATTTTTGTACTCGGCTCGAACCGGAAGGCAGTAACTTCCGTCACGCATCGTGATCACGGCATCCATCAGATATTCCCGATGGGAGTTTAATGCCGAATTCAGCTCGTTTTGCAC
>JBHAEV010000242.1:0-9933 GCA_041855735.1 Lachnospiraceae bacterium
AGGCTGTCTTTCAGGTAGTACATGCCTCGTTCGGCTTGGATATCCGAAAGAATTTCCTCCTGGTCTTTTTGGATGGCCTCAAGGCTTCGAACGCCTTCGTCGATGTTTTCCAGAAGGATGTCACCCGCTGCAAGTGCCAGATCCATGCTCCGCTCCCGGAAATCCCCACCCACGGCGTATTCCAAAAAAGGCAGCTGCAAAAGCTCCGGGAACACCGGCGGCGTCCACAGCCCGTTCCCATGGATATCCGTGACATGCTTCAGCTCCCGCTCGTCGTTTCGCATCAGGCTTTTGGCGTCATCCTGCACCCCATGAAACTCCTTCAGCACAGCACTTACGTACAGGTATGATGTATTGGTGTTAAGCACCTCCTCAAACCCCTGCACTTTCCGCACAACATCCGCCTCCATGGACGGATCCAGGTTTGGGTTGAGGACATACGTCAGCGTGGCTTTCACCGGGGAGGTGTTTACGCTCTCCACCATTCTTGAAAAACCTGCGGGTATGATCATGTACGCACCGACTTTTCCCATCCGCAGCGCAGTCCTGGCTTCCTCCAAAGATGTTGCGACAAAGTCTGCATCATTGTACTGCATCAGGCTTTTTGCATAATACACCTGCTCCTGCCCGATCCATGCCCCCTCATCCAGGTTCACGATTGCAATGTTGCTGTCCCGATCGTAAACCCGTTCTTCCGGCACTGCGGTGAATACCTTTGCTTTTCCTGCCCCGCCCATATGGAATCCGCTAAAAAAGATGGCGAATGCCAACGAAAGGGACACCATGGATTTCCAAAATGTCTTCATTCTCTCACTCTCATACCCGTTTTTTTATTTTTATATACTTGCTAAAGCATAGCATACTTTCTTTATATAGTCTACGTTTTTTTTTGTAAATTATTTGTTTTTTTTCTTTTCAGTTTAAAAAGTTATTGTACTTTTTGTGAGTTCTCCGTCTTTAAAATTTGGCACCATATTATTTCAGGGTTAAGGAAGCGCTGATTTAATCAGCGTTTCCTTAAATTGATTCATCACAAATATGTTCACCAGCTTCAGGCTTAGGGAATTGATAATCCTATTTCTATTTATATCCCTCATAACACTCTTTCCAATGTCCGAATTCTATTGTATTATGAGTATGTGAACGTTTTTGTAAGAATAGGAAGTGCGTTGATGGACATCCTGAAAAGCCGCCGGACGAACGGCGGACAGCAGACAAACAAAGCCGCCGAATCCCCGGCGGTACAAACATCGGAGGAAAAATGTCACAACCGGTTACATTGACAGATATGCTGGATGCAAGAGAACGACGCGCTTTCCGGCAGCAGCAACTGACTGAACAATACCATGCCGCAGTCGTCTGCTTTACCATGAATATTGCGGGTCCTATAAAAAACAGTCCTTTGATTCGGGAAGGGTTTGAGATCGGCAAGCGTTTGCTCACAAATCGCATGCTGGCACAGAAAATCAAATGCATTCATTTTGAAGAGATCCATGAGCACACAGGCAACGAAGCCTTTTTCGTCATCCACCAGAATCCCCTTACCGTCAAGCAAATCACCTGTGAAATTGAAGATGAATCCGAACTGGGTCGACTGTTCGATATGGATGTGATAAGGGAGGACGGTAAAAAAGTGGACCGCAGCGAACTCGGTCTTTTGCCCCGCACCTGCATCATATGCGGTGAGCCTGCAAAGGGCTGTGCGCGGAATCGCACACACACCGTTGAAGAACTGCAGCGGCATACCGACGGGATCCTGAAGGAAGCCATCACCGACTATGATGCAAAACAAGCGGCAGGTCTGGCATGCCGTGCTCTTCTCTATGAGGTTGCCACGACGCCGAAGCCGGGTCTTGTGGATCGCAGAAACAGCGGAAGTCATAAGGATATGGATATTTTTACATTTATGAACAGCGCCGGCGCTTTGTGCCCATATTTTGACACCTGCGTCCGTATCGGAAAAACAAGTTCCGATCAGCCGGCACCGCATACATTCTCCCTGCTGCGCCGGGCAGGCAAAAAGGCGGAAGCCGACATGTTCTTTGTTACCGGCGGCGTCAATACCCACAAAGGCGCGATTTTTTCCGTCGGCGTCCTCTGTGCCGCCCTTGGCAGACTTCCGAAGCAACAGTGGAAAAATGTCGATGCCGTACTTTTTGAGTGCGCCGCTATGACTGCCGGCCTGGTAGCCTCCGATTTCAAAGGACTTACGGAGGAAAATGCCGACACCGTCGGCAAGAAACTCTATCTCCATCATGGGATTTCCGGTGTCCGCGGACAAATGGAAGCCGGACTTCCCGCCGTGCGAAACCACGGTCTTCCGGTGTTAAAAGAGGGGATCGCCCGCGGTCTGAGCATAAATGCTTCCGGCTGCGCCGCCCTTTTGTCCATCATGGTTTCTGCGACGGACACCAATCTGATTGCAAGAAGCAGCGTGGAAAAACAGCAGGAAGTCGTTAAAAAAGTAAAGGTACTCTTAAAGGAATCTCCCTACCCGGATGAACAAACACTGGAACGATTGGACCGGGAATTCATAGCCGAGAACCTGTCCCCGGGCGGAAGCGCCGACCTGCTTGCCATCTGCTATTTCCTGTATTTTTTAGAAAGTGAGGTATAAACCATGTCCGATTATTCCATTTCTCAGATTTATCCAAACGACACCTACAGTCTGAAGCAAATCGACCTTTTGTTGGAACAGGAGGGCCTTTGCCGTGACAACAATCTGGACTATATCTGTGCAATGTATGATGAGAACTACCGGATCATCGCCACGGGAAGCTGCTTCGGGAATACCCTCCGCTGTTTCGCCGTAAGCTCCGAACATCAGGGGGAAGGTCTGTTGAACCGGATCATCACGCACCTGATCGATGTACAGTATCAGCGCGGCAATCTTCGCCTCTTTTTGTACACCAAGGTCAATTCCGCAAAGTTCTTCCGTGATCTGGGTTTCTATGAAATCACCCGGATCGGGGATACTCTGGTATTCATGGAGAACCGTAAAAACGGGTTTTCCGATTATCTGGCAGATCTGTCCGCCTTTCGAAGAAGCGGACGCAGTGCCGCCCTTGTCATGAATGCCAATCCCTTCACTCTCGGACATCAGTATCTCGCGGAAAAAGTCGCCTCTCTGTGCGACACGCTGCACCTGTTTATCGTCAGCGAAGATGCCAGCCTGATTCCGTTTTCCGTCCGCAAGAAACTTGTGCTGGAGGGTACCGCACATCTGCCGAATGTCATCTGCCACGACAGCGGCCCTTACATCATCAGCAATTCCACCTTTCCAAGCTATTTTTTGAAAGATGAAGAGACCGTAATCCGTAGCCACGCGAGGCTGGATTTGAATATCTTCATAAAGATTGCCGATGCTCTTTCCATCACCTGCCGTTATGTGGGGGAGGAGCCGACCAGTCAGGTGACCGGCATCTACAATCGGATTATGTCCGAAGAACTTCCCGCCGCAGGCATCGACTGCGTCATCATCCCGCGCAAGGAAGCAGGCGGGAAACCGATCAGCGCCTCCACCGTCCGCCGCTGCATCCAGCAGAAGGATTTCAAGGCACTGGAAGAACTTGTTCCGCCGACCACCATGGCTTACTTTTTAAGCGATGCGGCAGCCCCCGTCATCGAACGGATCTGCCGATCGGAGGATGTGATTCATTACTGATCGGTTCGTCAATCATTGTCCCAAAATCAGGAGCGAAAAATGATTCGGATTGCCATTGTTGAAGACGATAATAAATACCGACAGGTTTTAAATACTTATTTAAAACAATATGAGATTGACCATAATCAGCGATTTCAAATTCATCCGTTCAAGGACGGACTGGAAATCGTGGAACGATATTCCGGAAATTTGGACATTATTCTTATGGACATTGAAATGAACGATATGGACGGAATGACGGCTGCCGAAAAAATCCGCCTGTCGGATAAAGATGTCATCATTATTTTTATCACCAATATGACACACTATGCGATGAAAGGCTATGCCGTTGATGCACTCGATTATATTCTGAAACCGGTCAATTACTACGCCTTTTCCCAGCGACTTTGCCGTGCCATCGAGCGCATGAAGAAAAAAACCGGCAAGCAGCTCTTAATCAGCCATAACGGAATTACCAGAAAAATATCCACGGAAGATATCATGTATATCGAAGTTCGCAATCACGACATGGAATACCACCTGGTCCGGGAAATGATCCGCATTCGCAAGACACTGAAGTCTTTGGAATCGGAATTGGCAGGTCTGCCGTTCTTTCGATGCAACAGCGGATGTATTGTAAATCTCGGCTTTGTGGACGGGACGGACGAGCATTACAACATACTGGTGAAAAATACCAGAATTCCGGTCAGTCGTGCCAGACGCAAGGATTTTTTAAACCGTATGAATCATTATTTGAATGAGGTGGGGGAATGATTCGTGAAACTTTACAGCACACACCCGGACTGTTTTATGCTTTTGCCTACTGGGTAAGTGCCTGTCTCAGTATTCTCATCAGTCCGAAAAAGTCGGATACCCGGACGATACTGGGCATTCAGGCGGTTTTTCTGTTGTTATTAACCTTCTTGATGCTGATAACCGACGGTATTACAGTCCTGTTCTTTCCGATGATGCTGCTCTACTTACTGATTCTTTATCTGGATATCCGTCTGACTTGTCGCTACGATGTCAGAACCGGCATTTATTTCACGGTTCGAACCTTTATTATCGGGGAGTTCATCGCCTCCCTGACATGGCAGGTAACTTTTTATGTTACAAATATGATCCATCGTGAAATGAATCACTTCAGTTATGCGATCGGCATGATCGCCACTCTGCCCGTCGTGGTTGTCAGCCTTTATTATCTGGAACGGGATCAAAAACCATTCAATGAGCAGCTGCATATCCGTCATAATGAAATGATCTCCACTTTGATCATCGGAGCGGCGGTTTTCGGCATCAGCAATCTCAGCTATGCTGTCGGAGAAAGTCTGATGAGTGTGGATGTTTCAAAGGAAATTTTCTTAATTCGGACGCTTGTCGATTTCGCCGGAGTGGCGCTCCTGAATGCCTATCATTTTCAAATCGGCAGTCTGAAGATGCAGAACGAGAAAAATAAATTGCAGGATATTTTATATACACAGCATACCAATTACGCTTTACTGGAGCAGAGTATGAATGTGGTCAATCAAAAATACCATGACTTAAAATATCAAATACAGGCGATACGGGACGGAATGAGTCTTGAAGACGGCCACGCATACTTGGATCAGATGGAAAAAGAAATCAAATTATATGAAGCGCAAAATCGTACCGGAAATCACATCGTCGATACGATTTTAACGGGCAAATCCATCCAAAGTCAAATGAAGGACATTCAATTTACGGCTGTTGTGGACGGAACGGCCCTGGAATTTCTGGATGCGGTGGAACTGATGACGTTATTGGGGAATATGTTGGATAACGCCATGGAAAACACGGAGAAAATTGCAGATAAAACGCAGCGTTTGATTCATTTGGTTGTGACAAAGACCAGGGGATTTGTTCGAATTCGACTGGAAAATCGTTTTGAAGGCAGACTGGAGTTTGAGCAAAATCTTCCGAAAACGACAAAAGAAAAGGATGGATATCATGGATTCGGTCTGAAAAGCATCCGATCCATCGTTGAGAAATATAACGGTTCTTTGGAAATCATCACCCGGGACGGTTGGTTTGAATTGTCCATTCTGTTTTTGCCAAAGGCTGACGAATAACCAAATATGAATAACCAAATACGACAAAAAGAAAGCGATTTATGACAGAATGGTTATAATCGCTTTCTTTTTTTATATAATGACAACGGATCAAAAGAATGGATTGTACAAAAATAGGAGGATACAGAATGAGAAACTCAAAGAGAGTATTTCGCGGTATGTCGGCTGTTTTCCTGTCTTCTGCCATCGCACTTGCCGGCTCTGCGGGTATTGTAAACACCTGGCGAAGTTCCATTGATTTTGCTTTGGGAACGTCCAGTACACGGACGACATCCGACGACAAGTTTAAGCCGATCTATGATTCCACGAACGCCTTAATCGCCGCCCACAAGGATCTTGGAGAACGGGTATCGGAAGAAGGAAGTGTCCTGTTGAAAAACAACAATGCGGTTCTTCCTCTATCCGGAAAAAAAGTAACGCTCTTCGGCATGGGTAGTCGATATCCCTTCCTGGGAGGGATTATGGGTTCCACCATTACCGGGGAAGATCAGGTCAATCTCGTGGATGCCTTGAAAGCAGGCGGTTTTGAAGTCAATCCGGTTATGAATTCGATTTATACGAATTTTGGTGAAATACAAACCGGTGAAAAGCAAACCTGGACCGGCACCGTACCCGTCTACGGCTACCGCCCGGCAGAGTTTGCAACCCCCTATGAGCCGTCGGAACCGGCGGTTACCGAGTATACCGGATTGGGAAAGGCGGATGCCGACTTCAAAGACAGCTTTTCGGAGTACAAGGATGCGGCGATTGTGGTCATTTCAAGACCGGGTTCGGAAGGAAGTGATTACTATCCGGGCGAAAAAGGGATCGATGCCGGAAAATACGGGACTGACAGCGCATTGTCGCTCAGCAGAAATGAGAAAGAAATCCTGCAACTGGCAAAAGATCATTTTGACAAAGTCATTGTTTTAATCAACAGCGGCAGTGCTATGGAGATTGACGATCTGAAGGACGATGAAGGAGTTGATTCCATTTTGTACATCGGTTTTCCGGGTGCCTACGGTATGAACGGCGTTGCGGATGTTCTTCGCGGCGAAGCAAATCCTTCCGGACATTTGGCGGATACCTATGCGGTCGATTTTGCGGCGGCACCTGCATCCCAAAACTTCGGTCGAATCGAACTGAAAGATCTTTCCGCCATTACGGCTCCAAATTCACGGATGCCGAACCTGGCGGCAACCTCACCGCTCGGAAGTTTCGGCGGAGAGCCGTCGATGTCGGCAAATTTCTACCTGATCGAAGCGGAGGGCATCTATACCGGTTATAAATACTATGAATCCCGATATTATGATGCCGTACTCGGTCAGCACAATGCATCCGGCGCAAAGGGAGCGTCAAATGGGGCAAGCTCCTGGGAATACGAAAACGAGGTCAGCTACCCGTTCGGCTACGGACTGTCCTATACGGAATTTGAACAAAGTTTGGACAGTGTACGGGTGGATGAAGCAAATCAGACCGTCACTGCAACGGTTACGGTGAAAAACACCGGTGCGACGGCGGGAAAAGATGTGGTTCAATTCTATTATCAAGCCCCGTACACCGATTACGACAAGGAAAACAATGTCGAAAAATCAGCGATTGAGTTCCTGGACATGGCGAAAACCCGTGAGTTGAAACCGGGTGAATCGGAAACTCTCACCATCACGGCCGATATGAAATACATGACCAGCTGGGATTCCTCCGCAAAGGACGGCAAGGGCGGATTTATTCTCGACGGCGGCGATTACTGTTTTGCAATCGGCGAAGATGCGCACGATGCGATCAACAATATTCTGGTTTCACAAGGTCAGGATGTTGACGGCAATAAAGATCTCGTCGTTCGTGAAGTCATCGGTACAAAAGGCGAAGTTGACGAAACCGGCTTTGCGACTTCCAAAACAACGGGAAATGAAATCGTCAACCAACTGGAAGATGCCGACATCAATTATTATAAAAACGGCTATGCAACCTACCTGTCCCGTCAGGATTGGACGGGGACATTCCCGAAAACCTATGACGATTTGACCATCGACGGGAATAAGCTGGAGGAATGGGTGACAAAGCTCTCCAATGAGATTTATCAATTCCATGCCGACGGCGAAATCAAATCGGAATCCATTAACGGTTCCGGTGGAACTCTGACATTGGCGGATCTCGCAGGTATCTCCGATTCCGAAGATGCGCGATGGGATGAATTGGTAAACCAGATTCCGCTGGATGTCCTGATTGCAAAAATCGCCAAAGGCGGCAGTGTGAGCGATGCCATCAAAGAAATCGCATCCCCATTGGTGTATCAAAATGACGGGCCGAACGGCTTTTCCAATATTATCAGCTCACGCGGCAAATACGCGGATGATGAAAACGCCAATTACAACATGGGAACCATGGCAAATGAAGTGGTTCTGGGAAATACCTTCAATAAGGATTTGGTCTATGAATGGGGGCAATTGCTGGGAAATGACGGTCTGATGAGCGGAAACTGGCTCATCTGGGCGGTCGGCGCCAATGTCCACCGCACAGCCTTTAACGGTCGAAACTTCGAGTACTACTCGGAAGACGATATGCTGTCGAACTATATGGCACGCGCTACCGTTGACGGCGCACTGGAATACGGTGTACTGGTCGGTCCGAAACATTTTGCTTTTAACGACCAGGAAACACAGAGATCCGGTATTGCGACCTATATGCACGAACAAAAAGCCCGTGAAGGAGACTTGCGTGCATTCCAGGGTGCTTTTGATGAAGGAAACGGACTGGCTGTCATGGCATCCTTCTCACGAATCGGTGCCACGCCGGTCAACGGTTCCGTTGCCGTCCTGACCAATATCCTTCGCAACGAATGGGGATTTGAAGGATTGATCTCAACCGATATGAACAACAATGCCGGTTATTTTCGCCCGGAAATGGCAATCAATGCGGGTGTGTCAATGATTGCGGACTTCTCAACCAATGAAACGATGAAGGAAGTTACGGAAACCTGGCCGTATTTTACCACAAAACTGATTGAGCAGGATGAAGCATTTGTATCAAAAGCACGGGAAAACATGAAATACCAGCTTTATGCGTATGCAAACAGTGCAGCCCAAAATGTCCAAACGGTACGCATCACGCCTTGGTGGGAAGCCGCATTCTATACCGCTATGGTGGCATCCGCCGTTTTGGCTCTCGTATTTGGCGGCTTGTATTTCTACAAAGGAAAAAATAAAGAATAGGAGGCGAAGGGATCGAATATGGAAAAATCAAAAAAGAATCTGAATCTGTACCTCAATGGCATCGTTTCCGTCATGATTGCAGTCGTAACGGGTTTTTACATCGCAAATGGAAACCAGCCTTACTATCGGGATCTGAATGCAAATGTTTTGACGGTGTTGATCGTAACATTCGCAATCAGCCTGATTCCGTTCGGATTGAAGAAACTCAGCCGGGTTTCAACCCGTACCCTGCTCGGCAATCTTGAAAAAATCTTACTGCCGACACTGATTATTTATTCCGGTGTACAGTTTTTGGCAATGCGCGTGGAATCCTTCGGATACATCTTCGCTTCCAATCTGGAAGCGGGAAATGAGGACGCTATGCGTGCCGGAACACAGGCGATCCTGCTGTTGGCGCTGTTTGCTCTGGCCTGGTTGGTATCTCTCGTATCATCATTTGTTTCCGAAGAGCCATAATCCGTCAAATGTGGGGCAATTCAACATCGAATTGCCTCGCACTTGATTTTGATACCGGCCGGTTTTCCATACATCCATGATCATGGATGTATGGAAAATCCTGTTCAGAATCCGAAGGAGAAACTCTATGTTGAAAATCGTTCATTTTTCATGTGAAGGTGTTGAACAAAATTGTATCACCGATCGGGAAAAGCCTGCATTTTCCTTTATGCTGGAAAGCGATCTGGATGGCAGCGAAATCGAAAAAGCCACATTGAGGGTCAACGGATGGGTGCTTGAGACCACCGATCAAATCGCCCTGGAATACCGGGGGCCGGATTTAGAGCCTTTTTCATCTTACAAAGCAGAGCTGGAAGTGATCGATAATCATAGTCAGACGGCTCACCAAACGCTGGAGTTTGAAACCGGCAGGTTGCGTACCGGATGGCAGGCAGATTGGATTACAGATGGCAGCTACATATTTACGAAAAAAAAGGTGTCGCCAAAACCCATGACCTTTCAAAAGATCTTTTCCGCTCAGAAAAGAATACGATCCGCGAAGATTTATTCAACC
>JBHAEV010000243.1:0-8738 GCA_041855735.1 Lachnospiraceae bacterium
AACATTGTACTATAATTGGCAGAATAGGGGATACAAAGTTAAGGGGCTGAAACATCGTTCGATTATTTCGATAGAATAAAGTGACTTTTGTTTCATCGGGAACGAACAAGGTTTTGATGGATTATGGGGATGAAGTATGAGAGAGAGAGTCAGAGTTTTGGTCGTGGAAGACTCCGTGCTGCAGCAAAAGGGAATTTGTGGTGAAATCGAAAAATTTGAGGCATGCAATTATTTTTTTGATGTCGGAATGTGCATTAAGGATGCGAGGAATGCCATGATTTGCTGCGCAAAAGGGGATTTCGATCTGATATTGATGGATGTGTTTACCGAGGGGGGAGAAACCGGTCTGGATGCGGCGCTGCGCATCAAATCCATGTATCCGCAATTGAAAATCATTATGATGACTTCAACGCTGGAAAGGGAGTGTTTGCGAAGAGCAAAGGCGATCGGCTGCGAAAGTTTTTGGCAAAAGGATTTCGAAGAACCGGGTTTGCAGAAAATCATGGAAATGACGATGCAGGGGAGCGGATACTACCCGAATGAACTGCCGCCCGTCAAAATCGGAAATGCGCTCAGCTCGGATCTGTCGGAAAGGGAGTTGGAAATTTTAAGGGAACTTTCCGTGAACGGATCCAATATGGAGGTTGCAAAAAGATTGTCCATAACCGTGCATACGGTGAAATTTCATTTAAGGATGATCCGGGATAAAACAGGGTTGGACAGCACTTTGCAGGTGGTCGCGGAAGCGATCAAGAAGGGTGTGATCATTCCGAGAATTCCGATCCATGCGAACAGTGACGGCAAGATGTATCAGAATTGAGATTGCCGGGATTGTGATGAGCTTGGGACTGTTGCACTTAGATGTGCGACAGTCTTTTTAATCGGATGAAATCCGGTCTGCCGGCCGGGTTTCTCTTAAGCCTGAGATGATCCATTCCATGAAGGAACAGGCAGGATACCCGGGCAGTCTTCGGATTGGCTTTACATGGTTGCCGCTTTCAAAAGATAAAAATATTTATGTTTTTGAAAGCGACATCTTGCACATTCTATGAGCAGACAGTAGAATATATACATCGAAGCAGTTTCAAGAAATGAAAAATCTTCAACTTTTGAAAGCGGGTGACGATATGAAAACAATTACGAGAGAAAAATATCTCGACAGAATGATTGCATTGAATGGCACCCCTGATATCAAAATCATCACGGGTATTCGTCGATCCGGTAAGTCCAAACTGATGCAGGCATATATTGATTACCTGAAAAGCCATTTTGAAAACATCAACATCATTTTCATTGACTTCATGGACCTAGCTTATGAAGAAATCAAGGAATATCATGCATTACACAGCTATGTAGAGAAACATTATCAGGCCGGAAAAACAAACTATCTGTTTGTGGATGAAGTTCAGATGTGTCCCGGGTTTGAATTGGCAATCAACAGTCTGTATTCCAAAGGGAAGTACGACATCTATGTAACGGGTTCCAATGCTTTCCTGTTGAGTGCGGATCTGTCAACTCTGTTTACGGGACGATACATCGAAATTCATGTATTTCCTTTCAGTTTTCAGGAATATTGCCGGTATTACGATGATGTTAGTGATAAAGACAGGCTCTTTGACGATTATTCGATGAAAGGTGGTTTAGCCGGTTCTTATGCTTACAAAAACGAAAAAGACAGAACAAACTATATTAAAGAAGTCTATGAAACCATTGTCACAAGAGATCTGGTGCAGAAGTACGCTCTGCCGGACACTTTGGTTTTACAGCGCTTGAGCGAGTTCCTTATGGATAATATCAGCAACCTGACTTCTCCCAATAAAGTCAGTCAGCTGCTGACAGCGAATGAGACCCCGACCAACCATGTAACCATCGGCAAGTATATCAAGTATTTGTGCAATGCTTTTGTGTTTTACGATGTTAAGCGATATGATATTCGTGGCAAGAAGTATCTTGAAAGCAACGAAAAGTTCTATCTGTGCGACAGTGGCATTCGCTATGCAATACTCGGAAGCAGAAATATGGACTATGGCAGAGTCTATGAAAATATGGTCTGCATCGAACTTCTTCGCCGTGGCTACGATGTTTATGTCGGCAAGCTCTATCAAAAAGAAATAGACTTTGTTGCTCAGAGGGGCAGCGAGAAGATTTATATTCAGGTAAGCGACAACATTTCCGGACAGGCAACATTTGAGAGAGAATCTTCTCCTCTGCTTCAGATTAGAGATGCTTATCCGAAAATAATGATTGCCCGAACCAAACATCCCCAATACAGCTATGAAGGAATTGAGATTCACGACATCGCTGATTGGCTGTTGCAGAGTAAATGATTTTTATACAATCATCTTTCGTATGTGCGACTGTCCCATTTTTTTGCAGTGTTTGCTTGCAAGAATCTTCTTTATACAGTATACTGATTGCATTGTATACAATAAACAGACACTCGGAATCATGGGATTTTGTTTTATGTATCCATTCAGAACCGGCGGTCTTTCTTTTCGTTTTGCAGGTGTTTTTCTGCGCGGGTTATTAGGAAAGAGAGAGGCTGCAAAGTATCCAAAACAAAACAGGAGAAGAATATGAGCAATCCAATCGTAAATATCAAGATGGCAAACGGCGGTGTGATCAAGGTGGAGCTTTATCCGGATGTGGCTCCGAACACGGTAAACAATTTTATCAGCCTTGTAAACAAGGGATTTTACAATGGTCTGATCTTCCACAGAGTCATTCCGGGTTTTATGATTCAGGGCGGATGCCCGGAAGGAATCGGCATCGGCGGACCCGGATACAGCATTGAAGGGGAGTTTGCGCAGAATCGTTTCACCAATGACTTAAAACATGAAAGAGGTGTGATTTCGATGGCAAGATCCATGGCGCCGAATTCCGCGGGCAGTCAATTCTTCATTATGCATCAGAATGCACCGCATCTGGACGGAGCGTATGCGGCTTTCGGAAAGGTGATTGAGGGTATGGACGTGGTGGATGAAATTGCAAACACTCCGACCGGTTTTCAGGATAAACCGAAGGCCGAGCAGGTGATGGAGAGTGTAAGTGCAAATACCTTCGGTGTGGAGTATGCAGAGCCGAAGAAGTGTTAAAGGCAATCGTATGAATGAGATGCATTTGCGTGCCTACGCCAAAATCAATACCGGTCTGGATGTGCTGTGCCGAAGAGCGGACGGCTATCATGAGGTGAAGATGATTCTGCAAAGTGTGGATATTTTCGACGAGATTCGCATTTGTCGAGTTGCGGGAGATGACGCAAGGATTACGCTTTCCGTCAATCACAAAGATTTGCCGGCGGATGAGAAGAATCTGATGGTGAAAGCGGCGACGCTTTTGACGAAGGAATACGGCATTCGCCAGAATCTCCATATGGATCTGGTGAAAAACATCCCGATGGCGGCAGGTATGGCGGGCGGAAGTGCGGATGCGGCGGCGACTTTGACGGGAATCAGCGAAATGTTTGATCTGGGAATCGGCGAGGACAAACTGCGGGAAATCGGATTGAAACTTGGAGCGGATATTCCGTTTTGCCTGAAGGGCGGAACATTTTTGGCGGAGGGAATCGGCGAGAAATTGACAAAATTGCCGGATTTTCCGGCATCGCATATTGTTGTGGTCAAACCGAAGCAAAGCGTGAGCACCAAGTATGTGTATGAAAATCTGGAATTGAGCGGTATTTTGGTGCATCCGGATATCGACGCCGTGATAGAGTACATCCACCGGGGAGAGCTGCACGGGATCGGCAAAAGTATGTCCAATATTCTGGAACATGTGACCGTAAAAAAAATGCCGATAATCGAAGAAATCAAGGTAAAAATGATGATGCTCGGTGCACTCGGCAGCAATATGAGCGGATCCGGACCGAGTGTGTTTGCCCTGTTCGATCGTTTGGAAGCGGCAGGGGAATGTGTTCGCTATTTTCAGGAGCACAAAAAAAGATATGAGTTGTCGGATGTGTTTTTGACAAAGACATTCGACAAAGGTGTGGTGATGATGTCTTCACAATCGTGAAAGCACAGTGGAGGTAAAATGCTGGATATGGTGTATGGGGAGATTGATGAATTTCTCCCGCTAAGAGATGTGGTTTTCCAGAAGATTCGCAAAGCGATTTTAAAAGGAGAATTGGTTCCCGGAGAGCGTCTGATGGAAATCGGACTGGCAAATCGCCTCGGCGTCAGCCGTACTCCGGTCCGAGAAGCCATTCGAAAGCTGGAACTTGAGGGACTGGTGGTCATGACTCCGAGAAAAGGGGCGGTGGTCGCCGGAATCACCGAGAAAAATCTGCGTGATGTGCTGGAGGTCCGGCGTGCGCTGGAAGAGCTGGCCATCGAGCTTGCATGCAGGCGGATGAATGCGGGGATGGTGGATGAACTTCGACTTGCGCAGGAAAATTTCAAGGCGGCGATCCAAAGCGGTGTTGCGATGGATATTGCGAAAACCGATGAAATGTTTCATGATATCATTTTCAACGGCACGCAGAATGAGCGTCTGATTATGCTTTTGAACAATTTGCGCGAGCATATGTATCGTTATCGCCTGGAATACATCAAGGATGCCGATACAAGAGAGGCGCTGATTGCGGAACATGAGCAGATCCTGACGGCAATCGGCAACAACGAGGTGGCAAAAGCAAAAGAATGGATTCGTGCGCATATCGACAATCAGGAGATTGCGATATCAAAAAATATAAAGTGACAAAAGGAAGGGAACTATGTCAAAGAAATTGGTTGTGGTAATCTTCGGCGGTCAGTCTTCGGAACATGATATTTCATGCATATCCGCAATGACCATTCTCGAGAATATCGACAGGAACCGATTTGATGTGCTGATGATCGGAATTACCAAAAAAGGAAATTGGCTCAGAGTGGACTCCGAGGAAGATTTGAAAAGCGGAGACTGGAGAGAGGGAAAGGTCGGTGCGGCTCTGCTTCCCGATGCCGGGGAAAAATGCGTTTTGATTCAGGAAAGCACGGGATACACCAAGGTGAAAGTGGATGCGGTGTTTCCGGTGCTGCACGGCTTATACGGGGAAGACGGAACCATTCAGGGACTGTGCGAACTGGCAAGAATCCCGTATGTAGGATGCGGCGTGCTTGCAAGTGCGCTTGGTATGGACAAAGCCTATACCAAGCTCATCGTAAAGGAACTGGGGGTTTTGCAGGCGGATTTCGTGCTTGCGCATCGCTATGAGATCAAGGCGGATGCGAGAGCGGTTGCAAAGAGGATTGAGCAAAATCTGCCGTATCCGGTCTTTGTAAAACCTTCCAATGCCGGATCCAGCAAGGGGGTGAACAAGGCGGGAAATCGTCAGGAGCTGATTTTTGCGCTCGAGGAAGCCGCGGTTCACGATAAGCGCATTTTGATTGAAGAAACCATAGTCGGCCATGAAGTGGAATGCGCCGTATTCGGCGGACTTCACGGGGAGGTCAAAGCGTCGGGTGTGGGCGAAATCGTTGCGGGAGCGGAATTCTATGATTTTGATGCCAAGTATTTCAGCACGGAATCAAAGACTGTAATCAATCCGACATTGCCGGGAAATGCTGTGGAGGAGATTCCCGAGATTGCGAAAAAGATTTTTCTGGCATTGGACGGATTCGGTCTGAGTCGGGTGGATTTCTTCGTGACAAAAAAGGGAGAGATCATATTCAATGAAATCAATACCATGCCGGGATTTACCGGCATCAGTATGTATCCGATGCTGTTCGAGGCGTCAGGATATCCAAAGTCCGAGTTGATCAACGATCTGATTGAACTTGCATATTTAAGGTGACGGGAAATGAATATTTCGAGGAATTGTCCCATCGGAGTCTTTGATTCCGGTGTCGGAGGACTTACCGTTGCAAAAGAAATCATCCGGCTGATGCCGGGTGAGAGTATTGTGTATTTCGGCGACACCGCAAGAGTGCCGTACGGCGGGAAATCCAGGGAAACCATTACAAAGTATTCCGGGCAGATCGTGCGTTTTCTGTTAAAAAAGCGGGTGAAGGCGGTTGTGGTAGCCTGCAACACCGCAAGTGCATTGGCGCTGGATGCGCTCAATCGGGAGTTTGACATCCCCATCATCGGTGTGATCAAAGCTGGAGCAAGGGCGGCGGTTCGCGCAACGGCCAACAAAAAAATAGCGGTCATCGGAACATACGGTACCATTTCCAGCGAAATTTATCCGAAATACATTCACGATTTGAATCCGAACATCCGGGTCACGCAAAAGGCATGCCCATTGCTGGTTCCGTTGGTGGAAGAGGGGATGACGCAGGATTGTGTGACCGAAGAGATCATAGGCAGATATTTGTCGCAGATGCGCGAGAGTGAAATCGATACCCTGGTGCTCGGCTGCACCCATTATCCGCTGTTGGCGGAGCCGATTTCCCGTGTGATGGGGCGAAAGGTCTGTCTTGTGAATCCGGCGGTGGAAACGTCAAAGGAGTTGCGGGAACTTTTGGAGGAACTTTCTCTGTGCAGTGACGCAAAGGAAGTGAGGCATGAATTTTACGTCAGCGATCGGGCAAAAAACTTCATGAATTTTGCCGGGAGAATACTTCCGGATGTGAAGATGGATGTGATGGAAGCAGATGTGGATTAGCGGACGGAATCGAATGAAAAAAGCGCTCGGAAGTCGATGAAAACGAACAAAAAGCGGTTGGAATCGGCGGATGCAAATGCCGCCGTCAGTACAGAATGGAGGAGCTATGAGTAAGAACATACCTTATAAGATTTATCTGGAAGAGAGCGAAATGCCGAAAGCGTGGTACAATCTGCGTGCGGACATGAAAAACAAACCTGCCCCGCTTTTAAACCCGGGCACACATCAGCCGATGACAGCGGCGGATCTGTCACCGGTGTTTTGTGACGAACTGGTGAAACAGGAGTTGGATGAAACCAATGCGTATATCGAAATTCCGGAAGAAATCCGCAATTTTTACAAGATGTACCGCCCGTCTCCGCTTGTGAGAGCATATTGTCTGGAAGAGAAGTTAAAAACACCGGCAAAGATTTACTACAAATTCGAAGGAAACAACACCAGCGGCAGCCATAAATTAAACTCCGCAATCGCACAGGCGTATTATGCGAAGAAACAGGGACTGAAAGGTGTGACGACGGAAACCGGTGCAGGACAGTGGGGCACGGCGCTTTCGATGGCATGTTCGTACTTCGATCTGGACTGTAAGGTGTACATGGTGAAGGTGTCGTATGAGCAAAAGCCTTTTCGCAGGGAAGTGATGCGCACCTACGGTGCAAGCGTGACTCCTTCTCCGTCCACCGAAACCGAGGTCGGAAAGCGAATTCTGGCGGCACACCCGGAAACGACGGGAAGTCTCGGCTGTGCGATTTCGGAAGCCGTGGAAAAGGCGGTGAGCACCGAGGGATATCGTTATGTGCTGGGATCCGTATTGAACCAGGTGCTTTTGCATCAGTCGGTCATCGGACTGGAAACCAAAACCGCATTGGACAAGTATGGCATCAAGCCGGACATCATCATCGGCTGTGCGGGAGGCGGATCGAATCTCGGCGGGTTGATCGGACCGTTTATGGGTGAGAAGCTTCGTGGGGAAGCCGATTACCGCATTATCGCGGTGGAGCCGGCATCCTGTCCGAGCTTTACCAGAGGGGTCTATGCTTATGACTTCTGCGATACGGGCATGGTGACGCCGCTTGCCAAAATGTACACATTGGGAAGTGATTTCATTCCGTCCGCCAGTCATGCGGGTGGACTGCGCTACCACGGTATGAGTTCCACACTGTCACAGCTGTATCATGACGGACTCATGGAGGCGAAGGCGGTAAGGCAGACCGAAGTGTTCGAGGCGGCGGAATTGTTTGCCAGAGTGGAAGGTATCCTGCCGGCGCCGGAGAGTTCGCATGCCATTAAGGTGGCCATCGATGAGGCGAACGCATGCACGGCGAACAATGAAGAAAAAACCATTGTCTTCGGTTTGACCGGAACCGGTTATTTTGACATGGTTGCCTATGAGAAATTCCACAATGGGGAGATGAACGACAGCGTGCCGACGGACGATGAGCTGAAATTATTCGCATCAAAGCTTCCGAAGGTGGAGTAGTCAAAGGAGCAAAATGGACGGACAGATTCGCATTTACAGCGAAATCATCGATATGGACGGCGATAAAAACATTGATGAAAGAAGTATTCCCTGTGAATACGATATGGAGGGTGAGAAGCTGACCATATATTATTCGGAACAGGAGCAGGGCGGGATTCATACGAAACTGGAAGCGGGAGATTTCGGGGTAAAGCTGACACGAAACGGTTTTATCGAAGCGGTCATGCTCTTTGTGCCGGGGAAAATGAAAGCCTGTCAGTATAAGACCGGATACGGGGAGATCGATATGTGGATTGAAACGAAGGAAATCCAAAAAGATTTTAAGGAGGAAACGCTCAGTCTGAATTTGATGTACAATCTGTACATGAGCGGAGAATTGTTTTCGCATAATCGGATGGAAATTGTGGTATTCCGGTAGTTTACATTGCGTATGCATGCGGCTTGTCCGAAGCATTCGGAAAGTGCCGGTTTAAACCGTGCATTCTTTGGTGAATACTTTATATCGAAGTTGTGTTCGTTTGATTTCAAAACGGGCACAACTTTTTAACTTTAATGGAAGGCTTCGAAAACGACGATAAGGTGTTTCGAACCGGATTTATACCGCGAATCGGCGATTTCCCTTTAAAAACAGCATATCGATACACATAAACCTGTTTTGCGGATTTTTGAAATTTG
>JBHAEV010000244.1:0-6534 GCA_041855735.1 Lachnospiraceae bacterium
CCTCATCGACATAATACCGATATCCCTTGTCCGACGGAATCCGCCCGGCAGAGGTATAAGGTTGAATAATGTATCCCATATCCTCAAGATCACTCATCTCGTTTCGAATGGTTGCACTGCTCAGATTCAGATCCGGAATCTTGGATATGGTTCTGGAACCGACCGGCTCACCGGTTTTCATGTAGTTCGCAATAATGGCTTTCAATATCTTCTCCTTTCGCTCGTCTAAATCCACCTTTTACCTCCTTTCGCTTTTCGGTTATTAGCACTCACTGATGAGGAGTGCTAACTCATGAACCTATCATAACGGATTTGTATTACTTTGTCAACAACAATTTCGACAATTTTTTTGAGCATGTTGTAAGTGCATTATATCACTAATAAGGAAACCTCCTTCTGTTAAAGGAAATAGAATCCCGCATTCCGGACATTTTTCATCATGGCCTGAACACGGTTTCCCGAAAAAACTTGACTTTTAACATTTTTGTAACTATAATGTAACACATAGAAATATTTTTTCTTAATATCGTAATACAGTCATAGGGTATCTGTTCGGATCGTAACGGATTATACCGATTTTTAGCACGGCAGAACTTTATGAAATCTGTTTATGATGTTGCATACTGTATGAGTTCCTATTAATGGAGAAAGGACGACATGGATAAACGAAAATATTTTTTCTATACCTTTATAACTTGCATGATACTGAGTATTCACTCATTGCTGACGGTTTTCGCCGGGACGACTATTGTCAATCCGGACGACTATTACAGCGGACCGGCGGGAGAACTGATCTATGCACAGGATCTGGACTGGAAAATCTCCAATGGCGAGAATCTCGCCGAAGCAATCGCCACAAAAACAAGACGCGGCAGACTGCTCGGCAGTTTTAAGACAACCGCATACTGTTCCGACCCGAGAGGCGGAGCCACAGGCAAGACGGCAACCGGAACCGTTCCCCGAATCAATCACACGGTAGCGGCGAATTTCCGGGAAATCGCTCCCGGCACCAGGATAATGCTGGAAGGCAGCGATGTCATTTATACGGTTGAAGACACCGGAAATTATACGAATTTGATTGATGTATTCCTCGGCTCTTATGACGAATGCATACAGTACGGAGTGCAGTACCGCAATGTGTATCTGGTGGAAGATTAGGCATGTCATGATACCGCATAGCGCGTAAAAGAGAAAAAGAGATACCCCGCAAAAATGTGTGCCTCTGAGCACCGACATATTCCGCGGGGTATCTCTTTTTCTAAGATGGATTATTCGTATTCCGATGAAAGAAGGTAAGCGGGAAGGTCTCCAACATCTTTATAAATATATTTGTTTCATTCCAAGTTTTATTTTTTTTCAAGGCTTTCCAGAAATTCAATTGCTTCATACACATTTGAAAAAGTCAGACACTTTCTATACAACCACTGATTTCTTGCATCCGTATCTTCTAATCCCGGCATTCCCTCATCTAAAAAACGCTTTACAGTCTTTTTTGCATTTTTGACCGCAACCGGATATTTTTCTGCTATTTTAGCGGTAATTTCATGATTACCCTTTTCATACATTGGTTCTTCAGCCTTTATTTCAGAAATGACTTTTTCTTTCTCTGCGACGGTCAGTAATGAAGGAATATAAAATCTATGATGCAGCATCAACCAATATTCAATACACCCGGTTGTCATAAGTAACCTTACTCGGATATTCGGATCTTTGCGAAGTTTTCTCAAATTGTTAATAATCCTGTTTCAGGTGGATATTTTATTACAGCTACATCACTAAATCTCTTCTTCAAAAATTCAGTATATGCCTGCTCACTTTCCCCTTCACAAAATACTCGAACAATCGCCTTACCGGATCCTCTGCTACCCGCTTTCCTTCGAGGCATTATTTCACCTCCTCAATTTCCAGATTCGGAGTAGCACCATATTTTCCGACCAGATATCCTTTTCGTATGTTATCAGCTGTCTTTGTAGAAAAATCCGTCACGCTATAAAGTTCAGACGCACCGTCTGTTCTGCTTTTATCTGCAAAATAAATCTGATCCTTTCTTATAATCTCCAGATTCATCAATTCTGTGTTATGAGTTGTAAAAATGATTTGTGCACTATTTTGATTGCTCTTTTTACTTTGAAACTTTGCAACAATGTAGTCAACAAGCATAGGATGTAATTCTCTTTCCAATTCGTCTACCAAAAGAATTCCACCCTTGTTTAATACAGCTTCTATAGCCGGAGCAATTGACATAAGCATTCTTGTACCATCTGATTCGTCCTCTAATTCCAGCGGATACAATTGACTCTCACCCTCTGCATTAATGCCTCTGTGCTTTGATTTCGCCTTTACTTGACTCATTTTTAATTTGCTTTCAGAATTGTTTGATGTCTCCGACAAAGCATGCATAAAAGAGAGTAAAGCCTCCTTCAATCTTTCGGGAATATCGTCTGGAATCTCAAGGTCATTTCGAATATCTTTGTTTTCTACTTCAAACTGCATTTCTTCAATACCAAAGTCTGCAGTCTTTGCATAATTCGAAATAGCTTTTAGCATATTACTGTCATCATAATATTCTAATAACTGTCTTGGTATATCTGTATAATCCCTGGAGAAAAAGATATCCTCTCTAAACCAACGCATAGCATTCACACATACGGTATCATTCATTGTACATGCTACCGAAAAAAACAATTGATTCTTTGCCACAGTTTCACTTATGAGTTTTCTCTTCGCCTTATCCTCTGTGAATGAAAAATCCTGTCCATTTCTTACAAACACTTGGGCTTTTTGTCCCTTAGGCGCATGGTGCAAAGATTCTTTTACTATTTTTTCTTTTGTTGCCGCAAAGGAATACCAATACTTTACTCCTTCCATCGTATAATCAAATTCAAACTCCGTCGGTTCGTTCATAGAATAATCATTAAGCGCAAACGGTACAACCGGAACAGCAGACTTTTCATGCTGCATTCTCTGCGAATTTCTGATGAATTGAACACCCAACCAAAATGCTCTGATTACATTGCTCTTACCGCCGCCATTTTTTCCATAGATAGCAATTCCCGGCAACAACTTCATATTATTGTATTGAATCAAACTGTTTTTTAATGAATTCAATCCCATTGCTTCCATAGAAAGAACCGCTTTATCTCTAAATGATCTATAATTCTTAAATCGGAATTCTATCAACATTTATTTGTACCTCCACTATCATTATATGCGCAAAATCTCCGAAATTCAATCAAAATAATCATGTTTTTTAATTATTTTTCCCCGATTTCTCGTATTTGTATATAATCAAAGGAACGATATCTGTTTTTCCGATTTTCAAATTCGCTTTCCGGTACAAAAATATCACGAATTACAAGCTAGGATTCACTTTATGTCTGCCTGATATTTTGTCGAATCCTTTTTATTCTCTTTCAACACACTTTTGATTCTTTGTACCAGCATCTCCAATGCCACCGGATTCTTTCCGCCCTCCGGAATGATGATATCCGCCTTCCGCTTGCTCGGTTCCACGAACTGTTCATGCATCGGCTTCACAGTCGTCAGATATTGGGAAATCACGCTTTCCAATGTTCTGCCTCTTTTTCGCACATCACGATTGATTCTTCGAAGCACGCGAACGTCGGCATCCGTATCCACAAATACTTTGATGTTCATCATATTGCAAAGCTTTCGCTCCGAGAAAATTAAAATGCCTTCTATAATAATGACGGGTGCCGGATTAATCGTAATCGTCTCGTTGGATCTTGTATGCTTCGTAAAGTCATAAATCGGAATTTGCACACTTCTTCCCTTCTTCAGTTCATAAAGATGTTTACACAGCAAATCCGATTCAAACGCATCCGGATGATCGTAGTTCACGCCCACTCTTTCTTCATAACTGATATGATCCTGCGACTTGTAATAATTGTCATGGCGTATAATGCTGATCTCATCTTCGCCGAAATTGTCGACCAATCTGTTTGCCAGTGTACTTTTTCCGCTTCCCGTTCCGCCCGCGATTCCAATGATAATCGGTTCCATTTCATCCCTCTTTTCCTGTTAACAGCATGATCCTCATTTGCCGTTTCACTTTGATTTTCGTTCATCCACGCACTGATTGCCCGGATTATTCCAACCCGGTCATTGCTTTTTGCTTTTATCCTTCCCCGGTCTTTTGGCAATGCAATCAAATACACTCTGCGGTATTTCAAATGCCAGAATAATGGCAATCACAATCGCCAACGCAATGGATGTGGTCGCCCTTCCGTCCTCCCCGATACCGGAAACATCATTTCTCATATAGGCATCGAAGGTTTCAAATATCCGTCCTCCGGGTACAAGCGGAAAAATGCCGGGTATCAGAAACATGGTTGCCGGGCATTTTCGCCGGATTCCCAGATATCTGGAAGTACAGATCACGAAAAATGCCGCCGCAAACACCGATACACTTTCATTCGTCCCCAGAAACTCGTACATCCCCAAGTAAATCAGCCAGCCGAATGCCCCGAGCAATCCGCAAGGCAGATAAATATCGGTCTGCACTTCGTAAATGATGGCAAAACTGGCAGTACCGACCAAGGCGGCAATAAACTGCAAAACATAACTCATATCCGCACCTGCTAAATCCGTTGAAAGACAACATTCATAATATAGACACCGATGGCAATTCCGAAAGTAATCAAGAGTGCGTCAAACAGCCGCACCAGACCGGCAATATAATCGGCATTTGCCAAATCTCTGACCGCCGTCACAAGTGCAACTCCCGGAATCATCGTCATAATGGCTCCGGAAACCGCAACATTCATATTCACGCCGACTCCCATGCTAAACAGCAATCTGGTGACCCCAACGGCAATCATCCCTCCCAGAATATTCAGGGTAAGTTTGGAATGCATTTTGGAACGTTTTCCGGAACTGAGAAAAAACAATACCAGAAACACACACACACCGCTGACGGCCGAAACCAGTGCATCCCGGATATTTTGCCCGGACAGATAGGAAAATCCGCCCGACCCGAAAAAGGCGGCAAGTGCAAGGGTGGACAGTTTCTTTCCCTTCATCTTTTCAATGATGTCAAGACGCTTCATGGCATCTTTTGCACTGATTTTTTTTGCACTGATCTCTCTCGAAAGTTCATTGACTTCCGCAATAATATAGAGTTTGGTACCCTGAATCGGAATGTGACGGACTTTCGCAAATGTCTGATGATTCTGCATCTCGATTGTAAAAAACATGCCATTGCTCAAAACAAAAATATCTTCGTTTGCCAGTCCGAAGCCTTCCAGAATCCGATGCATGGTTTCTTCCACACGCCAGATTTCCGCTCCCGATGAAAGAAGCAATATTCCCGCTTTTAACGCAATCTCCACTTCCGCTCTGTTTTCCATCTTGAATCCATTATTCTCCGGAGGATTTTAATTTTGCAATGAGCTCCCTTACGGATTGTACTCCCACGTCCACAGCCACTTTCATGCCCACGGACTTATCCCTTGTGGAAACTTCCAGTTCTCTGTTTTCCAGATTTCTCGGACTGACGGTAACTCGAACCGGCACGCCCAACAAATCCGCATCCGAGAACATCACGCCCGTGCTGACCTTTCGATCGTCGTAAATAACCTCTATTCCGGCATTTTGCAAATCCTGATACAATTGGTCCGCCACCTCTCTCACCCTCGGATCCTGAATCCGGATCGCACAGATATGCACTTCCCAAGGCGCAATCGCAATCGGCCAGATCGGACCGTAGTCATCATGATGTTCCTCACATACACAGGCCGCCAATCTGCCCACGCCGATGCCGTAACAACCCATTGTAGGAATCTGAGTTTTTCCCTGACTGTCCAGATACGTCAATCCCATCGATTTGGAATATTTGTCGCCGAGCTGGAAAATATTTCCGATCTCCACACCCCTTGTCAGTGTCAGACTTTCTTTTTGGCAATGCGGGCAGATACCGCCCTCGATGACATTTGCAAAATCTCCGAATACCGCATCCTTTGCATCTCTGTTTTGCGAGAATCCGGTAAAATGATAATCCGTTTTGTTGGCTCCGCAAATCATATTTTCAACATTGCGCAAGCTGTTGTCCCAAAGCACGGTGATGTTTTCGGAAAGTCCCTTCGGTCCGATAAAACCTGCGGCAATGCCGCTTTCCTGTGTAATTTCCGCCGGGTGCACCTCCGACTTGATGAAATTTCTCACCTTGGTTTCATTGACATCCAAATCCCCCCGAATAAATACCACCACATAGGAATCGTCCGCATTTCTTTGATATACAACCGCTTTGCAGGATTTTTTTATTTCCCCGTTCAGGAAACTGCACACTTCCTCGATGGTTTTGCAGTTCGGCGTGTATACTTCCCGCAATTCCTCAACAACACCGTCCGCTTCATTGTGCACAATACTCGGCGCCGCTTCCATATTGGCGCCATATCCGCATTCCTTGCAAATTGCCAGACTGTCCTCTCCGATCGGCGTGATAAACATAAATTCATGGGAAACTTTCCCTCCCATCATACCGGAATCTCCCTTCACCGAGATAAACTCCTTCAA
>JBHAEV010000245.1:0-3561 GCA_041855735.1 Lachnospiraceae bacterium
GGCTCTTTCTCTCTGCCGACTCCTGATTCTGTTTCTTCTCCATTTCCATCTCATACAATTTGGAGCGGAGCAGGGCAAACGCCTTGTCCTTATTCTTTAACTGACTCTTCTCGGTCTGTGAATAAATCACGATTCCGGTCGGATTGTGTGTCAGCCTGACCGCGGAATCCGTGGTATTGACACTTTGTCCGCCGTTTCCGGAGGCACGCATCACATCAATTCGCACATCATTCATATCGATTTGGACATCCACTTCTTCCGCCTCCGGCATAACCGCAACCGAAGCGGTGGACGTGTGGATGCGTCCTCCGGATTCCGTAGCCGGAACCCTTTGTACACGGTGAACGCCGGATTCATACTTCATCTTGGAATATGCGCCGGCTCCGGATATCATCGCCACCACTTCCTTGAACCCGCCGATTCCGTTCTCATTCACATGGATCATTTCCACTTTCCAGCGCTGCTCCTCCGCAAAGTGTACATACATACGGTACAGCTCCGCCGCAAACAGTGCCGCTTCATCTCCGCCAGCCCCGGCACGAATCTCCAGCATAATGTTCTTGTCATCGTTCGGATCCTTCGGTAAGAGCAGAATTTTCAGCTCATTCTCCAAACTTTCTTCCTTTTTCCTGCCTTCCGCTAAAATCTCCTTTGCCATTTCACGCATCTCTTCATCACTCTCGGAGTCCAGCATATGCAGGGCTTCTTCCTGATCTTTTTTTGCCTGCAGATACTCCTTGTATTTTCCCACCAAAGGTGCGAGATCGGATTGCTCCTTCATTAATTTTCGGAACCGCTCCTGGTTGTTCGCCACCTCCGGACTGCCCAGCTCCATCATCAATTCCTCATAATGCACCACAATATCTTCCAAATTATCAAACATAATCCACCCCTGCGCTTAATCTCGCCGCGACCACGCGGTCTTTTTTTGCCAAATCTTTTATAATCCGAATATCGCAAAAACCGGATTTGATGAGCAGATCCCGCACCCGGTCTGCCTGGTCATACCCGATTTCCAGATACAATCTTCCGCCCTGTTTTAAATGTTTCCTGCTCTCATCCGCCAAAATCCGGTAAAACTTTAATCCGTCCGCATCGCCGTCGAGCGCCTGTCTCGGCTCATGCTCCCGGACTTCGACATCCAATTCCTCCAGTACATCCGTGCAAATGTAGGGAGGATTGCTGACAATGAAATCATAACGCATGTCCGAAAGTTGTGTAAACATATCCGACCGGATCCATTTTATGTTTACATCATGGGTTTTTGCATTTTTTTCTGCAACCGCCAGCGCGTCCTCGGAAACATCCAGTGCCGTGATATGTTCAAAATTTCCCAGCTTTTTCAGGCAAATTGCGATGCAACCGCTTCCCGTGCACACATCCAGTCCGCTTCCTCCGTCGGTTTCGTTCTTCAGAATATATTCCACCAGTACTTCCGTATCCAGTCTCGGAATCAAAACCGCTTCGTTCACATAAAAATCCAGGCCGTAAAAATTCTGATGATTGGTCAGATACTGAAGCGGAATATGTTCCGCCCTTCGCCGGATCCATTGCATGTACTCGTCATACCTTTCGTTTGGAAACCTCTCATTTTTACAAAAAAGATATCTTGAAAAATCCAGATCACATACAAAATACAGCAATTCCTTCGCATTGATTTCCGCCTCCGAAACTCCGGCATGTTCCAGTAATTCCTTTGCTGTTCGCAATCCTTCCCGATAGGTCAACATACTAACTCTCTGCCTTCTGGAAATTCTCTTTCAGATAGGTCTTCCAATCGAACACTTCCTCCACTGCGGCAATCGCAACTTCCACCATATCCCTTGTCGGCTCTTTGGTGGTCAAGCCCTGCATCCAGAAACCCGGAATGCTCAAAAAATGTACGATTTTCGAATTGCTTCTGCCTGCCAGGCTTAAGAACTCGAAGCTGACTCCGGCAATCACCGGAATGAGAATGATACGGCTGATGATCCGCATCGCAATCCCCTCCACACGGATCGCCATGAAGAAAACAATGCTGATCATCATCACAATGATGATGAAACTTGTTCCGCATCGCTTATGCAGCTTGGAACTTTTCATCACATTGTCCACATTGAGTTCCAATCCGTTTTCCACACAATTGATGCACTTATGCTCCGCACCGTGGTACATAAATGTGCGCCGGATATCTTCCATCTTTGAGATAAAATGGATGTACAGTATAAAAATACCGATGCGAATCAAACCTTCCGCAATCGCCACCAGAATATTGCTGTCTGCCAGCTTTCTGACCAGACTTCCCAAAAACAGCGGAAGTACCATAAACAGTGCGATGGCAGCCGCAAAAGAGAAGAGTATGGAAGCCGTCATAACCACCTTTTCCAGTTTTTCACCGAACACTTTCGTCAAAAACAATTCAAATTTCGACGGCTGCTCCTGTGCATCGTCTTCAAAAAAGCTTGCCGAAAATGTCAGGGTTTTCATCCCCAGTATCATGGAATCCGCAAATGCAAAGATCCCTCGGACAAAAGGCAGTCTGAGAAAGGGGTATTTTGATGTAATACTGTTATATTTGTCTTTTTGAATTTCTATTTTTCCGCTCGGAGTACGCACGGCAGTCGCATAGTCGTCCTGATTCTTCATCATGATGCCTTCAATGACCGCCTGCCCTCCTATTCCTGAATATTTCATTGTGTTTCCTTTTCTATGATTATCTGTCCGGTTTGAACAAAAGCAAAGTAAGTAAAAAAGGTCGAGCAAATGCTCAACCTTAGTCTTTCCCTACTATTTACAGTTCAGCATTGTACGGATGCCCAAAGAAGCCTGCCGAAAACGGTAAGTGAACTGTATCTACTCGCCCTTAACACCGTACTTACGATTAAATTTCTCAATACGTCCTCTGGCGAAAGCCGTTTTTTGCTGACCGGTATAGAAAGAATGGCACTTTGAGCAAACCTCAACGTGAATTTCCTTCTTTGTGGATCCCGTTACAAATGTGTTTCCGCAGTTGCAAGTAACATTTGCCTGCTGATAATTTGGATGTAAATTCTCTTTCATTTATCTCACCTCTATCCTAAATAAAATGATTCTTCATTCGATAGCCCGAAGGCTACAATACGTTTGTAAAGTATAGCACAGTTGAATTCTATTTGCAATAGTATTCTTTCCGGCTTTTCCTGCCCCGAAGTCCGTTTCAAAGGCGCAAATCCGTTCACGGCAAACAAAATTTCTTACGGAATGTATCGATCCACGAAATCGTCCACCGTATTCCAATAGGTTTCCGGATCGACATGAACTCCCATCACATGCCTTGCACCCGGAATCACCAGTTTCTTCTTCTCCGATGCATTTGCATCGTATACCATATCCAACATATAAAACGGATTGTAATCGTCCATATCTCCATGGATAAAAAGCATCGGAATATCATTTCGCCGAAGAGGGGCCAATGTGTCACCGTCCGAGAAATAATAGCCTGCTTTCATTTTGGAGATAAGATTGGCAGTGTGCAGCATCGGAAATTCCGGTAATCCGTACAGATTCTCCAACTTATCCGCAAACTCATCCCAGACCGAGGAA
>JBHAEV010000246.1:0-6645 GCA_041855735.1 Lachnospiraceae bacterium
AACATCCTTTACACTGGGATAAAGATCGTGAAAACGATTTACAACCTCCCTTGCCTCTTCCTGCACAACCTGCGGATCCACGGTCATGATCATCATTGCTGTTCATCCGCCTTCTTGATTTTTTCCGTTTTGAATGCAAGCATACTCATTGCCGGAATCGTGATGGTGATCCCCTCAAAGCCTTTTATGGATTTGTCTTTTTTCGATGTACCGAGAATCTTTGATGTCTTCACTCTCTTATTCCCCAATCCTCGCCCGCCGAATGCAATGTCATCGGAACAGAATATTTCTTTATACTTTCCCGCATACGGCACTTGCATGTCAAATTTCTCATAGGTCGTGTCGGAGAAATTGCATACCACAAAGATATCTTCTTTCTCATTTAAGCTGCGGCGCACATAACCCAGTATGTTTTCCTGATAGGAATGGCAATTTGTCCATTCAAATCCGATTGTTTGATTGTCCAGGCTCCAGAGTGCCGGATTGGAAAGATAAAACCGGTTCAACGCCTGCACATATCCTTTCAATTTGGAATGGACATCGTAATCCAATAATTTCCATTGCAGTTCCGCCTTTTCATTCCACTCATCCATCTGACCGAATTCCTGACCCATGAATAATAATTTTTTCCCCGGATGCGTCATCATATAGCCGTAAGCCACCCTTAAGTTTGCAAACTTCTCATCCTGTGTGGCAACGCCCATCTTGGTGGCCAGACTGCCCTTCCCATGGACCACTTCATCATGGCTGAACACCAGAACAAAGTTCTCGCTGTATTGGTACAACATGGAAAAGGTCAACTCGGAATAGTGATAGCTGCGGTACTTCGGCTCATTTCCCATATAACGCAGAAAGTCGTTCATCCAGCCCATATTCCATTTGTAATCAAAGCCCACGCCTCCGTCATCCAGATTTCCGCTGATTTTCGCCCAGGCGGTACTTTCCTCCGCAATCAAAAGTGCCGACGGAAATTGCTGTTTGAAAATGGAATTTAAATGTTTTAAAAACTCCACCGCCTCCAGATTTTCATGCCCGCCGTACTCATTTGCCACCCATTCTCCGTCATTCTTTCCATAGTCCAGATACAGCATGGATGCCACTGCGTCCATGCGAATGCCGTCCACATGGTACATCTTTGCCCAGTACAGAGCATTTGCGATCAGGAAATTGCTGACCTGCGGCCGTTTGTAATTGTAAATATAGGTTCCCCAATGCGGATGCATCCCCTGTCGCGGATCCATGTGTTCATACACATGGCTGCCGTCAAACACGCCGAGTCCGTTCAAATCCTTCGGAAAATGCGCCGGAACCCAGTCGAGAATGACACCGATGCCTTCGCCATGCATGTAATCCACAAAGTACATAAAATCCTTCGGCGAACCGTATCTGGAAGTCGGTGCATAGTATCCGGTTACCTGGTACCCCCAACTCTCATCCAACGGATGCTCCATAATCGGCATCAACTCGATGTGGGTGTACCCCATTTCTTTGACATAGGCGGCAAGCTTCGGTGCAATTTCCCGATAATTGTAGAATTCGCTTCCGTAAACCTCTTGCCCGTCCAGGAACTCGACATCCTTTCGAATCCATGATCCCAAATGAACCTCATAGATGTTTAAAGGCGAGGATGTTGAAACAACCGGTTTGGAATTCTTCTTCCCCTTCTTGGCATCCGTCGGCATTTCTTTTCCCGTTTTTTGGATGTTTGCCCTGTTCTCCATCCAATCGCCGTCTTTCCACTCAAAATTTGATATATCTCTTACCACGCTGGCATTGTCCGGCCTCACCTGCATGGCAAACCCGTAGGGATCGGATTTCAACATCGGTTCCCCGAGTGCCGTCTTAATCTCAAATTTATAGATGTCCCCTTCCGTAACGCCCGGGATAAAGAGTTCGTATACACCGCTTTGCCCTCTTCTCTCCATCTGATGCCGTCTTCCGTCCCAGTTGTTAAAATCCCCGACCACGGAAACCCGCATCGCCATAGGCGCCCAACAGGCAAACACGGTACCCTTCACTTTGTCAAGCACAATCTGGTGTGCTCCCATCTTTTCATAGACCTGATAGTAAATTCCTTTTTCAAACAAATCCAATTCTTTTTCCGTAAACCATTCCCCAAACGAATACGGGTCATCCAATCGGTACTTGTAACCGTCGGCATTGGTCACATGAAAACAATACTTAAAATTCGAGAGATTCTTTACCTTGGACGGGATTAAAACGGCATAAAACCCGGATTCGTCCGCCAATGCCATATTCATCGTTTTCCCTTTTTGCAGTTCGATTTCCACCGTTACCGCATCCGGTATAAATGCCTGAACCAAAATCCCGTCTTCCGTCTTCCTTGCACCGAGTATGCCCTTGGGATTTTGCGCCTCCGAGTATGTAATCTCTTCAATCGCCGCCCAGTCCATTAAGTCATACAGTTGTTTATCCATCTTCCCTCCTTTGTCCTGTCATGATTCTCATCTTCGACACTTTTACGAAAATTCTGTATCTGTTCTTTATTTATTTTAGCATTAATTTTATAAAAAAACTATTGATAATTATTTTTAACTGGCTTAAACTATTAACTACGCAATCCCAGAAGAAAGAGTGACAATATGAAGAATGTGCTGAAAGAAATTTGGAGTTGGATACAGATCATAATAATCGCGGCGATCATCGCCTTTGTGTTAAATAATTTCATCATTGCAAATTCGAGAGTTCCGTCCGCCTCCATGGAAAATACCATTATGACCGGTTCCAGGCTGATCGGAAACCGGCTGCAGTATTACTTCACCGAGCCGAAGCGTGGCGATATCATTATCTTTCGCTATCCGGACAACGAAGAGATTTTCTTCGTAAAGCGAATTATCGGAGTGGGCGGTGATACGGTCGACATCCTCGGCGGCAAGGTCTATATTAACGGTTCTCCGATTGAAGAACCCTACATCAAGGAACCGATGATTCCGGAGCCGGATATGCATTATGAGGTCCCGGAAGGAGCCTATTTTACATTGGGTGACAATCGGAACCATTCCGGAGATTCCAGAAGATGGCAGAACACCTATGTATACAAAGATAAAATCATTGCCAAAGTGTTGTTTCAATACTTCCCGGCAATCAAATCCATCGAATAAAAGGGCTGTAAAAGGCCTTCGAACCCAAGTTCCGGCCGCGATTTTCGTGGTCGGACTTTTTCCCTTCACTGACATCGACATTCTGTCGGCATCTTGACATTTCGTTATATTTCGTGCATATTGTAATCATTCATCGCATATTTATTCCTTGCCTCGCTTTATCGCGAAACGGCAAATGAAATCAGCGAAAAATTTACATTTAAGGAGAAATTATGTATTCCACTTTAGTCGAGCGTTTTGTACGATATGCCAAATTCAACACCCGATCCGATTCCAGATCCGATACCATCCCTTCCACATCCTGCCAGCGGGAATTTGCCGAGCTTCTGAAAAAAGAACTGATGGAAATCGGTCTTCAAAATGTCTATATCAATGAATTCTGTTTCGTCCATGCAACGCTTTTGTCCAATATTGAAAAAGAGGTTCCCGTCGTGGGATTTATCTCCCATATGGATACCGCCAACTTCAATGCGGAGGGTGTCAATCCGCAGCTGCATGCCGGTTACGACGGCGAAGACATCGTACTGAATCCGGAACAAAACATCGTTTTAAGACCTTCGGAATTTCCGAATTTGAAAAACTATATCGGTCAAACCTTGATCACCACGGACGGAACCACTCTGCTCGGTGCGGATGACAAGGCGGGCATCGCGGAAATCATCGAAGCCGTTAAATATTTGATCAATCATCCGGAAATATTACACGGAGAGGTTCGAATCGCTTTCGGACCGGACGAGGAGATCGGAAGAGGCGCGGATAAGTTCAATGTTGAGGAATTCGGTGCAAAATACGCCTATACCGTGGACGGCGGTGTTGTGGGAGAGTTGGAATACGAAAGTTTCAATGCCGCCGATGCCGAATTTACCATTCGTGGAAAGAGTGTGCATCCGGGTACGGCGAAGGGAATTATGAAAAATGCCGCATCCATCGCCGCAGAACTTGTAAATATGCTCCCGAAAGAAGAGGTTCCGGAAAAGACGAGCGGATATGAAGGTTTTTACTACCTGTACAATATCAACGGAAATTGCGAGGATGCCAATGTCGATTTTATCATTCGCGACCATGACAAAGAAAAATTTCTGCAAAGAAAAGCTTTTGTTCAACAGATTGCCGATACATTGAATGCAAAATACGGACAGCAAACCGTAAGCCTGAGTCTGAAAGATGAGTATTACAATATGGGAGATGTGATCAGGCATCATATGGAAGTCGTGGATATCGCCGAAAAGGCGATGAAAAATCTCGGAATCAAGCCGCTGATCAAGCCGATTCGCGGCGGCACGGACGGCTCCAAAATTTCCTTTATGGGTCTGCCGACGCCGAATATATTTGCGGGCGGCGAGAACTTCCACGGCAAATACGAATTTGTCGCAGTGGAAAGTATGGAGAAAGCAACCTCCACCATCATTGAAATCATCAAACTTTATGCAGGATAAAGAGTTTTCTTTTCAATTTTACTAAACATATGGATTTAAATATTCAAATATAGTATACTATATACGATTATTTCAAAGTTTTCTGTGCTTTTGAAATCGAAATTACGAAACATTTTTAGAATGGAGTTATTATGGCTGACTTTAATAAAATAGTGGCGCTTTGTCAAAATCGCGGATTTATCTTTCCGGGAAGCGAGATTTACGGCGGACTGGCAAATACTTGGGACTACGGTCCGCTGGGTTCCCGATTGAAGAACAATATCAAGGATGCATGGCGGAAAAAATTCATCCAGGAACGTCGCAACAGTTACGAGATTGATGCGGATATACTGATGAATCCGAGGGTATGGGAGGCAAGCGGGCATGTTGCCAGTTTTTCCGATCCGATGCTCGACTGCAAGGAGTGCAAAAAGAGATATCGCGCGGACAATCTGATCGAAGAATTTGCACCGGATTCCAAAGCGGACGGCATGAGCAAGGAGCAGATGTTTGACTATATCAAGGAGCATTCGATTCCATGCCCGAATTGCGGCAAGCACAATTTCACCGATATTCGTGAGTTCAATCTTATGTTCCAGACATTCCGCGGCGTGACCAATGACAGCAAGAATATCATCTATCTGCGCCCGGAGAATGCACAGGGTGAGTATGTGAACTATCCAAATGTGCTTCGCAGCATGCGCGCCAAATTACCGTTCTCCATCGGTCAGATCGGCAAGGCTTTCCGAAATGAGATTACACCGGGCAATTTTGTATTCCGTACCATCGAGTTCGAGCAGATGGAATTTCAGACTTTCTGCAAGCAGGGAGAAGATGCCGAACTTTACGAGTATTACAAAGAATACGGCAAACAGTTCTATATGTATTTGGGTATTTCCGAAGAACATCTCCGCTACCATGACCACGAAAAGCTTGCCCACTATGCAAAAGCGGCATGCGATATCGAATATCTCTTCCCATTCGGTTGGGGTGAGGTCAACGGTACGCACAATCGTACGGATTTCGACTTGACACGCCATCAGGAATACTCCGGACAGAGGATGGACTATCTGGATCCGTATACCAGTGAGCGATTCATCCCTTATATTATCGAATCCACCTATGGCTTGGACCGTACCGTGCTTGCTCTTCTTTGCGAAGCATATGACGAAGAAGTTGTGGATGCCGAGAAAAAGGATACCAGGGTGGTTCTGCATCTGAATCCTGCCATCGCGCCGATTAAGGCGGCGGTATTCCCATTGTCAAAGAAATTGACCGAATCCGCTCTCACGCTTTGCGACGAGCTTTCCGGGCACTTTATGACCGAGTTTGACGACACCGGTTCCATCGGTAAGAGATATCGTCGTCAGGACGAGATCGGTACTCCGTTCTGCATCACCTACGACTTTGATTCCGAGGAAGACAGGCAGGTTACCGTGCGTCACCGTGACAGTATGGAACAGATTCGCATGCCGATTGCGGACGTTGCCGACTATATCAAATCCAGAACACAGCTCTAAAGGGTCGCACGGATATGCAAAGGAATATTCACTTTGCATATCCGGTGAGGAAAGCACTGCAAATGTGCTTTGGGGGAGTATTAAAGGTATCATAACGCTCAAACATTCGGATATTTTGAAACATGTGCATAAGGGGGAAATATGGCTACACTTCAAGACATTGCCGATAAGTTAAATATTACCAAGGGAACCGTATCCAAGGCTTTAAACGGAGCCAATGATGTCAGTGCCGAACTGCAGAAAACAGTGATCGAGACCGCTCTTTCTCTCGGTTACACGAAATTTTTACATCACCGGGACACCAAAAAGCTCTGTATTCTGGTCAATAATATGGAGTATCAAAACTCCTATGAATTCGGTTATGATATTATTCTCGGATTCAAACAACTTGCACAGCCGGCAGGCTATTGTGTCGAAATTGCGGAAGCCACCAAGGAATTACAAACGTCCGAAAAATACGATGTTTTCATGATGAAAAACCATTATGTCGGCGCCTTTGTTCTGGGCTTTTCCCTGGATGATCCATGGCTGGAATCTCTAAAGACCTGCAAAACCCCGACGGTTATATATGACAATTATATTCATGAC
>JBHAEV010000247.1:0-10669 GCA_041855735.1 Lachnospiraceae bacterium
CACGGATCGAGGCGGAACCTCTGACCATCAACTATCCCAGGGGGAAGGTGCTTACACAAGCCGGTCGGGCATTTATCCGATTGGCAAAAGACTATTTCCTCAAATAAATTCATGACCGGTAAGCCGCAGGCTTGCCGGATTTTTCTTACACGGATTTGCAAAAGAACTTACCGCTTTGCGGCGCAAATCTGACGCGGGAAACGCTTTCATCGGCATTTTGCTAAAATTTTCTGCCGGACCCGCTGAAACTTCTTCCGCTGGATCCCCTGTATGTCGTACTTCTTCCGCTGCTTCCTCCTCCGCCCGAGCGATGAGTGGAAGTCGGAATCGTTCGGGTATAGGTTCTCTGATTGATCAGCTGATCTTGTTCCGATTCGAGCGGATTCATGGCGCCTTTTGCAAATCCGACATTTAATCCGGCATTTCTGGACATCTTGGCATTGTGCTTATGGCTGCTTCTGACTCCATTAAAAAAGAAAAAGGATACCACGAACGCTACCACGGCACTGACAATGCCCTCTATGGGCTGAACGCTTTTGTACCTCACGATTTCACCCGTTTCGGAGTCATAGGTATACTGATTTTTTTGAATTCCCCTGTCATACAAATCCCTGACCTCATTCAAAGCATGGATTGCGGAAGCACCGTACTGCCCGTTTGTAATGTACGGAAAAATCACATCAATGATGTTTTCCGCGGCACTGTCCGTCAAATACAGGATCGCCTTGCCGTATCCCTGAATAAAAACTTCGCGATTGTCCATGTCAATGGTATAGATGAATCCCGAATGATCGCTTCCCGTACCGTACTCCTTGCCCATCATTCCATTGTAAACTTCGTCGGCAAAGTATTTCGTTTCATACCCCTGTGCATCCTCCGTGGTCAGAATCACCACATCCATGCGGATATGTTCTTTCACGTCCTTTGCCAGCTCTTCGATCTCCGCTGCCTCGCTCTGTGTGAAAAGATTGGCGTAATCCAGAACTTCCGCATGTGTCCGAATTCCCGGGATCATAAAAAAGAGCATAAACACAATCATCGCCGGAATCTTCCAAAAAATATCTCTTGTTTTCATCCCATCCTCCTATAAGAAAAAGTACGAAATAATGAGTCCGATTAATGTAATTCCCGCAAATATCGCTCCGGAATGCATGAGCAGAAGCCGATAGTTTACCGGAAGCTCTCCGACTATTTTACCGCTTTGCCCGTTGATGGAGAAATAATAGATCTTCCCGTCATTTCCTTTGTATGTCATGCTCCAAACCGGCAAAAGCGCATACTCCCAACTGTCTTTCAACACCGTCACCTGAGAATTCACGATATTCACCTGCGAATAAGAATGCACACTGCCGCGCAGACGATTGGTGCTTTGCGTTCGCATTTCGTTTTGAAGCTCCGGTTTGAGTTCCTCATCCGAAACATCTCTCTTCTCCGCCAGGAATCCGCTCAGATAGAGCATGGAAAAGTCTTTCTTCTCGCTGAAATCAAAGGGCAGAACTCCTTCCACCAAAACCTTGTTGGACTTTTTTAATACATTTCTGGCAATATTGTTAAATTGAAAATTGCATTTTCTTTTGATGCGGTATGTCAATTCGGTGATATGTTCCTTATTGCCCATCCGGCTTACATTTCGTTTCACGGCATCCGCTTCGATGAAAGCATGGACATCGGCATTGTACAAAGAAAACGGGAAATAGACTCCGTTTAGTTTCTCCACCTTACTCTTTTCATAAAAATCTTTCGGAACATATCTCTTGGAGCGAATCCATGCGGCAAAGATTTCGCCCGCTTTTTTCTTATCAATGGCGAAAGGAAGCACATAGTCCGGCTTAAATTCTCCGCTCACTCTGCCGCTTAATACAACCGGCGACTGACAATAATAGCAAATCGAGGCGACAGTGCTTGCCTGTGTCACGATGGCGGAACCGCAGCTCGGACAATGATACATCATCCCGTCCAACTCTCCCGAGTCGCCTTCCACGGCTTCCTCTTCCCGGGCACTGACTTCCCGTTCCTCCCCTTCTTCCATAACATCCTGCTTCTCCAGTTCTTCCAGTGTAAACCCGGAACCGCAGTACTCACAGGATACGCCGGCTTTCGTCGGGTCATATACTATTTTCGCCCTGCAATTGGGACATTTATACGCAACAACCGCCATACTTCCCTCCTATGTTTATTTTGATTTCAATTCTCTTACCGACAATAAAAGAAATACCACTCCGGTCAAAATCTGCAGGACTTGACCGAAGAAAAAAAACGGATTGAATATCATATGCTTCGAAAAACTGCCGACAAATCTTGTCAATTCCCCATATATCCGGGCACCTCCGATGGAATTGACATACATCAGCAATGTGTAAAACGGATTGTAAACAAACAGCACCACCCCTTTGAACACCTGCTCTTTTCCGGAGGAATTGGCAATGAAAACCCAGATGATAATAACATACAGCATGACAATCAAAGCGAATGTGGTAAGTATGGCCCCCAAACTGTCCTTAACCCGGGACGAAGCATAAATTCCGATCACAGAAAACAGAAAACCGGTTACAATAAACAGGATGAAAACCGACCAAAAATCAACGGCCATCATGCCGCCGTACATGAAACAGATGCTTAAAACCGGCAGGGTGGAAAACAGCACCAGACCGATCACATACATGCTGTTCAGCATTTTTCCGAAAATCACTTCTTTCGGTGTCACCAGACTGGTCAGCACCAAATCCAATGTCTTTCTTTCCCGATCTCCCGTAATGCTGAGTGCCGAGGTGATGGGAACGCTGACCGAAATCATCAGAAATTCGACCAATGCAATGGAACGAAACAATGCAATAAAACTCAGATTATCGATATATCCGAATTCCGAAATATTCTGTTCCATATTCAAAAGATTAAAAACGGCATAAATCCACAGCATTGCATTACAAGTCAGGATCATGACCGATATGTACGGACTCTTGCGGTGCAACATCAACTCTTTACGAAAAATCGGATTCCTCATCACTGCTTAAAATCACCCTTTCTTCATTGTGTTCGGTTATCTGCATGAACAAGGATTCCAGATTGTTCGGAACTCTTGCAAATTCCAATACCGATGCACCGGCGCGAATCAGATCCGCTAAAAGTGCCGCCTCATCATCCGATCCGCCGGTAAAACGGATGGTGATCTCCTGTTTGTCGTGCAGGATATTGTCCACGAACCGGTTCTCCCGCAGAATCGACATGGCTTCGTCGCTTCCCTTTCGAAGCTTGATCCGAATCGGGTCGGATGCCTTGATGTAACTCATAACTTCATCAATGCTTCCGTGAAGAATGAGTTTTCCTTTTTCAAGAATTCCGATATCCGTACACATTTGCGAAAGTTCCGTCAAAATGTGTGAGCTGATAATAACCGTCTTCCCCGATTCACAAAGTTGGGAAACAATCTGTTTGAACTCAAATCGTGCCTTCGGATCCAGTCCGTTTGTCGGCTCATCCATGATCAATATCTTCGGCTCATGAATCAATGCTCTTGCCAGGGACAGTTTTTGCTGCAAACCTCGGGAAAGTTCATCGACCGGATCGTCCTTGCGATGCCACAAACCGACCATGCCCAGCACGGTTTCACAGCGCTGTCTGGCAGAAATGTCATACAGATGAAAAGCCTCCGCAAAAAAAGTCATATACTCGAATACCGTCATCTTCGGAAAACTGCCAAAACCGTCCGGTAAATATCCGATTCTCTTATTGGCTTCCACCCGATTTTCATTGGCATCGATTCCGTCAATCCGGATTTGCCCGGAATCCGGGTTGACAAGTCCGCAAATCGAACGCAGCAGCGTTGTTTTCCCGGCTCCGTTGGGTCCGACCAGACCGTACAAAGCCCCTTCTTCGATCTTGAAACTGATTCCTTTCAGCACTTCTTTTCGAAAAAAGCTTTTTCGCAATCCAATAATTTCCAGCATATCGTCTAATACTCCGTTCCAAGCACATAAATCATCGGCAACAATGCGGCACTGTTGTCCGGCGATTCCAGTCTGTGTGAATATCGAATCGTAATATGATTGTCGGGCGTGACATAATCCTGCAACTCTTCCGAATTCAGGAAGGTCTTCCCCGGTTCCAGCAGATCAAAATTGTCATTGTAGACATTTAATATCGAAATATCACCCTTGAAATTCGTAATCGAACCCGAATACTTTAAATCGTCGGACACATGCTGCAGATAGAGTTCTTCCACGGAAATGTCTTCTCCCAAATCATACTCCAAAACCGTAGGTTCAATGGTGTAGGTCATATTGAACTCCCGGTAGTATTCGCCGGAAATAATCTTCGGAGATTTCATCAATGCGCTTCGAAAAATCCGCTCTCCCTCCCGATTGTCCACCACGAAGGAGGACGTAAGCAGATTGACCCCGAAATAATTCAACCCTCCCGGTTCAATCATATTCTCCTGCATGTGTCGATCGGTAAATCCGATCACTTTGGCATCCACGGTGTATCCCTTAAAATAATTGTTGATAAAATAGATCAACAAATCATTTCTCTTTCGCGCAATAAAATACTCCTCCGTCTTTCCATGATTCGCACCGATCACATCCATCCCCGTAATCATGGAAGAAACCGGTTCCGTTTCCGACAGAGGTATATTCAATATGGTCGCATCTTCCACACTCTTGGTTTCTTTTGCCATAAAATCTCCCAACATGGCCATTTTGCCGTACAGCAAAACCGTAACATCTTCCACCGGGAAATCAAATTCATTGGTAATTTCTCCGCTCAGTCCATCATTATAGAATTTCAGATCACCCGAAAAACCGTAGCCCTCCGTATTTTCGGCGCTTTTCTTCAAGTCCAGTGTCACCGACTGAAATCCGCCGATGTAGCCGATGTTGATCTTCGTTCTGTCCCCCGTGTAGTCAATGGAAATATCTCTGACTCCGCTCTTTGACGCAGACTCCGTGTAATTGGAAAACGGGAGAATGGAATACTCCTTCGACAGCGAGAACGAATACGGCTCATTCAACGGATTTCTCATGGACAGAAAGCTTCTCTCCTCAAGATTGTCCTGCGAATAATCCAGAATACCCGCGTAATTGTAAGACAGATCATTCAATCTTGTGTCATTGCCCATGGCATACACGAGATAGGAAAAAAAGAGCGAGAGAATCACAATCGAATATGTGTACAAATGCGACAGTCCGAAATGCTTCAACAACATAAACAGTGCCGGACTGATGATGATGAGATATGCCGTAAAGAGAAAAATCAGCCACATGATCGGCGGCATCTTATGATTGTTCCCTTCTTCCACCAGCGTATCCACATCGTTTTTATAGTAATTATCCATCATAACACCGTCATCATATGCCAGTTCATAAATCTTTCCGCTTCCAAGAATCCGAACCAGTAAGTCGTCCACAAAGGAATTGTGGATCTTGGCATACTCGGACAAATCGCAAAAATCATATGCCGCAACGGCAATCAGACCATTATTCCGGTTCACCGCGGAAACCAGGTTCATCCCGTTTCCGGTCGAAACAATATTTCCTCCGTGAATACTGAAATCCACAATCGGAATTGAAATCAGCTCATCGACAATGTTCCCCGCTTCTTTATAGGTCCCCAGGGACACCTCTCGAATTTCCGGATTCCGATACATATTCTCCAAAAGCTCCGGTGCATACCGTCCCAGAGTGTCGTCCACACGCAAGCCCGTACCCATGATCAATACGCCGCCTGCATCCACCCAGTTCATCAAGGCCCTTGATTGTTCGATGTCCAAATCCCGAATTCGATAATTGCTGATGAGAACCACATCCAGTTGATCCAGTCCGCGTTCAAGATTCGGGAACCGATACGGAGTCAGATCGATCAGTTTGGTCGTCAACATCCCGTAGTCAATGGATACATTGTTAAAATAGTCAAGTTTGCCGACATCATCGCTCAACACCCCGATAATCAGCGAGGAATCATTGGCATCCGTTGCAAAAAGCTCTTCTCTTCTTGCCACCAGTTTCTTGCTGTCATCCTCAAGTTTTATCTCCAGGGAAGAACCGGCACTTTCCAGAAAAATATAATACGTTTCACTCATCTCTTCCCCGGCAGCCAAGGTCACGGGATACCTCGCCTCAATCTCATTCGAATTTTCCTTGGATAACAGAAACGAAATATTTCCTTTAAACTCCTCCGCCTCAAAATTCCGGTAACTCACGGTAATCGGCAGAAATCTTCCCCGCTTTACCAGATTGTCGTAACCGAAACCATATTCCAGTCCGATCTGTCTGTCGGAATACACATCGGCATTTGGGGGATTCCCATTTTTTTGCCAGAGTCCTCTTCCCAAAAACAGGAGGATTGCCAGCATTAAAAATACAACGATCACTATTGCAAACTTGAATCTTTCTCTGTTGATCCTTTCGAAAACGGAGAAAGGATGTTTCGTATCCGCATCATTCTTCATTCGCAAACTTTTCCTTAATGGTATCGATATTTCTATGCAGTTTCACAATAAATCTGGTTCCGTTTCGATCACTGCTTACACGGATGCTTCCCCCATGTTTTTCAACCACCTCCTTGGCAATTGCAAGACCGAGTCCCGTGCCGCCCGTCTGTCTGGACCGGCTTTGTTCCACACGATAGAATTTTTGAAAAATCAGAGGAAGCTCTTCGGCAGGAATGATTTTCCCGTAATTCACCACGGAAATATTGCAATACTCCGCATGCCCGTCAATCATCACATCCACTCTTTTTCCCTCATAACCGTATTTGATGGCATTGCTGATCAGATTCTCAAAAACCCGAACCAAAAGATTGGGATCCCCCTCAATCTGCATTTTCTCCACATTGGTCTTCAGCTCAAATGCCAGCTTATTCTCCGTAAATTGCGGATAAAACTCATTCATCAGCTGTTCCATAAGTTTGACGATATCCAGTTGTTCCACATTCAATTCCACCTCTTTATGTCCCATCTTCGTAAGCTGGAAAAACTCCTCCGTCAGCTGCTTGAGTTTTATGGACTTGTCATAGGAAATCCTTGTATACTCTCGTCTTTTGTCCTCCGCAAGATTTTCATTGTTGACCACCAGGTCCAGATATCCCATAATACTGGTCAGCGGCGTTCGTAAGTCATGCGCAATGCTTGTGATGAATTCATTCTTTTCTCTCTCGGATTCCCTCTCTTTTTCCATATACTTCTTCAAAGACCTTGCCATGGAATTCAGACGAAATGCCATTTCCGAAAACTCGTCGTCCCCCTGCACTTCAATGATCGTATCCAGATTTCCGGATGAGATTTCTTTCATACCCTCGGAAATCCGGTCAATGAATTGAAAGTCCTTGCGTTGAAGCAGATAAAAAATAAAGACACATAACAGGATACCGAATGTGATAAATAAAAAAACAATCAATGTTTCCGTTTCCATAACGGACTTTGTCCACTCTGTCCGGACGGAGGTTTCCGCCATCGCCTTCAGTACGCGATAAAAGCTGTTGACCGCACCGAAAACGATTGCCAAAGTGATCACCAGGCTGATGAAAACATTCTTTGTGAATTTATTGCTGTATTTTCTCTGCATCTTATTTCTCTATTTTGTATCCGACACCCCAGACTGTCGTAATGATCTTCTCTTCCCGCTCGTCTTCCTTCATCTTTCCGCGCAGCCTTCGAATGTGCACCATCACGGTATTATTTGCCTCATACACTTTTTCATTCCATACTCTCTCAAAAATGTCATCCGTGGAAAACACCTTGCCCACATTGCTGGCAAGCAAATACAGAATATCAAATTCGATCGGCGTCAATCGAATTTCTTCGCCGTCAATGCTCACTTTGTGATTCTCACGACTGATTGTCAGGTTTCGCACCGTAATATCACCCTGCGACTCCTCTTTTGTGTTGCTGTTCGGATTCAGAACCGTAAATCGACGAATCTGTGCCTTCACCCTCGCTTTGATTTCAAGCGGATTGAACGGTTTCGTCACATAATCATCCGCACCATGTCCAAGCCCCACAATCTTATCGATTTCATTGCTCTTCGCCGTCAGCATGATAATCGGAATGTTCATGGTTTCCCGAATTTTCTTACACAGCTCGATGCCGTTCATACCCGGCATCATCACATCCAAAATAGCAAGATGTATCGACTCTTTTGCCAAAATACTCAGGGCCTCTTTTGCATCAAATGCCTTAAATACGGTATAGTCATCACTGACCAAGTGCAGCTCCACCAAATCGGCAATTTCTTTTTCGTCATCTACAATCAATACATTTCCCTGTGACATATTTACCTCCATATCCGAACTTTATCCTATCTTTGTAAAGTATGCTTACATTTTACCATACTTTACATTTTTTTGCTCTACTTTTCACAAAATATTGCCTTTTCCGATTTGAAACGGAATATTGTCCCACTTGTTTTTCGCAGTCCGATATGTTACAATCTTTTATATTTTATAAAGGAAGTTTAATATTTTATGAATAAGAAAATTTTGAATCGCTTGATTCTGATTGCCTCCATTGTTCTGCTATGCATCGGCTTATACGGAATCGTACCTCATCTGTACGGATATGTGCAGGGCGATTTTGCCTATCGGGACTTGACACAGTACACGCATACGACCGAGAGCAGCGCCGTGCAGGCAAAGGACAGCGAACAGCAGCCGCAAAACAATCCGCAAACCGAAACCGAAGAAGAGTCGCATACACTCTCTCCTGTTTTCCCGACCGTGGATTTTCCCGCGCTTGCAAAGATCAATCCGGAAATAAACGGATGGATTGTCATCGACGATACCCGGGTCAACTATCCGACCGTAAAAGGTACGGACAATACCTACTATCTCAATCATATGTTTGATCATAAGAAAAATGCGGCAGGCAGTATTTTTATGGACTTTGAGAATTCCAAAGATTACAGCGATTTTCACAGCATCATCTACGGACATCATATGAAAAACGGAGCGATGTTCGCGGATATCGAAAAATACAAATCACAGGATTTTTATAATTCACACCCGGAGGGAAAGCTGATCACACCGGATAAAAACTATCGGATTCACTTTGTGTCGGGATATGTGGCAAATGTTATGGAAAATGCATGGGCACTGGAATTTCAGGATGAGGATCAAAAACGGCAATGGGTTGAGGAATGTCTGGCCAAATCGGATTTCAAAAGCAATTACACACCGAAGGCCGATGACACCTTCCTAACTCTGTCCACTTGCAGCTATACCTTTGACGATGCGAGATATGTACTTCTGGGAGTTTTGGAGGAAGCGGAGTAGATTGGGTTTGATTTCCTATTTCCCTTATAGTATAATCGGGTAAACGATAGCCAGGAGGAAATATGAAAATATCCACAAAAGGGCGTTATGCGCTTCGTGTCGTAATCGATATTGCGGAACAGATGACGGACGAGTACATCCCTCTCAAAGATATCGCCGCCAGACAGGAAATTTCGGAGAAGTATTTGGAGAGCATTATCAAATCCCTTGTTCGAAATCGTTTATTGATCGGAATGCGGGGTAAGGGCGGCGGATATAAGCTGGTGAAGCCCCCGGGCGACTACACCGTACTGGAAATACTGCAATGCACGGAGGACAGTCTTGCACCGGTTGCCTGTCTGGATCAAAATCCGATCAACTGCAATCGTGCCTCCAAATGCAAAACCTTAAATTTATGGAAAAAGCTGGAAAAAATCATCCATGAATATTTTGCTTCCGTGACCATCGATCAGTTAACCTGTTCCGACTTTTCGGACGATTACAGTATATAGCAGAGCGGCAGGATCATGTGTATACCACTGCATCCCGCCGCCCTTTTTTGATTTTATATTTTTTACGCCGACTTTCGGTAAAACACCTTCCGTTTTCGATCCCCATACTCTTCTATACCTTAAACCGGTATCCCACACCCCATATGGTTTCGATATACTGCGGTTTCGCGGTATTGAACTCGATTTTTTCGCGGATCTTCTTAATGTGTACGGTCACGGTCGCAATATCTCCGACCGATTCCATATCCCAAATCTCACGAAACAGCTCTTCCTTGGAAAAAACGCGATTCGGATTGGATGCCAAAAATGCAAGCAGATCAAATTCCTTTGCCGTAAAGCTTTTTTCTTCATTATTGATCCACACCGATCTGGCGGACTTGTCGATCTTTATCCCGCGGATTTCAATGATTTCACTCACCTGCTGTGCGGAGCCGAGCAGTCTCTCGTATCTTGCCAGATGCGCCTTGACTCTTGCCACCAGCTCGCTCGGCGAAAACGGCTTTGTCATATAGTCATCCGCACCGAGTCCGAAACCGCGAATCTTGTCGATATCTTCTTTTTTTGCGCTGACCAGAATGATCGGTGTATTCTTGGATTCCCGAATGGCTTTGCATATCTCAAATCCGTCCGCATTCGGCAGCATGATGTCCAATATGATCAAATCATAGTCCTTTTGCATTGCCGCATCAAGTCCCGTTTTTCCGTCATTTTCCACATCCACTTCAAAACCTGCAAGCTCCAGGTAATCCTTCTCCAATTCGGCAATACTGATTTCGTCTTCCACAATTAATAATCTGCTCAAATCTCCAACCTCCGCATCCTGTATAGTCCGTCGATAACTTAAGCTACGGTACCGTTTACTGCTTCCTGAGCACCATCTTGAGAATCGTTTCCTTTCCCTCCACACTGGTAGCCCA
>JBHAEV010000248.1:0-7439 GCA_041855735.1 Lachnospiraceae bacterium
AAAGTAAAATGTGTGGCAATGGATATGCAGGCGCTGGATCATCCGCTTCATACCGCGATGGGCAACAATGGTATGACCAGAATGAATCTGATCGGTGCATCGGGCCGTCCGATTACCGAAGAGTATATTGAGAAATTCGGCGAAGAGGCATATGCGGAGTTTGACAAGGAATTGTACATTAAACTGCACGGAAAGGCCGCATATGACGAGAAGTTCGGAGAACTGGAAGCCATCGGTCAGTGGGGAACATGGGAACCGTGCCATAAGTACATGCTCGGAAACGGCATCGTAGGTGTGGAGAATCTCGGCGGAGATCTGGACAAGGTATCGGGGAAGAGATTCCGCTTCTTCTGCTTCCCGCTTCGCTGGTATTTGGGAGACGGCTCCATGGTTCGCTGCGTTGCGGAGATCGATGAAGACGATGTCAATGATGTTCCGGACAGAAAGTATACTTACGGCGGATTCTAAGGAGAGTGAAGATGGCAGATTTGAGCAATAAGGTAATCATTACCGTGGCGCATACCGGCGCCTATCCGAAGAAAGAGGACAATCCGGCGGTTCCTCTGACTCCGCAGGAAATCGCCGAGGATGTGTATGTGTGCTGGAAAGCGGGCGCCGCGATTTCTCACATTCATGTCCGGGACGATGAGGGCAACGGCTCCATGGATTTTGAAAAGTTTAAGACGGTGGTGGATCTGGTGAAGGAAAAAAAGGATTGCGACGTGATCCTGAACCTGACCACTTCCGGCGGAACCGGGCTGACGGATGAAGTACGCTTTCGTCCGGTGGATGAGCTGAAACCGGAGATGGCTTCCTATGATTGCGGAACCATGAACTGGCAGCACAGGACCGTATTCGAGAACCGACCGGATTTCCTTGAAAAGCTGGGAATGAAGATGCAGGAGGCAAAAACCAAGCCGGAAATCGAGATTTTTGATGTGGGAATGATTCACAATGCATTGTATTACCTGAAAAAAGGCATCCTGAAAGCACCATTGCATTTTCAATTCGTGTTGGGGGTACCGGGAGGAATGCCGGCAACGGTGGACAATTTATTGTTTTTAAAGAATCTCGTACCTTCGGGATGTACATGGTCCGCATTCGGCGTCGGAAAGGGGCATATGCCGGTTTTATTTGCGACATTGGCACTCGGCGGTCATATCCGAATCGGAATGGAAGACAATGTGCAATACAGCAAGGGTGTGTTGGCGGAGTCCAATGCCCAATTTGTGGAAAGGGCGAAGCGGATCATCAGGGAATTCGGCAAGGAAGCTGCCACTCCGGACGAAGCCAGACAGATACTCGGTTTAAAATAATCGGACGGATGGGGAATTCTTTATCAAAGGATTTCCCATTTGTTATCAGAACATCGAAACAGTCGCTTTGGCAAAAAGCAGGAGCGAACTGTGTAATCACATACAAAGAAAAAGGACGCAAAAGAGATTGTAAAAGGCGGACTTTGGATAGGAGATTTATGAGAGAAGTTGTAATTGTCAGTGCCGCCAGAACACCCATCGGAAGTTTCGGCGGAGCGTTGAGCGCATTGTCCGCAGTGGATTTGGGTGTCTTTGCCGCAAAGGCGGCGATTGCCGGAGGCAGGGTGGATGTGTCGCAAATCGATGAAGTGATTGTCGGAAATGTGCTGAGCGCGGGGCTCGGCCAGAATATCGCCAGACAGATTGCATTCGGAGCGGGACTGCCGGAAAAAGTGCCTGCCATGGTGCTGAGCAAGGTATGCGGATCGGGACTTCGTGCCGTATCTCTTGCGGCACAGATTATCAAAGCGGGAGATGCCGATATGATTTTGGCAGGCGGAACCGAAAGTATGTCGAATTCTCCCTATGTGCTGAAGAACCACCGGTTCGGAAACAAAATGGGGAATGAAACACTCATCGATACGATGATTTATGACGGTTTATGGGATGTGTATCATGATTACCACATGGGCGTTACGGCGGAAAATGTGGCGGAACAATACCATTTGAGCCGTGAGGAACAGGATGCTTTTGCCGCGGAAAGTCAAAGAAGAGCGGAGGAAGCGATCAAGGCGGGCAGGTTCAAAGAAGAGATCACGCCGGTTGTCATCAAAACGAAAAAGGGGGAAATCACAGTGGATACGGATGAGTATCCGAAGTTCGGAACCACAGCCGAGAAACTGTCCCGCCTGCGTCCGGCATTTCAAAAAGACGGAACCGTGACTGCCGGAAATGCATCGGGAATCAATGACGGCGCCGCCATGCTGATTGTTTGTGAAAAAGAAAAGGCGAAGGCTTTGGGATTGACAATATTGGCAAGGATTGCGTCCTATGCCGGAGGCGGCGTCGATCCATCGGTCATGGGACTGGGGGTTGTTCCCGCAGCGAGGCTTGCCATGGATAAGGCCGGCATTCATGCAAAAGATCTGGATTTGATCGAAGCGAATGAAGCGTTTGCGGCACAGGCATTGGCAGTGTGTCGGGAACTTTCCTTTGCGCCGGACAGAACCAATGTCAATGGCGGTGCGATTGCGCTCGGCCATCCGATCGGGGCATCCGGTGCCAGAATATTGACCACCCTTTTGTATGAAATGGAAAAAAGGGATGCGAAGAAAGGTTTGGCAACGCTTTGCATCGGGGGCGGCATGGGTACTGCCATGGTTGTGGAAAGAGATTGATATCCGGCAAAAGCGGATTGTATAGAAAGCGGGAGTAGACATGAAGATAATATCAGCAAAAGAAGCCGTGGCAAACATACATGACGGTGCAACGATCATGGTCGGCGGATTTATGGCAAACGGGACGCCGGAATGTCTGATGGATGCCCTGGTGGAAAAGGGAGTCAGGCATTTGACCTTGATCTGCAATGATACCGGGGTGCCGGGGAGCGGCACGGCAAAATTGATTTCTGCGGGAGCGGTGGACAGGCTCATTGCCACCCACATCGGACTGAATCCCGAAACCGGGAAACGAATGAATGAGGGAAGCATTGAAGTGACCTTGATGCCGCAGGGAACATTCGCGGAGTGCATCCGTGCCGCCGGAGCGGGACTTGGCGGGGTATTGACTCCGACAGGGCTCGGTACGGAGGTTGCGGTGGGCAAGGAAGTCCTGAATGTGGACGGCAGGGAGTATTTGTTGGAAAAGCCGATCCATGCGGATTTCGCTTTGATCGGAGCAAGCACTGCCGATGAGGCGGGCAATCTCTTTTTCAAAGGAACGACCCGAAACTTTCAGCCGATGATGGCAATGGCAGCCGAAACGGTGATTGCGGCAGCAAAGGAGATCGTAAAAGTCGGAATGATTCCGGCGGAGAGCATTGTTGTTCCGGGGATACTGGTGGATTTTCTGGTAGGAGGCGAGTAGGATGAAAGAAAAAATTTGTGCCAGAATCGCAAAAGAATTGAAAGACGGTGATGTGGTGAATCTGGGAATCGGAATGCCGACCATGGTGGCAGGCTATGTGGACAAGGACATCAAGATTCATCTGCAATCGGAAAACGGAATCATCAACATGGGCAAGGCGGTATCCGGTGCGCAGATCAATCCGGATATTGTCAATGCCGGAGCACAGCATGTCGATGTGGAACCGGATGCGATGTTTTTTGACAGCGCATTTTCCTTCGCACTCATTCGCGGCGGCCATGTGGACGTTACGGTACTGGGGGCCTTGCAGGTGGATGAAGAGGGTTCCCTTGCCAGTCATATCATTCCCGGAAAAATGGTGCCGGGGATGGGCGGTGCCATGGATCTGGTGAGCGGTTCCAAAAAAGTCGTGATTGCCACCACACATACGGCGAAAGACGGCTCTTCCAAGATTTTAAAGAAAATCACACTGCCTGCCACAGCCATTAAAAAAGTACATCTGATCGTGACGGAAATGGCGGTGATGGAAGTGACAGAGGACGGATTGCTGCTGAAGGAAGTCGCGGAAGGAATCGATATAGAGGATGTGGTGAAGGCAACGGAGGCAAAGCTCATCATACCGGAGCGGATCGGAAGGTTTTAAAATATTTTGAGAGAGGGCCGGAAACGGATCGCCCCAAACAGGTTCAGGTGTGACTCATGACGGTCTCACCCGAACCTGAAATTTTTCTGTAAAAAGAGAAAAAGACAGGCAACAACATTTCCTCTCTGTCATATGTAAATGGTTAAAGAGCAATGATTGACAAGTAACGACAATGACATTACAATTAGGGTGATGGAGGTGATGTTTATGGAGAAATCAGCAACACTGAACTTGCGTGTGAATCCAAAATTAAAATCAGATGCGGAAAAAATTCTTTCGAGGCTTGGCATTCCTATGTCTACTGCAATAGATATGTTTTTGAACCAGATTGTATTGGGGGGCGGAATCCCCTTTTCGGTTACGCTACCTAAGCCGCCCGCGGACATTGATGCAACGCAGATGGCAGAAGTACAGTTACATGCTAAACTTCAGCGGGAATATGATGATTACAAAGCGGGTAGAACACAGAACGCAGCGGAAGCATTCGAAAAATTCAGGGAAATTCATTCTTGATGGATAAATATGTTGTTGAAATTACGGATGGAGCTCTTGCTGATATGGACGGAATATATAATTATATTGCAAACACACTATTGGCTCCGGAAAATGCTATGGGGCAGTATAATCGAATTGCAGAAGCTATCCTCACATTGGAAAGTTTTCCGGAACGACATCCATAATGATAGAGCACTCTGGAGACAGGTTTTGCCGGATATAAAAATAGTAGAAATCGGCGTTAGCCGATTTCTACTTCTAACGAATCAAATCATCGGAACTCGAAAGGTTTGATTTCTCTTACCACATCCATGATGCTTCCGTCCCTTGCTTCGATAATCCCTACTACCCTTTCGCCGAACTGTACTTTTTCCGGTACGCCCGCAATTTCGTACGCGATGTCGCGAAGATTCTCGATGGTGGTCAACGGAAGTCCCTTATCCTTCACCGCTTCGATCAGATCCGTTCGCTTCGGATTGATGGCAATGCCGTAATCGGTGATAACGACATCCACGTCCTCGCCCGGTGTGGTTACCGTGGTGACATCCGTGCATATGGTCGGAATGCGTCCCTGCAATACCGGCGCAATCACGATGGTACACTTGGCGCCGGCTGCCGTATCCGGATGCCCGCCCTGTGCGCCGGTGATCATGCCGTCCGAGCCGACCACCACATTGCAGTTGAAGTTGACACCCACTTCCAGTGCGGCAAGAATGACAAAGTCCAGTTTGTTGACATAGGCGCCCTTGTTGAACGGGTTCGCGTACTCACCGGCAGTAATGTAAAAATGTCTCGGATTGGTTGAGATATTTTTAATCGCATCTTCATCGAAGTCCTGCGTATCCACCAGATAGTTTGCCAGTCCCTCATCCAATAAATCGCACATCGGCTTCGTCAGTCCGCCGACTCCGAAGCTCATATGGATGCCGCGTTCCCGCATCACTTTCGCCAGGAAAATCGTTGAGGCGATGCTTGCTCCGCCGACACCGGTCTGATAGGAGAAGCCCTCTTTAAAATACGGCGTGGAAGTTACGAAATCCGTGCAATATTTTGCCATCAGCAGTTTTCTCTGATCGGTGGTCGGCTTTGCCGCACCGGTCGCAATCTTCTTCGGATCGCCGATCTCGTCCACAACCACCACATAATCCACATAGATTTGCGAAATTTGTGCCGGAAGATTCGGGAACGGAACCAGAGTATCGGTCAGTGCAACCACCTTGTCCGCAAACTGCGCGTCCACGGCGGAATAGGAGAGCACACCGCAATTGGCTTTACCGCCGTTGGCATTGAGATTGCCGTACTCGTCCGCCGTCGGAGCTCCGATAAACGCGATGTCCACATGGGATTCACCGGTTTCGATGGCGCGAACGCGTCCGCCGTGACAACGCATAATGGCAAGACCCTTTAATTTGCCGGTGGAGATCGCTTCGCCGATGCCGCCCCGTACACCGGATGTTTCGATATTGGTAATCGTGCCGTCCTCGATCATCGGCAGAATCGGATCGTTTTGTGAGCCGAGGGAGCTGGCGCAGAGCGTAATATCCTTAATGCCGAGTTTATGCACCTCTTCCATCACCATGTTCAAAACTTTGTCACCGTTTCGGAAATGGTGGTGAAATCCGAGGCGCATGCCGTCTTTGATGCCGCATTCCAGCAGCACCTCGCGGATGCTGTTCACGAGCTTGCTTCCCGTATTGTTCATAACAACCCTGGTCGTCGGCGCATCTTTTTTATATACATGTCCGTCAAAATGTCTGGAACCCGAGAACGGAATTTTGCCGGTTCGATCCAGTATTTCCTGTGGTATATCTCTGCCTACTGCATTAATCATTATAATTCCCCCTTGTAGATTCCGGCCGCCTTAGCCATGTTGATAACTTTTTTCGCTCCGTCATAGAATGCAATGTCGATCATCTTGCCGTCCACGGTGAACACACCGATGCCTTGCGCATTTTTGGTATCGATTTCGATGATGACTTTTTCCGCAAAGATGATGTCTTTTTCGGTCGGAGTAAAAATTTCGTGGACAATGTCGATCTGTCTCGGGCTGATGCAGGATTTGCCGTCAAATCCCATGGTTTTAATCATTTTGGTTTCCGCGATAAATCCGTCGAGATCGTCGAGATTCGTCCATACGGTATCGAAACACTGTACGCCGGCCGCCCTTGCCGCAATGATCATATGCTGACGGGCACCCATGAATTCCACACCCGTACCGGAAATCGTGGTTTGTAAATCACGGGAGTAATCTCCGCCGGAGAGGGCGATACCGATCATACGCTCGGAAGCGGTACAGATATCGAAGGCGTTTAAAACTCCTTTTGCGGACTCCAGGGCAGCCATAATCAGAACACTTCCGTGTTCCAGTCCGAATTCTTTCTCCGCCGCTTCGATTTCCGCTTCCACCGCCTTGACCATACCTGCATCGTCGGTCTTCGGAATGCGGATCAGGTCGGCTCTTGCTGCTACCGAACATCGAATGTCCTCTTTCCATAAATCGGTGTCCAGTCCGTTGATGCGCACCACTTTTTCCGCACCCCTGTAGTCGATGGCGGTAAGCGCATGGTAGAGGGAATGTCTGGCGGCATCTTTCTGGTTTGCCGCAACGGCGTCTTCCAAATCAAACATCAGGGAATCGGCTTTGTAAATATAGGGATCCTTAATGAGGGACGGTCTTTGTGCATTGAGAAACATCATACTTCTGCGCAATCTTTTTTTGTTCGGATTGTTGATCATTTGGTTTTACCTCCCCATGGAAGATTTGAGTAAATATCCAGACTGCGATATACTGCCGCTTCGATTCTGGCTTTCACAGTGCAGTCCAGGGCGCCCTTGTCCACGATGCGGATTTTCACATTTTGAATATCCAGTTTGTTCAAGGTTTCGAGTGCGACTTTTTTAATCTGATTGCCGAATTGATGGGCAACCGAGGAATCCAGCGAAAAGTCCACTCCGGAGTC
>JBHAEV010000249.1:0-3234 GCA_041855735.1 Lachnospiraceae bacterium
AAAATGATGCCGAAATAGCTGGAAAGCATCCGAATACCGGTTGTTTCCCCGATCACACGAAAAATTGTCAAAATCGGTAGCATAACCACCTGGAACGGGATAACCATTGCCGCCACAAACATCAAAAAAATCAGATTCGACCAGTTTTTTCTGTGATTTCTGGAGAGCACCCAGGCCGCCATGCAGGAAAATACCGTCAGCAAGATCAGAGACACCACCGTGATGATCATTGAGCTGGCAAATGATTTCCAATAGCTGAAATTCACATTGTTAACGACATTGGAGATATTTTGTCCCATCTGTCCCCAGTCCTTGGGAAGCCCGATCGGATTGACAATGATGTCCGCACTCTTCTTCGCTGTGTTGAGCACCACCAGAACGAATGGAGAAAGAATCACCAAAGCAAGCAAGCTACCGAAAATCGTGCCGAAAATACTGCGATTTTTAACTGTCCTCATTATAATTCAATCTCCTTTCTCTTGCTGATAATAACCTGTGTCAGGGAAACAATGGCAAGAATTACAAAGAATACCACCGCTTTGGTCTGTCCGAGAGCATAATTGTTCTTACTGATGGCGGTCGTATAGATATTCAGCGCCAAAAACTCGGTCGACTGAATCGCCTTTCCTCCCAATATCCTTGCGGGAGCACCCTTCGTGATCGCAAGGTTCAGATCGAATTGCTTGAAAGAATTGACCAATGTCATGAAAATACACACGGTAAATGTATTTGCGATCATCGGAATCTTGATTTTCAGCAAAGTGGTAAGCGCATTGGCGCCGTCCACATTGGACGCCTCCAACACATCCTTCGGAACCGTCTGCAGTCCGGTTACATAGATCATCATAATGTATCCGGCATACTGCCATGTACTTACGATCAGGATCGAGAACAGGGCAAGATTCGGATCCGAAAGCATACTGAGCGCACCACCCATGGTGAATACCTGATTGAAAATGAACTGCCATACATAACCGAGTACCAGACCGCCGATCAGATTCGGCAAAAAGTAAGCGGCTCTGAAAAAATTCTTGCCGCGGACATTGGATGTTACAAGAAGTGCCAATCCAAATGCCACACCGTTTACCAGAAACATGTTGATGACCGTATAAAGCAAAGTGATGAAGAATGCATAGACAAAGTCCATTTGTTGAAACATTTTCACATAGTTGGCAATTCCGACAAAATTTTTCACCTGCATACCGTTCCAGTCCGTAAAGGAATAAAATATTCCGAGGATAAACGGAAGCAAAACCGTAATTGAAAAAGTGAAAACCATCGGAAACAAAAATGCCGCATTCACAATCTCGGTATGCCTCTTTGTCGGTATGCGAAACGCTCCGAGAACGATTCCCGCCAGTCCGAGCAGCAGGATGATTCCTCTTATATCCGCATGAACGGTCGAGTTCTTCAGGGCAACGGAAGCGATTACCGCCGCAATGCCGAGACCGATTATCGCAACCCCCAATAATTTGTCTTTATTCTGACCCACAAGTGCCTCCTTTCATAATACCGCTTAAATTTTGTACTATCTTAACGGGAATGATCGGATTCCCGATATTTTCAAAGCCATGTATTGCATTTGATTTAAAAAAGGTGACTCAGATTTGATTTAGAATCCAAGTCACCTCAAAATAAAAGTAAACTCATTCTGAGCTATATTTCAGTTTAGAAAGATCTGCCGTGTACCTACAGAACTAGTTCTTCGCATTTGCGGCAACATAATCCGCAACCGCGGTCTTAATCAGCTCAACTGCCCCCTTTGCGTCCACTTCACCCTTTGCATATATTTCAAATACCTGTCCGAGCGCATTCTGTGCGATACCCTCCGGCATATTGGACCATGCCCAGGAAGATGTATTTCCCGCATCAACATAGGTCTTAAGACTTACGGCAAGCGGTGTGGTAGGTGTTACGGTAGAGCTCTTATAAGGAGAGATCATACCGGACTTCACTACAAGGGCGTCCTGTCCCTCCGGTGTGGTGGCAAGGAAGTCCATAAATGCCTTGGAGCCTTCTACATTGCCGTCCTTGTAAGCCAACCACCATGACGGAGAATCGGCAAGGAGCTGCGGCATATCCGCCTTTGTGAATGCAAACGGAGCCATGCCAACCTTAAACGTTACATTGTACTCCGGAAGAGACGGGTCAACCCAGTTTCCCTGTGTGATAAATGCCGTCTTGCCGGTTGCCCAGAGTGCCAGCTGATCGTCATAGGTTCCGGAAATCAAGACCTTCTTATCGGAGTAATCGAACAGCAACTGCAGGAACTCGGTAAACTCAAGAAGTCTGGCATCATCAAACTCACCCTTCATCGCCATGTCATAGTATGTGTTGTCATCTCTCTCCAAACCGCCGGAGTAGTAATAACCCATAAGATGATTTCCGATGGACCAGAACATCTGTCCGGACTCCGCCGCTACGGATGCAACCGCCGTAAGACCAAGCTCCTCTTTCATCGAATCGATCTTCTCAAATGCCGCCTTGTAGCCGGCTGCATTGATCAAGGTCGCAGGGTCAACGCCCGCCTTTTCCAGAATGTCCGCATTGTAGGTAATACCGTATCCTTCCACCGCATACGGGAAGCCGACAACCATTCCGGTTTCGTCATCCACATAGGCGAAGTCGGTATCCTTCACGAACTGAGCATCACCCAGATCCGCCACATAGTCCTTCCAGTTGGCATAATCGCCGTCACCGCCGATAACGAACATATCCGGCATATTGTTCGCAGCCAGATAGCTCTTAAGCTGACCCTGTGCGTCCGCACCGCCGCCGAGAGACTCGATTATAACCTCCTGACCGGTCTTTTCCTGATAAATCTTGGCAATATCCTTGAGCTGCTGGTCGATCTCAATCTTACCGTTCATGATACGAAGCGGTTTCCCGGTGGATGTCGCGCCCCCCGCTGTGGTCTCACCCGCTGCAGTGGTTTCTCCCGCCGCCGTCGTCGCTCCCGCTGCGGTGGTTTCTCCTGCCGCCGTCGTCGCCGTGCCGCCTGTAGAACAGCCTGCAAGTGCGAGCATTGCCAATGCACTCAATACTGCCGTGGATAAAAATCTTTTCTTCATAATATCCTCCTAAGATACTTCTTTTCCCGCTCATTTGTCGATCTTTCATGAAAACGATGTCAATGCAAGTACTTATTCCAAGTCGAAAAATGAGCAAAAAAATAATTGTTTAAAACTTTTACGCATAAGTAACTTGCACTTCCATGTTAACATTAAATAATAT
>JBHAEV010000250.1:0-4543 GCA_041855735.1 Lachnospiraceae bacterium
ACAGGCGGAGAAATGAGGTTGAACGTTTCTTTCGAAGAATCAAACGTTTTCGGCGGGTTTTCACCCGCTATGACAAACTTGACATCGTCTTTGCAGGTTTCATTCTGTTCGCTATGATTGTTGATGCTTTAGTGTGAACAGGATCTAATTTGAGTCCCATATAAGTTAGCGGTTCTAATTTTATCATAAAAGAAGATCAAAGGCGAGTTGAGATTTTTTAAAGTTACGATGACACTCCATAGCACCACGATCGGAATGAACTACCGGTAATTCAGAAGAATTCCATTGTTTCATTGTATGGCATAGCATGGTGTTCACCGGTTCAGAATCCAAAGAAGTGGTATATTCCAACTGACAATCAATCCATCAAAACAATCTACGATAGGTGGTAAATAAACTTTACCGGCAGGTACGGCAAACTCCGTGATATCCATTAACCATTTCTTATTTGGATTATCCGCAGAGAAGTCTCTATGAATGATGTTCTTCACTTCCGGAGTTAGTTCACCTTTATATGAACGATATTTACCGGTCTTTTTCACTTTAACAATAAGACCTTCTTCTTTCATTATTCTGCGAATAATCTTTTCCGGAATCATGATTCCGTTTCTTTTCAATAATGCATGAATATGTCGGCATCCGTACCTATTCTTCCGAGCATCGATTACCACTGCCTTCTCCCTGTTGCAAAGAGCACTATGATCGATGCCGGTGTCTTTTTTTAGTACATTGATGGTTTTCTTAAGAACATCGATTTCGAGCTGCGTTTTTTGTATTTGTTCTTTTCATGGTTTCATTGCATTGGGGGATGCTTCCGTTTCAACGGATGGAGCTGCCTCGATCCATTGTCCCGGAGTAAGGTTTTTATTGTTCATAAGACCTGGTGTATCTTCTTTTAAGTAGCGCTTTCGTCACGGGCCTATACCGGCTCGACGATGACCGATATCTTGTGATACATATTTTATATTTTCTCCAAGCTCACAGCAACGGTGAATTGCATCTGATTTTACTTCAAGAGGGGATTTCTCGGATGGTCAGAGGGATTATCGAGCTTACCGGACAGCCGGCTCATTGGAGCACAGATTATTCCATTCGTTCATACATTCTTTTTATTCGGCTATATAGCGTGCGAATTCCAAAGATTCATCCATTCTGGGACTTGTTTTTATAATTCCCAGATAGATTTTTCCGCTGTAATTGCGAAATGCTTTTGTGTCGGAGATATCCAACAGATAATCCGTTAAAAGCACATCCCGGGAAAGCATGTAACTTCTCGCAACTTCGTCCATGAACACAATGTCCAGTTTTCCGGCTTGAATACCTGCGAGCAGTTTCATTGAGGAAGCGCTTGCGTAGTCCGCATGATCCGAATCGTTTTCGGATATGTATAAATCACGCATCAGATCGATGTTACGATTTTCCAGGCCTTTCGATTTCAAAAAATCGGTGGTCTGGAATTGTATCAGTTTTTCCGAACTGACAATATTGATATTTGCAATATAGAGAAATGTTTGTTTGGAAGCAAATGTCCCTTTCAGCATGGCAAAAGCGGCAGAAAACAGCAGAAATCCCAATACAATGGGGAATTTGTAGAAATCGATGAGATGGCGAATGTTTTCTCCGAACTTGAAGCCTTTCATTATTCTTCCTTTCATTTGCTACCCGTCCGATTCGGTATTGTTTATGGTTTCGTCATTATCTTTTTTTTGTGCATGATTTCCCTGAATTTTTTCAAAAATCCCGACCAGTAAAAAGGAGCAGAGCAGCGCTGTCAATCCCGTGCACATAATGAAAAACGGGGGAAAGAGATACAAAATGAAAAGGGAGGCTATGTGAATCACAATCATCAGCAAGGTGGCAAATAAAAACCGGACACTTAAAATAAAAGAATTCTTTATGTGCAAAAGGAAGGTGTTATCAAATTTTGCAATAAGAGGGAATAAATACATTCCGATCATTGTATAAAGAATGCTGACAAATATGAAAACCGCTGTGACTACGATCCACAAGGTGCTTACCAGTCCCATGCGGGTCAGAATCAAGGCGTCAACTCCGAGAATGATGCCGAAAATCAGGTAAATCATCCAGCAAATGGTTGCGGTTTTGAAGTTCTCCCGGAATGCTTTATAGAAAGAGGGGAAAATATTGCCCTCCTCATCTTTGACAAGTTTCAGAGAAACGTAGTAGAGTGCGGTGGTTGAAGCGCCGATTGTGATGACAGGCAGGGAAAAAATCAGCCAAAGTATGTTTAGATACGCACATGTCGCAATTTTGTTTAGGAAACGCATCAGTGGATTATCATAAGAAAAAATGCCGCCCATAGTATTCAATCTCCTGTACTTTTTCTGTATTTCAGAGTTGTTTCGGTATGTACGATTCTCCAGTTCATGGTGGGGTGTTTGATTCTTGAAATCAAAAGCTGTGCTGCCGTGTAGCCCATGATCTGGCTGTGTATGTGAATGGTTGTGAGCGCGGGGGTTATCAATCTGGACTCCGGAGAATCATCAAATCCGCACAGATACACATCCTCGGGCACTCGTATATTTAATTTTTGGAAACTCTGCATCAAGTCGACGGCAACAAAATCATTTGCACAGATGAAGACATCCGGCAACTGTCGTAAACGACCGATTTGATCCTCCAAATAGCAGAGATAACTGTTGTTCTTGTTGACATTTGAGTCGGGATTGTCATGCACGATACAGAAAGATTCGTCGATTGGAAGCTCTTCCAGATACATCGCATTGCGAAACGCCATGTATCGTTCGAAAAACGACTGGCAATGCATGTATTCTCCGACAAAACCGATTCTCTTTTTCTCTCTTTTTTTCATATCTGCGACAAATTTGCGGATTTCCGTCTGATTGTCCATGTAAAGAAAATCCGTTTCAATCTGCGTATCCGGAGTTATCGCATGCGAATCGACAAACAGGGAGGGGATACCCAGGGAAGCCACCATTTGATTGTATTTTGCGTTTAGCATCTCAACGCAGATGATTCCGGCAACTCGATCGGAGTGAAAAGAAGCCGGAAGCCTGAGCGCTGTCAATTCCTCCGGCAAAATCCGATGCATGGAAAAACTGTAACCCATCATGGAAATTTCACGTTGAAATTTATCGAGCATTGTTGAGGAAAAATGGGAGTTCCCCAGAAAACCGACACTCAGCAATGCGATTTCACCGCATCCGCCCCGTGCAGGAGACTCCTCCGACGGATTGAGCATGACATCGCTGATAAAAGAAAACTGTTTGTACCCCATCTCCATCGCTTTTTTGATGACTTTTTCTTTGGTGGTTTCGGCAAGAATTCCGGTGTTGTTCAAAGCCTTGGAAACGGTGTTCCTGGATAAACTCAAAGCATCGGCAATATCCTGCATGGTTACTTTCTGAGACATCTTCTCCTCCAATTTTTCTCGGATTCTTTTGTACTTCCACAATTAGATTTTAGTATATCTTTTTTAAAATGTCAAATTATTGATTTTTACAAATGGGATATTTAAACAGAAAATATTTGGGCAAATGTAAAACATTATGTTGACATAAGTATCATTATTTGCTAACATACAGATAAGGAAAAGAAACAAGTTACAGCAAACGGGAAGAGGAGGGAAGTGATGAAGACGATGACAAAAGAAAAGTCGGATATCAAAACAGAATGGAAGAAAACAATGCATTATGTAAAACAACATTGGCAGCTGTATGTGATATTTCTGATGCCTGCCTTATTGCTGACATTGATTTTTAAATACATTCCGATGGGCGGTGTACTGATTGCATTTCAAAAATACAATCCGATACGAGGTGTGCTTGGCAGCCGTTTTGTCGGTTTGGATCATTTTATCCGGTTTCTTTCTTCTCCGGATTTTATGAGATATCTCATCAATACCCTGAAGTTGAGTATATACGGGCTGCTCTGGGGATTTCCGGTACCGATACTTCTTGCGTTTTTGCTGAACCGAATCCAAAGTACCGGAATCAAAAAGAAAGTGCAGTTGATCCTGTACATGCCGAATTTTGTTTCCGTGATTGTACTGGTCGGCATGGTGCGAATCCTTTTATCCGTAACCGGACCGCTGAATATGCTTCTGGGAACGCAGATTAATTTCATGACAATGCCGGAGGCATTTCGAAGCATTTACATTGCAAGCGGAATCTGGCAGGGGGCAGGATGGGCTTCCATCATGTACACGGCGGCATTGTCCAATGCCAGTCAGGAATTAAAGGAGGCGGCGGTGATTGACGGCGCAAATATTTTCCAGCAGATTAAAGCCGTGGAGTGGCCGGCTATAAAGGATCTGGTAATCATTCAATTCATTCTTTCGGCAGGAAATATCATGAGCATCGGTTTTGAAAAAGCCTATGCTCTGCAGACGGATTTAAATTTACCGGCATCGGAGATTATTGCCACTTATGTATATAAAAAGGGTTTGCTGGACGGGGATTACAGTTTTTCCACGGCAGTCGGTTTATTCAATACGGTGATTAATGTCATTTTGCTGATTATTGTGAATCAGGTGGTTTCCAGGATGAATGAAGGCAAGGGA
>JBHAEV010000251.1:0-8302 GCA_041855735.1 Lachnospiraceae bacterium
CAAATGGTAAAATCATGACGGGAAGCCGGGAAGCCGGGAAGCCGGGAAGCCGGGAAGCCGGGAAGCCGGGAAGCGCACGGGTTGCGAAATGTTGAAAGAAAGGTGGGAAAATGAGCGAAGCATTTAAAGTGATTGCAAACAATAAAAAAGCCTATTTCGACTATTTTATTCTGGAAAAATACGAGGCGGGCGTGGAACTGTTCGGAACGGAAGTCAAGTCGATTCGTCTGGGGCAGTGTTCCATTAAGGAAAGCTGGGTACGAATCGACAAGGGTGAGATACACATCATGGGGATGCACATCAATCCGTATGAAAAGGGAAATATTTTCAACAAAGACCCGCTCAGAGTGAAGAAACTTTTGATGCATAAGCAGGAGATTCGAAAGCTTAAATCCAAGCTGGAGGAGCAGGGTTTAACCTTGATTCCGCTTCGCGTGTATTTTAAGGGAAGTCTTGTAAAGGTCGAAATCGGACTGGCAAAGGGAAAGAAGAATTATGACAAGCGTGAGAGTCTGGCAAAAAAGGATCAGAAGAGGGAAGTCGAAAAGGCATTGAAACGACGCAATCGGGAGTAGAACAAAACGGAATCAAAGACGGTATGACGCCGAAAAGGGCAGGCGGAGACGACACGGTCCAAAGCCGGATTCGAAGTGCGGCACAATGAATGACGAAAGCAAAAATACCATAATCCGCGTGAATTCTGAATAAACATAAAGAAGTTTGAATTATCATAAAAAACCGACTTTTCGGGATGGGAATATGTTATAGTGTGTATGTTTTTAAATATTGATCTATCGGAAAAGTCGGAGGTATGAGAATGAAGAATTTGATCAACAAATACGGGTATAAGTTGCTGGTTGTGTTAACCGTAGCATTGGTGTTTATGGGTTTTCATGACTATTTCGGTCAGTTTGCGGAAAAAGAAAAGTCTGCGGCATTGTTTCCGGCGTTTTTGACGGCTGCAAGTCTGGTGCTCTTGTATGCCGTGCCGTTTGCATTGTTTATGCGCTATCTGGTAAAGAGATTAAAGGTTTCCGATAAGGTGGTTCTGCTGAGTGCCATCCTCGGATTTACCCTGCCTTTGTACCTGGGAGGTCTTGGGAATACGCTGATTTCATTCATTTTGATCACATGCAAGTTGCCGGGTGAAATACTGGATAATTGGGGAGCCGCATTGACCGCACCGTTTACGGAGGAGATTGCAAAAGGGGCGGTTGTGTTGTTGGTATTTTTGCTGTTCAAGGGGATTTCACTCAAGGAGGCTTTTGTGTCCGGAATGATTTCCGGGTTCGGGTTCCAGATTTTGGAAGACATTGCATATGTTTTTCAAAGTACATTCGGAGAAACGAACAGCGGATTTTCCATTGCTTTTGAAAGAGTATCCAATGCCCTCGGCAGCCACACGGCTTTCGGTATCGTGTTCGGAGTGGGATTGATTGCTTTGATGAACAAAGAGGCAAAGATTTCCCGAATGAAAGCAATTTGTTTGCTGCTCGCTCCGGTTGTGCTGCATTTTGTCTGGAATTCTCCGTTGGAAGGAGATTGGGTGACACCTCTGTTCGGAAGCATCAATCTGTATCTTGCATATATGACGTTTACAATGGTGGAGCGCATGGAAGAATCTGGCAAGTGATGTGCCGAAAATTTGGCACTGCCCTTTCGTCGAAACCGATGGAATGTAAATGATCGTTCCATTCCGATAAACCCGGAATAAAAATGTCACTTTGATTTTTCTTGTAATCGGGCTGGAGAGTATGCTATAATACAATTGTATTTTATATTTCGGATTTGACCGACTCGTTTCAAAGACGGGCGTTCGGATTCGGGAAACATATTCATGGATCTTTGGGGATGTACTGGTTTCGACAGGGATCATGCAGTCGGTGAAGCTATTCGTTCGCCATCGTAAATGGCAAAATTAAATCAAACGCTGAAGATAATTTAGCATACGCTGCCTAAGGGTAGCCGTCGGTTTTAGGTCACTCACAGCTTAAAGTACCGACGCCTTGAATGTGGGACACTTTCCATACTAAGCTTTGCGTATGGTTAAGTAATATGAAGCTACTGAAGTCCTGAGGATGTCAGTTTTCGCAGGGTGGAGGGAATGTCAAAGAATTGACTATAATAGTAGAAGAACGAGGAATTGATTTTTGGACACGGGTTCAAATCCCGTCATCTCCATGCTAAGGGACTGTCGCACTAAGAAATAGTGCGGCAGTCTTTTCTAATGTATAAAAAGGGCATCGCATTATCGAATGCCACAGTTCCCTTTTCTTTATCAAAATCTTGACAGGAATCGTTTAGCATGCTAATATACCAGTGGTATATACTGTTGGTATATTGACATTGGAGGAACTGTTTTATGGAAAATTCCGAGACAAAAAAGAAGATTCGGGAGGTGGGTAAAAGGGAGTTTTTAAAACATGGCTTTAAGGACGCTTCGCTGAATCATATCGTAGCGGAAGCGGGCTTCACAAAAGGAGCGTTTTACGGGTACTACGCGGATAAAGCCGCTCTGTTTGAAGATTTGGTTTCTGCGGCAGCAGAAGGTCTGGTTCATCAATTCAAGGCTGCGCAGGAAGCACATTTTGATTTGATTCCGGAAAATCAAGCTGCACAGAGTCGTGAACTTTCCACACAATATCTGCGGCATTTTTTGGGGTATATTTATGAACATTTCGATGCCTTCAAATTGATTCTATGTTGCGCAGACGGTACAAAGTATGAGAATTACATTCACAATCTTGTGGAATTGGATGTGACTCGCACAGAGCAATATTTTACTGCCTTGCGGAATCAGGGCAAGCTGAAAGGTGCTGCCAGTCCGGAATTGCACCACATGATTACCAGTGCCTATTTTACTGCCGTATTTGAAACGGTGGTACATGATATGCCGAGAGAAAAGGCGATTGAATATATTGAAGAATTGGCTGTGTTTTTCAATTCCGGTTGGGACGGTCTTTTGCGTATTCTGTAGGCTGCAACGGTTCAAAGCTCCGGTTTCTTGTTTTGGATCGTTGTAATTTTTTAATCATGAGTTAGACTCTGCTAACTAAAAACATCAGAAGGATAAAAATGAATACTCAAAAAGTACATACTGAATTGGAAACAAGAGATTTTATTTCAGTAGGAATTTTTTCCTTGATTTACTCTGCGGTTGCTTTTGTGATCGGGGGTATTGTCCAGATGACACCCGTTACATTTCCGCTCATGCCACCTGTTGTGGCACTCTTTAACGGAACCATTTTCATGCTCTATGTTGCCAAAATTCCGAAACGCCGGGCATTGACAATTCTCGGCATCATTGGCGGTATTCTGCTTTTTATAACCGGTATGTTCTGGATGATGTCCGTGTTCTTTGTGGTATGTGGATTTCTGGCAGATTTCATCTGTGCTTCTGCGCAGTTTAAGTCTTTTCGCAGAAACCTGACGGCTTACTGCGTAATGGCCTTGTCACCTATGGGGGCATACATACCCATGGCCGTTATGCCGTCACAATTTGATGAATTTATGAAAAATAACGGCGACTTTGAAGCCTTTTCCGATATTATTCACTCCATTGGTGTAAATTGGTGGGCAATTCCGCTGATGACACTTGCCACAATTCTTTGTGCCATAATTGGAGGATTCATCGGGAGAAAGTTATTAAGGATGAAATCGAAGCTATGGGCTTGCGCTGTCGAAATCTGAAAGAAATCATGGTACGAGAGTCTCCTCTTAATCTGACAGAGAACTGTCTGGAGGTTAGAAATCTCCATGTTCGCCTTGGAAAACAGTGCATATTAAAAGATCTCACCTTTTCAGCACGCGGGGGAGAGATCATCGCTATTGTCGGAGCCAATGGCGCAGGAAAAACAACGCTTGCCCGTACTTTGTGCGGCCTGCAAAAAGAAGCCGCCGGCAGTATTACTCTGGGCGGTGAAAAACTGCCTGCCAAGAAACGGAAGCAATGCTCCTATATGGTCATGCAGGATGTAGGACACCAGCTATTTACCGATCGTGTATGGGAAGAATGCCGGCTTGGCATTCAGAAGCCGGATGCAGCGCAGATAGATTATGCACTTCATTTATTGGAACTTGGCCGGTACAAGGATCGGCATCCGCTTTCCCTGTCCGGCGGACAAAAGCAGCGGCTGGCAGTTGCGGTCAGTCTTGTTTGCAAACGAACGGTGCTGGTTTTTGATGAACCTACCAGCGGTCTTGATCTTTCCGGGATGGAGAAAGTAGGAAAGCTGGCGAAAGAACTGTCACAGCATGGAAGCATTCTATTGGTTGTCACCCATGATGTTGAATTTATGAAACATATCTGTTCCCGCATTCTGGTATTGTCGGAGGGTAAAATTGCTGCAGATCTGTCCGGGGAAGCGCGGGAAGCGCGGGAAGCGGTTGAGATGATTTTAAGAGGGGAGATATGAATCAATATAAAAAAGGAACGGTTCAGAGATTGCAAGAGTTTGCAAAACCATGTAAAGGGCTTTTGGCAAGCTCCGTCGTATTAGCTACTCTAGGTGCCTTTTGCGGCATGATACCCTATGTCACGGTATCACTAATGATTACGGATGTTATTGGAGAACAGGTTAAGCCTGACCGGATTATGCTACTTTCAGGAATTGCCCTTTTGGGTTATTTGGCTTCTTTATGGCTGAACACATATTCAACGATACGATCCCACCGTGCGGCGTTTACCATACTTGCACATATCCGGAAGAGTATCACGGCAAAACTCGCTCGTGTGCCAATGGGAACCATTTTGGATACCCCATCAGGGAAATTCAAAGCCATGCTGGTAGATACCGTGGAAAAGCTGGAGCTGCCTCTGGCACACATGGTGCCGGAACTGACAGCGAATACGCTCATCCCGGTCTTGATATGGATCTACCTGCTTTTAATGGATTGGCGTATCGCCTTGATTTCCCTTGCGACAATCCCCATTGGATTTTTCTGCTATATGGGAATGATGAAGGATTATGAAGCAAGGTATGCCCGTGTTCTTTCGGCCAATAAAAACATGGACGCTGCAATGGTGGAATATATAAACGGCATTCAGGTGATCAAGACCTTTCGGCAGGATGAGGATTCTTATCGAAAGTATGCAGATGCGGTTACGGAAAGTGAGCGGTCCAAATCCGATTGGTTCCGCAAAACCAACGGCTTTTATGTGGCGGGCATGGCTATCATGCCCACCTGCCTGCTGGGGGTGCTTCCTTTGGGAAGCTGGCTCTTTATAAACGGCAGGATAGATGCTGACGTTCTGATTTCCTGTATCATCCTTGCGCTGGGTCTGGTAAAGCCGTTGATTCAGGCATTGCGGTATACGGACAGTCTTGCCATGGTCGATGCAACCGTCCAGGAAATCGGAGAAATTCTGGAGCTGGAAGAAATGAATCGGCCTCAAAAAAGTGTCTCTCTGCCGAATCACGAGATTGCCTTTCAGAATGTCGGCTTTCGTTATCATGAAACGGAAGTGCTTTGTCGGGTGTCTTTTTCCTGTGCGGAAGGAGGAATGACCGCGATTGTCGGTCCCTCCGGTTCCGGAAAATCCACCATTGCACGTTTAATAGCATCCTTTTGGGAGGCAAAGAGCGGCTGCGTGACACTCGGCGGTGTAGATATTAGGAAAATCCCGCTGTCTCAAGCTATGGATGCGGTATCTTATGTATCACAGGATAATTTCCTGTTTCACCTCTCCATCCGGGAGAATATTCGCTTTGGAAATCCGGGAGCAACGGATGAAGAAGTGGAAGAGGCGGCACAAAAAGCCAGCTGTCATGATTTTATCCTGTCGCTGCCACGCGGATATGACACATTGGCCGGTGACGGCGGCAGCCATCTTTCCGGCGGCGAACGCCAGCGAATTGCGATTGCGAGGGCAATACTGAAAAACAGTCCCGTGGTGGTTTTGGACGAGGCAACCGCTTTTACAGATCCGGAAAACGAAGCGGTGATTCAATCCTCTCTTTCTCAGCTTGTGGCGGGAAAGACATTGATCGTGATTGCGCACAGACTGTCGACCATTACCTCTGCCGATAAGATTCTGGTTATTAACAAGGGAGAGGTTGCCGCACAGGGAACACATCAGGAATTGTTGTCGAAAAATCAACTTTACCGGACACTTTGGCAGGCACATATCGATACAAAAGACAAGAGAGAGGAGGGTGCATAATGATTGCATTGTTCAAACGTTTATTGACATTTTCGGGAGATCAGAAGGGACGGCTGCTTTGCTCCTTCCTGTTTCATGTAATCAGCTCTGTTTTTGAGATGATTCCTGTTCTGGCAATTTTGACTGTTTTAGAAGGGATTTTCGCTAAGCAGGGAGGAAATGTTATGTCGGCGGATACGGTTTGGAAATCCTTTGCCATCATGACGGTCAGCATTGTCGGTCGAATTGTATTTATCAATCTTTCTACCAATGCCCGTACTATCGGAAGCTTTTCCGTATGCACAAAAAAGCGTCTTGTCATTGGAGAGCGGTTAAAACATGCACCCATGGGATATTTTAACGAAAACCGGCTGGGAGATATTACGGCGGCAGTCACAACAACTCTGGGAGATATCGAAACCAATGCGGTGGCGATTATGGAATTGGTCGCGGGAGGCGTCATTCATGCGATTGTTATCACATTGTGGCTTTTCTTTTATGAGTGGCGCATCGGTTTGCTGTCCTTTGCGGGGTTGATGGTTGCACTTCTGGTCTATGCGGACATTCAAAAGGCGGGTAAAAAACACTCTCCCCGTCGTCAGGCAGCTCAGGCCGCTCTTGTTGCGGCTGTTCTGGAATATGTGCAGGGCATGGGTGTGGTAAAGGCTTTCGGTCTGGATGGACGTGCCGCAAAGACAATGAATCAGTCGATTGAGGAAAGTGCTTCTGCAAACATCGCCCTTGAAAAATCTTTTTCTACGATGACGGGCTGGTATCAAACGGTATTTAAGCTGGCACGGGCAGGTATTTTAGTACTTGCTCCCTATCTTCTTTGGGCGGGGGAAATCACAGCGGGAAAATGCCTTCTTCTGTTGGTTTCCGGTTTTATGATCTATTCCGCTGTGGAAGTGGCCGGGAGTATGTCATCGGTTGCGCGGGTTGTGGACGCTTCTTTGGATCGTATGGAAAAGATTATGGAAATTCCATCTCTGGACGAAAATGGGTCAAGTCTGTCTCCTGTACATCATGATATAGAGGTTTGTCATGTTTCTTTTTCATATGGAGAAAAAGAAGTGCTTCTTGATGTGAGCTTTACGGTGCCGGAAGGCAGCTCTTGCGCCATTGTCGGACCATCCGGTTCCGGGAAAACGACACTGTGCAGCCTGCTTGCCCGGTTTTGGGATGTGAACGGCGGTCAGATTTTGCTTGGCGGTCATGATGTGCGTACATACACTTTGGACAGTCTCTTGAGGAATTTCTCCATTGTGTTTCAGAATGTTTATCTGTTTGAAGATACGATAGAAAACAATATCCGCTTTGGAAAAGCAAATGCAACTGGGGAAGAAATCGTGGAAGCGGCAAAAAAAGCCTGTTGTCACGACTTTATTATGGCATTGCCGGATGGATATGCCACGAAAATCGGGGAAGGCGGAGCCAGTCTCTCCGGTGGTGAAAAACAGCGGATTTCCATTGCACGAGCCATCTTAAAGGATGCTCCCATCATCATTTTGGATGAGGCTACTGCCAGCGTAGATCCCGAAAATGAACTGGATTTGCAAAAAGCCATTCTTGAGCTGACACGAGATAAGACCCTGCTGATGATTGCGCACCGTCTGTCTACGGTGCGGTCGGCGGATCAGATTCTTGTTTTGGATAAGGGAGAAATTGTCCAGCACGGTACGCATACGGAATTGCTTGCGCAGGATGGATTGTACAGGCGCTTTGTAAATATCAGACGGCAGGCGCTTGGCTGGAGATTATGAAAAGTCAGGTTCAAAGAAAAAGGTTCCGACGGAACTTGAAAATTCACATTGCATTTTGTGTTGCATATACCGGGAAAATGGAGTAAACTAAGAATCGTCGGATACGTATCCGGATAAACAAAAACCTTATAAAAGCGCCTGAAAGAGCGAAAAGTTTTAGTGTATCGGTCGGTTGACGGGTATACTAAAACTTATTTTCGTTCAGGAGTGTTTGCGGGAATGAGCCGGAGCGGATCAATGGAAAAGTTTGAGTTATTAGGTAATTGCGAAACTCACTGACGTTCGTTCGCAAATTTGATTAAAAATAAGGCAGAATTCGTGTTAAGCGCGAATTCCTTAATGAAAAGTGAACACGTTTAAATTTTGGCGTACTTTAATAAAGCATAAGGGATATGAA
>JBHAEV010000252.1:0-8907 GCA_041855735.1 Lachnospiraceae bacterium
GAACTTGCAGCGGAGATCGTCAAATGGTTTCTGCAGAACAAACCTCAGATGTTTGAGGAAAAATACGGATTTGTACCTTCGGAGGATCAGAAAGCGGAGGACATTCTGGCGAAAATTGCCGAAGTCCGAAATATCGTTAAAAAGGGCGGAGAATTCGACATTGACAAGGCGGCAACCGGATTTATCAATGACTTCCGCTCGGCAAAACTTGGAAGGGTTACACTGGAATGGCCATAAAAGAGCAGGAAGAACTTTCCCGCCTTATGCTCATGCGGGAATTTGAAGACAAGTATGCAAAATTTGACTTGGTTTGCGGAGTGGATGAAGCGGGCAGGGGACCGCTGGCAGGACCGGTGGTTGCCGCAGCATGCATTTTGCCGCGGGATGCAAGGATTCTGTATTTAAACGATTCCAAAAAACTGAGCGCAAAGAAACGGGATCTGCTTTATGACGAAATCAAGGCTAAAGCCATGTATTACGGCATCGGTGTGGCAAGTGTTGCAGATATCGACCGTTTGAATATTCTGGGTGCAACCTATAAGGCGATGCGGGAGGCAGTTTCAAATCTGGGAGTGATTCCGGAAGTTTTGCTGAATGATGCGGTGTTGATTCCGGACTTGGGATTTGAGGTGATACAGGAAAAGATCATCAAAGGGGATGCCAGAAGTGTCAGCATTGCGGCGGCAAGCATCCTGGCAAAGGTGACCAGAGACCGCATGATGGAGAAATTGGATAAAATTTATCCGGAGTATGGATTTGCAAAGCACAAGGGATATGGTACAAAGCAGCATATCGATGCAATACTCGAGTTCGGCAGATGTAAAGAACACAGAACGCAATTCGTCGATACGGTGATGAAAAAACGATGTTTGTAATTGTGGCGGCTTTTGCAATGTGCGGTTTATGAAATGCGGTGAGAGCGGGATACGGAACATATGAACAATAGACAAATCGGTTCGGAATATGAAGATTTGGCACTTCGGTTTCTGGAAAAACAGGGTTTGAAACGGATTGCCGGAAACTATCGCTGTCGTGAGGGAGAGATTGACCTGATCATGCGGGATGCAAACCACCTGGTTTTTGTTGAAGTGAAATTTCGAAGATCAGCAAAATTCGGCGATCCGTTTGATGCGATCAATCGTCGAAAACAAACCACCATACGGAAGGTTGCCGGTATTTTTCTGTCGGAGCATAGAGAGTATGCCGGACTTGTGAAAAGATTTGACTGTTTGGGAATTTTGGGGAATCAAATCGAATGGATGAAAGACGCGTTTTGAAAGAGATGTATCATTGGAAAAGAACGGATACGAAAGGCAGCCGATGCATTGACGAATTTCGTGCAAAGAATGGCGTATGTGTTTTGAAATTCCCGGCCTTGGAAGAAACGGGATGTGTGATTCATGCATTTTCCACGCGAATCGGAGGAGTCAGTTCCGGGGTTTGTTCCACCATGAATCTGTCATTTACCAGGGAGGACGACAGCCGCGAAAATGTATTGGAAAATTACAGGCGTATGGCACAGGCGCTGGGAGTTGCATTCGACTCCTTTGTACTGACACATCAGACTCACAGCACAAATATTCGCCGGGTGACAAAGGCGGATTGCCAGAAGGGGATCCTGAGGGAGAGAGATTACAGCGATATCGACGGTTTCGTGACCGATGAACCGGGGATTACCCTCGTGACATTTTTTGCGGACTGTATTCCGCTGTATTTTGTGGATCCTGTCAAAAAAGCGATCGGTTTGGCGCACTCCGGATGGAAAGGCACTCTTTACGGAATGGCGGACAAAATGGTGAAGCGGATGGAGGCGGAGTTTCACTCACATCCGAAGGATATCATTGCGGCAATCGGGCCCGGAATCTGCAGTTCCTGTTATGAGGTCGGCATGGATGTGGCGGATGCATTTCGAGATCGCTATGATGCGAATGAGTTCGATGCGATCATTTCGGATATTCGGGGCAATCATTGCCGGCTCGATTTGTGGAAAGCAAATGAAATATGCTTGCTGAAAGCGGGGATATTGCCGGAACATATCAATGTGTCCGATATTTGTACGCATTGCAATCCGGATCTGTTGTTTTCCCATCGGAAGATGGGAGAGCGCAGAGGGAATCTGGCGGCATTTTTGGCATTAAAACAATAAAATTGGAGGGGATTATGTTGATTTTCAGTTCGGGAAACAGTAATAGCAGCAGCAAGGCGGATACGTCCAGGATTGATACGATTATCGGGGAGAATGCGGTGATAGAGGGCATGCTCCGATCCAAGGACACGATTCGAATTGACGGAAAATTAAAGGGCGAAGGTTTTTTTGAAGGGCATCTGATTGTCGGCGAAAGCGGAATTGTGGAGGGAAATGTCAGCGCGGATTCCATGCTGGTTGCCGGCGAGGTAAAAGGGAATATTCAGGTGAAGAATAAACTGGAAATTGCAAAGTCCGGCAAGATCAAAGGCGATATTGTTACGAAACTTCTTTATATTGCGGAAGGTGCGGTATTTGAGGGAAAATCAACCATGGGAGGCGGTACGGTCAGCCCCGTTGCATTGAACAAAGGAAATCGAAATGAAAATACGGACGCAGGAAAAGAAAAAGGTCAATAAAGAAATCACCATTATGATTATGAATGACACGGGAAAGAAACCGTTCCAAATACGGATACCGACGGTATTGATTAAAGCGGTATGTTCCTTTGTCCTTCTGCTTGCCATTGTGGCGGGCGTGCTTTACGGTCGAAATGTGATTTTGGATCGGCAGGTGGCGAATACGGCTGCCGATAACATGGACTTAAACGCAAAAGTAGATGTGTTGGAAAGCAATCAGGAAATCATCAGCAGGGAGAATTCCGTTTTAAAGGAAACGGTGGATGTTCAGGAGTCCCAGGTACGGGAACTGAAGGATCTGGCGGAGGAAGCGACGCAGAAGCTGAATGAGCTCTACCAAAAAGAAGAATCCATCTATCAAAAAATCGATGATGTGATGGGAGAAACCTCTTCCGACCGTTCCACGCTTGAAGAGATGATGACGGTCGCCATTCATGCGGATGAAATCAATGTGTTTCGAAATGCCAAAACGGAGAATATCATGGGGGTGAGCATCGCCTCGGCGAATCTTGACGGATTGGCATTGATGCCTCCGCTGCAAAACGCCAAAACCGGGATGTTCCATAATCAGACGGCGACGGCCACCAGACAGAGATTGACGGATTTGATCCAAAGAATGGAGAAGCAGAGCGCGGACTATGATTCCTATGGGGCGGATTTGGATTCCGTGGAATTTTCGAGGCGGCTTCGTGCCGAAAGGATGATGAATCTGCGCCAATCCGTGGTGGATTATGCGAAGCAGTTTCTGGGCGGAAGATATATTTACGGCGGTTCCAACCCGAATATCGGAGCGGACTGTTCGGGATTTACCAGATATATTCTGGGAAACAAAGCCGGAGTATGGCTGAATCGCACGGCGGCGGCGCAGTCACAGCAAGGAAGAAGAGTCAGTATCGACGAGGCAATGCCCGGGGATTTGATTTTCTATGCGGGATCCGGAGGCGGTATCAATCATGTTGCGATGTATATCGGAAACGGAAAGGTCATTCATTCCTCCAATGAGCGAAACGGAGTGATGATTTCCGTCTGGAATTATCGAACACCGGTTGTCATCAGAAATATGATCGGAAACTAATGCCTTGCTGCAAGACAGGAAATTGAGGCAGTTAAGAATACAACGATAAAGCAAAAAGTCATTTTCGAGAGAGAAAGTGACTTTTTTTATTTTCAAAAACACTTGACAATACCGGAAACAAGGGATATAATGCATATATCAGTAATAGTTACTGATATTAATAAGAAAACAGTACAAACTGTGACGAAATAAAATTACTTTGGAATCGAGAACGGATTTTGAGGTGAACGATAGGTTCAGATCCATGATTTCAAAGAAACCGATTTTCGCACAGCCATCGAAAAAGGAGAAAATATGAAACAGAATTTATTGCAGGAATTAAACAAGTATTTGGCAGACATCGCAGTGAGCTATATTAAGGTTCACAATTTACACTGGAATGTGGTCGGATCGGATTTTAAGCCGGTTCATGAGTATCTGGAAACCATCTATGACTCGTATGCGGATGTCCTGGATGAAATTGCGGAATTGATCAAAATGCATGGCGAATATCCGCTCGCTTCCTTAAAAGATTATTTGACCGTCAGTTCCATCAAGGAAGTGCAGAGCAGGGATATTTCCACAAAGGATGCGCTGGAATCGGCACTTTCCGATATGAAAGAGCTTCGCGAACAGGCGGCAAAGGTAAGACTTTTGGCAGATGAAGAGGATTTGTTTGACATTGTAAGCAAGATGGAGGACGACATCCAACAATACAATAAGAATATCTGGTTTTTGAATTCCTCCGGGAAATCAGTGATTTCCGAAAACTGAGAAACGCCGGTTTCCGAAAGTCGGGAAAATGCGAAAACTTCCGTTATCAGAACGGATTCATAAATCGAAACATGACAGAATATCGTGAGATTCACGGTGTTTTGTCATGTTTTTTTGTGTCAATACCACGGATTGCCAAAGACATGGTTATGATTTCGAAGGCTGCTGCTTTCATACCGGTACGATGGTGGAAGCCATGGTGTAAAATAATGGAATGGATTTCATAGGTAATAGTTGACACATCATTTGAGTTATGTTAGACTAACTCAAAACATTGCAGGAAATCTGATATATGTCGGATGAGAGAATACACCGTGAAATACCCGGATGAAAGCCGGATATATTTTTCATGGAGGATACAGTGGCATGATGCCATTGCTTTCGTTTATCTATATCAGTTCAGGGAAGTAGAAAGGTGGAGAAGATGAAAAAAAGATTAGTACCTGTTTTGGCATGCATGCTGAGTTTGTTTATTGTCGGATGTGCAAATCAAGCGGAGCAATCCGATGCAAAGAGCAGTGTCGGCACCGCAGTGGAAAGCACGAATGCGGAAAGCAGCGGCACGGCGGCGGAAAGCAGCAGTGCAAAGAACAGCGGCACCACGGCAAAAAGCGAGTCGGAAGGATATCCGATGACGATCACGCATGCTTTGGGGGAGACGATTATACCCAAAAAACCGGAGAGAATTGTCACTTTGGGTTGGGAAAATCAGGACACACCGCTTGCACTGGGCGTGGTACCGGTGGGTGTTTCCATGGCCAATTACGGAAAAGTGACGGAGCACAATCTGCACACATGGACGGATGCAGCGTTTGCAAGCCTTGGAGAAGATTCGCCAAATGTATTCAATGATGTTGACGGATTCGATTATGAGGCGATCAGTGATGCGAAACCGGATGTGATTCTGGCGGCTTATTCCGGTATGACACAGGAGGAATATGATTTGCTCAGTCAAATCGCGCCGGTGGTAACCTATCAAAGAGGTCCCTGGCAAACGACCTGGAGGGAGCAAACCATTCTGAATGCGGAAGGTATGGGAATGAAGTCGGAAGGAGAAGCGAAGGTAAAGGAAGTGGAAGCCCTGATCAAAGAAAAACTGGCGGCATATCCCGATTTGAAAGATGTGAAAACCGGATTTTTCTGGATCGATGCGAATGATTTCAGCACATTTTACGCCTATTTGCCGACGGATCCGAGGGCAAATTTCCTGTCGGATCTGGGACTGCAAATGCCGCAAAGTATTCTGGATCTGGCGGGAGATACGAGTGATTTTTCCATAACGATCAGTAAAGAAAATGCAAATAAGCTGAATGATGTGGAACTTATGATCGTGTACGGAGATGAGGAACTGGTGAAAGCATTGCAGGCGGATTCATTGATGTCTTCCATTCCGGCCATCAAAAACGGAGCGGTGATGCTTCTTGATGCCAATACGGATATGGCGGCGGCCACAACTCCGTCGATACTTTCAATACCGGCGGCAATCGATGAGTACCTTGCACTGTTGAATGAAGCAAATGAAAAAAGACCAAAGTAAAATCCTATTGGCTGGAATCGGTTCTGCGCTGTTTTTAATAATATGTATGATATTGTCTATAACCTACGGAACAAAATCTGTAGGTTATAGTAATGTTATCGATGCAATACAGGGAATCAATCTTACGGATTATGACACAGCCGTGGTTCAAAGCAGAATACCGAGGATGTTTTTTGCCGTTGTTGCCGGAGCAGCGCTGAGTATATCGGGGATATTGATGCAGTCCATAACAAGAAATCCGATTGCGGATCCCAGTATTTTGGGGGTCAATACGGGAGCATCTCTGTTTGTTGTATCCGGAATTTCCTTCCTGCATATTTCGAACGGGAACCAGTATATTTTGCTTGCTTTTCTGGGAGCGATGATCACGGCGCTGCTTGTATATTCGCTGGCGAATATGGGAAAAGAGGGGGCAACGCCGATGAAACTAGCTCTGGCCGGGACGGCAGCCGGAACGGCGCTTCAATCTTTGGTAAATACGGTGATGCTGCCGAATTCCCATGTTATGGACAGGTTCCGGTTTTGGCAGGTCGGCAATGTCGGTGCCGCAAGCTGGGCGGATCTTCAATTGTTGCTGCCTTATTTTCTGGTCGGTTTTGTCATCGCGATTGCCATGGCGAATTCGCTGAACACTTTAGCTCTGGGAGATGAAACAGCCATTTCCCTCGGAATCAATGTGAGTTTTGTCAGAGCCGTATCCGCAGTCGGCGGGGTACTTTTGTGTGCTTCTACCACAGCGCTCGCGGGGCCGATCGGCTTTATCGGACTTATGGTGCCGCATCTGGTAAGGCTGTTGATCGGTACGGATTTAAAAGTAACGATTCCGATATCGGCAGTCGGAGGCAGTATACTTTTACTGGTGGCGGATTTGATCGGGAGAATTCTGGGAAAACCGGGAGAGATCGAAACGGGAATTATCACCGCACTCATAGGAGCACCCGTATTTATACTCATCGTCAGAAAGGCAAAGGTGCGCAGCATATGATCCTGTCAGGATACAGAAAAAGAAAGCGAAACTATTATACCGTTGTATCGATATTTATGGTTATTCTGCTCATTCTATGCGTGTTTGCGATGTGTTACGGAAACACCGTGTATTCTTTGCGTACGGTTTTTGATGTGCTCAGAGGAGAAGAGGCGGAAGGTGCCGGGTTTACAATTTATACATTGAGACTGCCCCGAATGCTGGCGGGAGTGTTTTGCGGGATGGCTTTTGCGATGGCTGGAAATACATTTCAACGATTGCTTGGAAATCCGCTGGCAAGTCCGGATATCATCGGCGTTACGGCAGGCAGCAGCATGGCTGCCGTATTCGGAATCCTGTTTCTGAATCTGAGCAGAGACATTGTGTCAATGATGGCGGTTGCAAGCGGACTCGGTGTCGCATGCATCATCTATTTTTTGGCCATCAGCGGAGGATATTCCAATGGAAGGCTGATTCTGATCGGAATCGGAATGCAGTATTTTTTGAATTCCATGATCTCCTGGATGCTTTTAAAAGCATCGGAATATGATGTCGCAAGTGCACTGAGATGGCTTGGCGGGAGCCTGAACGGGGTACAGCTTGCGGATATGCCGCGACTTGTTTTTATCGTTATCGTGTTCGGAGCAGCACTTTTTTTACTGCAGGAACATCTTAATGTGCTGCAATTGGGAAATGCGCACGCGATTACCATGGGGGTTGATGTTACCATAACAAGAGTTGCGCTTATCGTTTGCTCCATGATGCTTATCGCATTTGCGACAGCCGTGTCGGGGCCGATCGCCTCCGTCGCTTTCCTGTCGGGGCCGATTGCCGCGAATCTGGCGGGAAAAGGGGAGTCGAATCTGTTAAGCTCTGCGCTTGTCGGAGCAATTCTGGTGATGGCGTCCGATCTGGTCGGGCAGTATGCATTGCCTGCAAGATATCCGGTTGGAGTGATTACGGGGATTTTGGGAGCACCGTACTTGATATTTTTGCTGATCGGTTACAACAAAAGGGGGGCATGATGAACAAAGAAAACTTGCGTTTGTATTCCGAAAATCTGGTTGCAGGTTATGACGGAAAAGTCATTGTCAATGATGTTTCGCTGGAAATACCGAAAGGGAAAATATCGGTCATCATCGGCAGCAATGGCTCGGGGAAATCCACAATGCTGAAAACGTTTTCAAGACTACTGAAACCCAAACATGGTCAGGTTGCCCTTGAGGATGTGAATATTTTGGAATGGAATACAAAAAAGCTGGCAAGAAAACTGGGACTTCTTCCGCAATCCCCTGTGGTTCCGGAGGGGATACGAGTTACGGAACTGGTATCCAGAGGAAGATTCCCGTATCGAAAATTTATGCAGAACATGACATCGGATGATTTCAGAGCCGTTCAGGAAGCCATGGATACGATGGGAGTGTCCCATCTCGGAGATCATTCCGTGGACGAACTTTCCGGCGGACAAAGGCAGAGAGTATGGATTGCACTGGCATTGGCACAGGAAACGGATATATTGCTTTTGGATGAACCGATCACATATCTGGATATTGCATACCAGGTTGAAATCCTTGATTTGCTGACGGATTTAAATCAAAAAAAAGGAACCACGATCTGTATGGTACTTCATGACATCAATCTGTCCATTCGGTATGCGGACTATATTTTTGCGATGAAGAACGGAAGGCTGATCGAACAGGGAGAGCCGCAAAAAGTGGTTACACCGTCGCTGTTAAAGGAAGTATTCGGAATAGAAAGTACCGTTATGACGGATCCGGTATCAAAAATGCCCTTAATCATTCCGATCGGCAGACATCACAGTCATTCATCATAACCACCCTCCAAGGGGTGGTGTTTTTCATTGCAGTCTGGCAAAACATTGTGAGGATGACTGACGGTCGCCGGTTTTGCGATGTTTTACCATTGACAGACATATATGGATTTGTTAGTATTGTAGAAAAAATTGGAGGAGCA
>JBHAEV010000253.1:0-19757 GCA_041855735.1 Lachnospiraceae bacterium
ATGCCTTCTTCTCCTTCCCGAAATAATTTCAGTGGTTTATTGAAGAAGGCTCTTCTCTTACAGCGGCGGGACCGTGCAGGATTTTCACCTGACTTCCCTTTTAATCTAAGATGCATGGCATCTTAAAACCCATTACAGTTTTCAATTTATCGGTTTTCTTCTTAAATTGTATTGTAAATATATATTTTTTGCAAGCTTTTCCGTTGTGCATCAACAAAGCTGTACATTGCAACCCGAAATGTCCGTACCTTATCCATTCTTATTCTTGCCTTTGTCGGCAATGTCTGATACAATATCCCAGCAATGTCTGATACAATATCATTCACTTTGTCGGAAATTGTAAACCAGGAAAGGATATATCGTCATCGATATCATTGAATATGGCAGAAAAATTAGCAAAAGCATTGGTCGGGGCTCTGGGCGGGCTTGCCTCTCTTACCTACGGAAAGCAGATCACCGTATTTATTATTTCCATGTTGCCGATTCTGGAGTTGAGGGGCGGCCTGATTGCGGCTTCCTTATTGAACATGGATCCGTTGGAGAGTTACATTATCAGTATTATCGGAAATCTGATTCCCGTACCTTTCATTCTTCTCATTTTTGATAAAATACATAACTATATGCGTGAATCCAAAATTCATTTCCTGAAATCATGTGCCGCATGGTTGGATAAAAAAGTGGAAAAACACCGCAAATCGATTGAAACGGTCGGTTTTTGGGGATTGGTCATGTTCATCGGCATACCGTTGCCGGGAACCGGAGCATGGACCGGCTGCCTGATCGCGTCCGCCATCGGACTGAACCGCAAAAAATCCTTTCTTGCCGCCATACTCGGTGTGTTGATTGCAAGCGTGATTATGATGTTTGTCAGCTTCGGAATCCTCGGAAATATCGTGCATTGACCTTTCACAAAAACAAGCAGGCTTCTCAGCCTGCTTGTTTTTGTCGGAATCCGGTCTCACACGACTTGCTTTCCGGTATTTATTTTTCACCCAAAGCCCGTTTAACGGCAAGAATAATCGCATCCGACGTGGACGTGGCGCCGCTGACGGTATCCACATCCGTGCTCTGCTTTTCAAGGATGTCCGCAATTACCTGCGTTTTGGCATCCATGTAGTATTCCTCATCTTCCGAATGTTTGGTAATCTGAATATCCGTGATTTTCCCGCCTTCTACACGAACGCTGACATAAACATTCCCATTGTATCCTGCCGCCTTGCCTTCAAAGGTACCGTCTGTAAAGCCTTTCTCGCTTGTACTGCCTGCCGGCATGCTTTCCGTCGAACTTTGTGCAGAAACGGAGGATTCCGTCTGCGGGGAGTTTGCCGGAGTTTTCGCGTAAGCCAAAAGAATAAGAGGCGTACAGATACAGACCATGGCAAGACCGCCTGCAATGCTCACCGCCCATATCGCCCGTGGTTTCCCCTGTAACTGCTTGGTACACCGCAGTATCAGATACAGGCAGAAAATCAGCGTGTATAAAATAAAGCCGAACAAATACGTCCCTTTCCCCAGTAAAATATTTTTGCCGTAAATCAAAGCAATGTGCACATACAAAAACGCATAAAACAGATACGACCATCTTTGCAGTGACTTCCATTTCTTCGGCTGCATTTTCCTGCGTACAAACATAAAAGACGTCAAGGTAAGCGGCACCAGAAGCAATATCATCAGCAAAGACAGAACCGCTGCCGCAAGTTCCGCCGCATGCATGCTTCCCGCTTCGGTAAAAAGCAGGACAAAATACTTCCTTCCGTACACAATATTGTGGGACAGGGTAATGAACGAAGCCATAATCGCGAGTTCCGCCCTCAATTTCATCAGCTTTGCCCGAAACGGAGATTTTGCGGGAATGACGGCGGCATACATCACCAGAATAAACAAAGCTCCGGCCAGCGCCCCTCCTTTTACCGCACTGTTGATGAAATCCTGCATAAAAGCGGGTTCAAAACGATTGGGCAGCAACAGGGATCCGAAACTGAGGGCTATGCTTGCCCCGTATAATACCGCCGCCCTTTTTTTGATGCTTTTGTCAAACGCATACACACACAAAGATATACAAATAAGACACAGGATTAAGCTCACTACGGTACTACCTCAAAGGAAACTTCCGGGTAACCGTCCGCCTGAATGCTTACCGGATATGTGTCCGCTCCCTCAAATACTTTCACATCTTTTTCATTGATGCTTATTGTAGCATCCAGTTTAATGCTTCCATCCTCATTAAAGACGGTTTTTCCGAAACGTCTGCCTCTGCCGCCCTTATATTCCGTCTCCCCGACCTTTGCGGAATTGGTGGAGTTGATATAATGCCCGATCGTCAAGCCCTTGTCGTTTTCCTTCAGCACAAGGGTATTGTCACTGAAACTGAAGTCCTCCGCATTCAAGCCGGATTCCAGCAGGGTGACGAAAGTAATGTCCGAATACTTGTCATTGGAAAATACAAACTGATATTTGCCCGGCGTAAACTCCTTCGGTAAGGCAAGCACACCCGGCGTATCGGTATTTACCAAAGCGACATCGACATCATTCCTTCTGAAAACCACGCGGGAAAGTTTGTACTCGCTGTCGGCTGTGGACAAGGTATAATTTACCGTACTGCCGTTTGCCTGATACATGCTGCTTTCATCCCCGCTTACGCTGTAATCCGAAGGTGCCTGATATTTGCAAAACAGATCCGTTTCAATCACCAGATCATCTCCGTCTGCCATGAAATAAGTGATTTTTTTCACGGTTTTGCCCTGCATATCGGAAAAACGCGCAAATTCCTTCGGCGAGTTATGACCCGTATCCGTAAATTCCACAGCGGAAAAAGCGATTTCCGTAGCCTTTGTCCACAAATTGTCCAGGTGCTTTAAACCGTATTTGGAGCCGTCTTCGGTTTCCAGAATCGCGCCCTGCATGCGATCCGGGTCGATATCCTCAATGCCGGAAACGGTAATTTCATAATTTCCGTAGTTGGAAGTCGTGCTGATTTGTGCCTCAGCCTCCTTTAACACGCTTTGTGTTCCCACCGTTTTACTGAAACTGCCGTCGGAATTCAATACTTTGTATTCTGCCGGAGCCGTTTCCACGGTCTGTGTGATCTGTCCCACAAAAGTAAGGAGAGGATTCAAGGATTCCTTATTTTCGGCAATGGCTTTTTTGGCGTCCTCATACAAAGACTTGGAAATGGCGATATTTACACCGGCGGCACCCAGAATCCGTGCGGAATCGCTGCCGATTTCATGATATGCCCCCTTAAAATTCTTTGCCTTTTCCAAAGTTGGAGAGCTTACCGCATCATAGTAGCCGCTTTCCCGAAGCCCCGCCTCGGCAACGGCATCCTTCGCCTCATGCTGTATTATGTCATAGAATACCATGAGTGTCAAGATAAATGCTTCGTCCGCCGAAATGCAAACGGTTCGTTCGCTGAAATGCAACCATGTGATAAATGCGTGATCCTCGGCGAAAAAAAAGCCGATCCCCCGCAGGGAACCGGTTTTACCGCTTGTCGGCTTTCAGAGAAACGACAATCAAATGTTTTCACAGGAGTGGAACACGTTTTGCACATCGTCCTCCGCATCCAACAAATCCAGAATTTTATTCATTTTTTTCAAATCATCTTCCGAAGTCAGTTCCACATAATTTTGCGGAATCATGGTGATCTGCGCTTCCACCATCGGAATGCCAAGCTTTTCGAGCGCTTCTCTCACTTCACTGAAGTTCTCCTCTTCGGTCAGGATCTCGTAGCTGTCGTCTTCCTCCAGAAAATCCACGGCACCGGCATCCAGCGCCATCATCATAAATTCATCGGTGGAGATCTCCACCTCTTCCTTGTCCACGATGATCTGACCCCGGCGGTCAAACATATAGGATACGCAGCCCTGCGCACCGATATTGCCTCCGCCCTTCGTGAACGCCGCTCTGACATTGGCAGCGGTACGGTTCTTGTTGTCGGTCAGTGTTTCCACGATGATTGCGACACCGTTCGGTCCGTATCCCTCGTATACATTCGCTTCATAATTGACGGAAGTCACATCTCCCGCCGCCTTTTTGATTCCGCGTTCAATGGTGTCGTTCGGAACATTGTTGGATTTCGCCTTTGCAATCACATCGCGAAGCTTGGAATTGTTTGCCGGATCGGCGCCGCCCTCTTTCACCGCAACCGCAATTTCACGTCCGATGATCGTGAAAATCTTTCCTTTCGCCGCATCGTTCTTCTCTTTTTTATGTTTAATATTGGCAAATTTTGAATGTCCTGACATAAATTCTCCTCGATATTAAGTATAATATTTCAAAACAGCATGAATATTCTACACATTGAAATCCGTTTCGTCAATACAGACTGAACATTTTTGACAACACACCGCCCTTTCGCGGCGCCGGATCGGTTTCGGGTGTTTTGTCCTTCGGCTCTTTTTTATCATGATTCTTCCTGTTCTCCCGGTCCTCTTTGTTCTCTTGACCCTCTCTGCTCTCCTGACTCAATCCGGTTCCCGGATTCTCTTTTTTGTCTTCTTTCGTTTTTTTCTTGTCGGAGCGTATTTTACTGACCTTGACGGATTTAATCATTCGATCTTCAATCTTGTCGGCACGAAAATGGTATCCGTGTGCATCCACGCGAAATCTCTCTCCGTCATTCGGAATCCGGTCAATCAGACTGATCAGATATCCGTTCAGTGTATCGAAATTGTCCAGCTCCTCTTTGTCAAATACAATATCGAGTATCTCGGCTACTTCCTCCAAAGGTGTCATCCCCTGCATATTGAAATTTCCGCGTTTGTCGATTGTGATCATCTTTTCCTCAACATCGTATTCGTCCATAATATTGCCGACTATTTCCTCCACAATATCCTCCATGGTCAAAAGTCCGGCAGTCTGTCCGTATTCGTCCACCACAATCACGATCTGCTTGTTGTTCGGTCGCATCTCCTGAAACAGAGTATCCAGCTTCCTGGTTTCGGGAATCATGGTTACATCGCGCAAAAGTCCCTTGATCTGTCCCAGTTTCATCTCACTCAGGTGTTCTTTTTGAACCAGACGAAACATGTCCTTCATATGTACAAAACCGATGATATCGTCAATCTCATCCTGATATACCGGGTATCTGCTGTTTACCCCATGATTGATGACATATTCCACCGCATCGCCGAGCGTCATCTGCGCATCAAACGCATTGATGCTGTTGCGATTGGTCATGACATCCTCCGCCTTTTTGTCTTTAAACCCGATGATATTGGTGATCATTGCGACTTTTTCCGGCGCCAAAACACCGTCTTCACCGCCTTCATTGACCATGAACATGATGTTTTCTTCCGTGACCTTCTTTTGCTTGAAATCCAGTTCGACATGAAACAGTTTTAGAATCCCTGCACTGACGGCATGAATTGCAAGGGTAAACGGAAGACAAAGAAACATGCAAAAACTGACGAAATTCAAACCGCGATAAATCCATTTCTTCGGACTCCTTGCACCCAGACGCCGGGGGATCACCATTCCGAAACTGACAAAAATAATCAAAGCCAAAATGTAAAACGGCACATTTTTCAATAGAAATCGCAGGATTTCATCCATGCTTTTCGACATTCTTTGATTCCACAGAAGGAGGAGATCGTACCGGACAATACCGCCCATAATCATGCCGAGCAGACCGGTTACAATATGCATGGTATTCACAAAGGTCCTCGGCTCTTTTACAATCCGCAGCGCCTTGACCGCTTTTTTATTCCCGCTCTTTATGTCCGGATTCAAATCCGCCGCATTTACTTTTTGAATGGCTGCACCGAATCCGTAGAAACTCGCTTCTACCATGGTACATACTGCCAATATCCCTATTCCCCATAACGAATAATCGTCCACAAAATACTCCTTGTTATCCGGTCACGACAAAGCCGTATAATCATCATCGAAATAATCTTTGATGCCTGTCATCTCTCCGTTTTCAAAATAAATTCTCGGAACCCGTTTGGAAATATCACAAACGAATTCGTAATGAAACCGGTCGCAAAGCGCGCATAAATCCATCACGCCGATTTCACGATCACCGTCCTTTCCGACCAAAGTGACATGGCTGCCGATCTTTGCATCTTCGATATCGCTCACATCCACCATCATTTGATCCATGCAGACTCTCCCCAAAATCGCGGCGGGCTTTCCGCAAATCAGAACAAATCCCTTATTGCTCAGACTTCTGGGATATCCGTCCCCGTATCCGATCGGTACCGTTGCGACCCTGGTGCTTTTTTTTGCAATAAAAGTCGCACCGTAGCTGACACTTTCCCCCGCCCGGATGGTCTTGATATAGGTAATGGTCGAATGCAAACCCATGACCGGCTTTACATCCAGTTTCATTGCTTCCGCGGACGGCAAAAGTCCGTACATCAAAATCCCGGCTCTGACCATGTTGAAATCATGTCCCAGAGAGCCGATAATCCCCGCCGAGTTGGCAACATGCCGCAATTTCGGGCAAATCCCCATCTCTTCGAGTCGTTCACAGAATTCCCGAAACCGACGAATCTGTTCCTTTGCGGCGCTTTTATCTCCCTCATCCGCACTGAACAAATGGGTGAAAATCCCCTCGATTTCAATGCCCTTCAATCGGGATATGTCCCGTACCAGCAACAGGCTTTCATAATTCGGCTTCACACCGATCCGATTCATTCCCGTATCCACCGCGATGTGAATTTTTGCCGTTCTTCCCGCCGCTTTGGCTTCGTCAGACAAATGTTTCGCCTGCTCCATGCAAAAGATGCATGCTCGCAAATCGTGCGCCACCACTTCACGGTAATCATCACCCGGAACCGGTCCCAGAATTAAAATCGGCAGTCCCACTCCGTGCCTGTCCAGATTCACGCCCTCCTCCGCCGTCGCAACGCAAAAAAAGGAAACACGGTCCTTCATCGCATTGGCGATCGGTACGGCTCCATGCCCGTATCCGTCCGCCTTTACGGCTGCCGCAACCTTCACCCCTTTCGGCAGACGGGCACTGATCACCGCAAGATTATGCTTTAAAGCGGTCAGATCAATGCTTGCATAGGCTCTTTTGTAATTCGACATCTATCTCTCCATTTCATGAATTCATTCAATCAAACTTGTAACTTCCTGACGTCTGTCCAACACATAGGGCAGAAAATGAATCACATCTCTGGCAATGACCGAATGCTCTCCCAGTTTTTTTGCGGCAAGCCTGCCTGCAAGTCCGTGCAGAAAGCAGGCATACGCACTTGCCTCATCATCCTCGAAACCGTGACAGATCATGCCGGCAATCACTCCGGTCAATACATCTCCGGACCCGGCTTTTGCCAGTGCCGGCGTTCCCGTTTTATTGAGATATACCCTCTCCCTCGAGGCAATCACCGTTTCCTGCGATTTCAATACCACGGTAATTCCGTACATTTTCTGATATTCCGTCGCCACGCCCATCCGATCCCGATCGATGCGTTCCACATCAAGCTTCGTCAGTCTTGACATTTCCCCCAGATGCGGGGTAATGATGATGTTCTCCGTATAATATCTTGTCAGAAACGGATGTTGTGCCAAAATATTCAGCGCATCCGCATCCATAATAACCGGAACAAATGCCTCGCTGAGCACTTCCTCCAGAATATCCGACACATACTCGGCGGTGGAAAGACCCGGACCGATTACAATCACACTTGCCCATGCCAGATTTTCATTCAGCAAGGTGTGAAAACTTTCGCTTCCCACTTCCTCCGGCTCATAGGACACAACAATCGCCTCCGGAAGCGAAGACTGGAGAATCGCCCGATTGTCTTCCACCGTCAGAATCTTTACCAGACCCGCACCGGTCCGGTATGCCGAAAGAGCACTGAGATATGCGGCACCGCTCATGCCCCTGGAGCCGGCAATGATCAGTACATGCCCGTAATTCCCCTTGTGTGCATCCTTGCGCCTGGCAGGAATCTTGACTAAATCCGCGATTTTTAGGATCTTCGGCTCCATACTCCCTCCTTATTTGTGTGTGCCGTGTGTGATTTTTCATCAGTTTCAGTCCGGAACGGATCCCGGACTGAAACTGATTATATATTACCGTCATCGGTTATAACAACATAGGAAACGGCATGTTCATCGGTGTTGCTGATGGAAATGTGAATCCGCTTTCCATGCATTTCTTCCAATATCCGCTTTGCATTCTTGTACAAGTTGACATAGGGTTTCCCCTTTTCATCCCTCAACACTTCCACTTCATTCAACTCAAATCCTCGGATACCGGTACCGAATGCCTTGCTGACCGCTTCCTTCGAAGCAAAATTTCCCGCCAAAAACGATGTGTATTGCTTCCCTCTTTGCTTTGCCATTTCTCTTTCCCGCTCGGTATATACCCGCTTGCAAAAATGTTCCATGGCAACCAGCTCATTCAATCGTTCAATCTCCACCATGTCCACGCCGATGCCCAAAATCATATTATTCCTTTGAACTCGGATGAACACCGCTCACACGGTACGATAAGCGCATCAGGGATTCGGAAAGGTGTACATTCTCCACCAGCACATCCTTCGGAACCTGCAAATCCGTATGCGCGAAATTCCAGATGGCCTTGATTCCGTTTTTCACCAAAACCTTGGTCACTTCCTCGGCACTGCTTTTCGGAATCGCCAGAGTCGCAATATGAATGTCATTTTCCTTCAAATACACTTCCAGGGAATCGATGTGCAAAATATCGGCATCCCGAATCGATTGACCGACAATTTCCGGATTGTTGTCAAACAATGCCTTGATGACAAAGCCTCTTCTTTCAAAATTCGCATAATTTGCGATGGCAAGACCGAGATGACCCGCGCCGATAATGATAACATTGTGTTTTTTATCAATACCCAAAATCTTCCCGATTTCATCATAGAGATACTCCACATTGTAGCCGTAACCCTGCTGTCCGAAACCGCCGAAATTATTCAAATCCTGACGAATCTGGGAAGCCGTCACTTTCATTCTCCTGCTCAAGTCCATGGAAGAAATTCTCTCTTTTCCTTCTTCCTTTATCTCTCCCAAATACCGGTAATATCTGGGCAATCTTGAAATCACCGCTTTGGATATTTTCTTGCCTTCCATCCGTTCACTCCTTGTTAAGAATTCTACTATCCTAGTATACCATGGAAATTCTTCTTGTCAAGAACAGGATGGGATCATGCCATCAATTTCACCAGCACCGCTTTTTGCGCATGCAGACGATTTTCCGCCTCATCAAAAATCTCGTCGGCATGTGCCTCGAATACCTCGTCCGTAATCTCCTCTTCCCGATGTGCCGGCAGACAGTGCAGCACCATGGCATCTTGCTTTGCCGCATCCATCAACTTTCGATTGACTTGATACAGGCCGGAAAACACCTGTTTTCTTGTTTCCGCCTCCGCTTCATCCCCCATGCTCGCCCAAACATCCGTAACCACGACATCCGCATCTTTTGCGGCTGCAAACGGATCTTCGGAAAATGTAAAATCCGGATGATCGGATGCCTGCTTTAAGACATCCGGCTCATACCCCTTCGGGCACGCCGCGCTGACATGCATCCCGGCAAGCAGACTTCCGACAATCAAAGAATTCGCCATATTGTTGCCGTCGCCGATATATGCCAGTTTCAATCCTTCCAGTTTTTTCTTATGTTCCCGGATGGTCATGAGATCCGCCAAAACCTGACACGGATGCGCATAATCCGTCAGGCCGTTGATGACCGGAATGCTTCCGTATTTTGCGAGTTCTTCCACATCGCTTTGTTTGTAGGTGCGGATCATGATCCCGTCCACATAACGGGACATCACCCTTGCCGTATCTTTGATCGGCTCACCCCGCCCCATCTGCATATCGCCGGCATTCAAACACAGCGGATATCCGCCGAGTTGAACCATGCCGACTTCGAAGCTGACCCTTGTGCGTGTGCTGGCTTTTTGAAAAATCAATGCCAGTGTTTTATTTTTCAGATACGGTGTAAAGATTCCCTGCTTTACCTCCGCCTTGATTTTATCCGCCAAATCCAGTATTTCATACAAGTCTTTTTTGCTTAAGTCCGCCATACACAATAAATGCTTCATTCTGCTCTCCTTTTTCGAATTCGTTTCCCTTTCAAGCGATTTCCGTTTCCAACACATCCCGAAGTATCCGTATTCCTCTGTCGATTTCGGAGTATCGGATAGTCAAAGGCGGAAGTAAACGAAGCTTTTGCTTTGCGCTTAAAATCAGCAGACCGTGCTCCATGCATTCATTCATGATATCCTTTAAGGTTCTGCCGTCCTTAAAGCACGCATCCTTTAACTCCAGCCCCAGCATCAAACCTTTTCCCGTGACCTGACGGATGTTATCCATATTCGAAAGCTTGTTTTTCAGATACTCTCCCTTTTCCTCGACTTCTTTCAGGAATTCGTCATTCAACTGTTGCAGCACATAATCGGCGCCTGCGCAGGAAACCGGATTGCCTCCGAATGTCGAACCGTGATCTCCCGGCTCCAGAATGAATTGTGTTTTATCTCCCAGCAACACGGCTCCGATCGGAAGCCCGCCTCCGAGTCCCTTTGCCAGTGTAATGATGTCGGGCGATATGTTGTAATGTTCCTTTGCCAAAAACTTTCCCGTTCTGCCGATACCGGTCTGCACCTCATCCACAATCAGCAGAATATCCCGTTCTTCACATATCCTTGCCATGTCCTGTACAAATCCGTCTTCCAGCACATGAACCCCGCTCTCTCCCTGTATCAATTCCACCATAATGGCGGCGGTTCTGTCGTTGATCTTCGTGAGCAGATCCTTTGTATCATTGGCATCGGCATACACAAATCCTTCCAAAAACGGGGCAAAGCAGGCGGGATGCAGCGACTCCTGTCCGGTGGCGCTCAAACTTCCCATGCTTCTGCCGTGAAAAGAATGATGCAGAGTAATGATTTCATCCCGATTTCCGTGATATTTTTCATATGCGTATTTTCTTGCGATTTTGATGGCGGCTTCATTTGCTTCCGTTCCGGAATTCGCAAAAAACACCTTCTTCATATTGCTTCGTTTCGCCAGCGTACTTGCCAGTCTTACCTGCGGGTCGGTATAAAACAGATTGGATATATGCGCCAGTTTTTTTACCTGATGATGCACGGCATCCGCAAAACCCTCATCCCCGTATCCGATGGCATTTACACCGATCCCCGAAGTAAAATCAAGATATTCCTTCTGAAATTCGTCATAGAGAAACACACCCTTCCCCGATACGATATGAACCGGAAATCTGGAATAGGTGGATGCTATGAACATTTCATCCGATTCATAGACCGTTTTTCCCGTGTCCTGCTTCATGAGTCCCTCCTTTTTCCGTTTTGACATTTTCACCCGTTTATCACCATGGTTCCGATTCCTTCATCCGACAGAATTTCAATCAGCAGGGAATGGGGAATCCTGCCGTCGATCAGCACCGCTTTCTTCACGCCCGATTTCACGCAATCGCAAAGACATTCGATTTTCGGAAGCATCCCTCCGGTCAGCACTTTGTCTTCGACCAGTCCCCTTACTTCGGACAGTTTCATAACCGGAATCAGGCTCTTCTCATCCGCCGGATCCCTCAGTACTCCCGGAACATTGCTGATCAGAACCATATTTTCCGCATTCAGCTTTGCGGCAATGGCTGCGGCTACGGTATCCGCATTGATATTATAGCTTTGCCCCTGTCCATCCTCTCCGAGTCCCGCCACAACGGGAATGTATCCGGTATTCAGTAAGTCCAGAATCACCCCTTCTTTGATTTCCACGATGTCTCCGACATAGCCGAAATCGCCGTCACGCTTTCTGACCTGTATCAATCCCGCATCCATTCCGCTGATTCCGACGGCCTTCCCGCCGATCGTGGAAATCATGGAAACCAGATTTTTGTTGATCTGACCTGCCAGAATCATCTGCACGATATTCATGGTATCGATATCCGTATATCGCAATCCGTCCACAAATCTGCTGACAATCCCGACCTTTCGAAGCATTTCATTGATCTCCGGTCCTCCGCCGTGAACCATGACCACTTTGATCCCGATGGCGGTCAAAAGCACGATGTCTTCAATGACATCATTCTTCAGTTCTTCACTTAACATGGCATTGCCGCCGTATTTGATCACAATGATTTTTCCATGGTATTTTTGAATATACGGCAATGCCTGCGAGAGTATTTTCGCCTTTTGTACTGCATTTGTCATGATCGGTAATCTCCGTTTATCTTCACATAATCATAAGTTAAATCGCATCCCCATGCCGTTGCCGACGCATTTCCCTGCTTTAAATCAATGGCAATCACAATTTCGTCTTCACTTAAAATCCGGCTCGCCAGTTCCTCATCAAATCCCGTTTCAAACTCCGGATGTTCCACTCCCGCCCCGTTTTCGCACACCAGGATTTCTCCGGCTTTGCTCTGAAATCGTACATCAATGCGTCCGACATCCACATCCGCCTTCGAATATCCGATGGCGCAAAGCACACGTCCCCAATTGGCATCCTTGCCGAACATCGCACTCTTAAACAAAGACGAACAGATGACGGATTTTGCCGAAAGCCTGGCATCTTCCCGGGTTTTGGCATTGGATACTTCACAGGTCAAAAGCTTGGTGGCGCCCTCTCCGTCCTTTGCAATCATAATCGACAGTTTCGTGCAAAGCGTCGTCAGGGCATTTTTCAGTTTTTCATAATCCGCATTTTTTTCTTTGATCTCGACATTTCCTGCCATTCCGTTGAACATCATGCTGAGCATGTCATTGGTGGAGGTATCCCCGTCCACGGAAACCATATTGAATGTCTCGTCCGCGACTTCCTTCACCAAGTCCTTCACCAGATGCGGCGCAATCGCCGCATCGCCGGTCACAAACACCAGCATGGTTGCCATATTCGGATGAATCATGCCGCTCCCCTTTGCAATGCCGCCGATTCTGACTTCAATCGGATTTTTTTCGTCCTCACCCATGAGAAAAGAGAATGCCGCTTCCTTTTGGAATGTATCGGTGGTCATGATGGCTTCTGCCGCCACCTTGGAACCGGATTTGCTGACGGACTCGACCAAAGCCGACATGCCTTTTTCGATCGGTTCCAAGGGTAAGGGCTGGCCGATGACGCCGGTCGATGCAATGATGATGTCCTCTTTGTCGATCCCGATGTTCTTTGCCAGAGACTCACACATGGCGTCGGCAATCTCCATTCCGTTTGCATTGCAGGTATTCGCATTGCCGCTGTTCACCAGAACTGCTCTCGCCTGGCCGTTTTGCAGATGTTTTTTCGTCACCGTGATCGGCGCCCCCTGCACCTTGTTCTGCGTATACACCGCTGCGGCGCTGCACATTGTTTCGCTGACAATCAAAGCCAGATCTTTTTTATCCTTGTTCTTTCGTATTCCGCAATGCACTCCTCCGGCAAAAAAACCTTGAGGGGCACATATTCCGTTTTCGATCGGTATTATGTTCTTCATCGTTTCACCCGTTGCGATTTTTGGTATTTCATCGCTTTCTGTTTTTCTTTGTACTCGTTTTGCTGCTTTGCCATCGTTTTGACATTCGATATGTTTATCCGTTTTCCCTAAAATGCGGGAGGAATCATATTCAGTCCGCAGTCTTCCGCAAAACCGTACATAATGTTCATATTCTGAATGGCCTGACCTGCGGCCCCCTTGATCATATTGTCAATGCATGATACCAGAATCAACATATTGTCCGAGGCGTCTGCGTGCAGAGAAATGTCACAATAATTGCTGTATTTGACAAATTTCAGATCCGCCGTTTGCCCCATGGACAGCACTCTGACAAACTTCTCATTCTGATACATCTGTCGGTAAAAATGAAAAATCCGCTCCATCTTCTCCCCCACATCCGTTACCGGAACATACATTGTGGAAATGATTCCACGATTGATCGGAAGCAGATGCGGAACAAACGTGATACTCGGCTTTTTTTCGCTGAACTCGCCAAGTGTCTGCATGATTTCGGGAGTGTGCCGGTGTGCGCCGACTTTGTACGGTGCAAAGCTTTCATTCACCCTCGGAAAATGCAAACCCTCGCTCGGCTCCTTTCCCGCTCCGGTCGTGCCGGATTTGGAGTCAATGACAATATGCCCTCCCTCATACCAATCCGATTTCAATATCGGATAGAGCGCCAGCTCAATCGAAGTCGGATAACATCCCGGATTCCCGATGATTTTTGCATCCTTGATTTTGGATCGGTAAACTTCACTGAGTCCGTATACGCTGCACGCATGCAAGGCTTTGTCCTCATAGTGAAGCTGATACCACCGCCGGTAATCCTCTTCGTTTTTCAAGCGGAAATCCGCGCCGAGGTCGATGACCCTTTTCCCCCGGTCGATGCATTTTCTCGCAATTTTTTCTCCCAGACCGTGCGGTAGTGCCGTGAAAATCAGATCCGCACCCTCAATAACCGCATCCTCACCGGTATATGTTTCCGAAAAAATTCGATAAAAATTCGCATAGAGTTCATCCATATTCTTCCCGACAAACTTCCCCGCACTGATGCCGCTGATTTTTACCATCGGATGTGCCAGCAATAATCGCACCAATTCCGCACCGACATACCCGCTTCCTCCGATAATTCCGACTTTCAGCATACTTCACCTCTTTGAATATTATTTGCATAAAATAAAAATTTAATTTATAGTAATCCATTATTTTGAATATGTCAAGCGTTATTGTTTATATTTATTCATTTTCTGTTTTTATTCCTTCGTTTTGCCTTTTGGTAATCCCTCTTCCCTTCGCCATGCATACAAAAAGCTGAGGGGAAACGGATCTACACAAACAGGGGCAGGTGTGACCCGCATGAGTCACACCTGCCCCTGAAATTTACATGTATTGTGTCAAGACGTCAAAAATCATTCCTTGTCCGGATCCGATGCTTCGTCCTGATTCGCTTTTTTTCCGGTTTTCAAAAACCGGTTGATCATGAAAAATGCGTAAATCATCACCGAAATCGCCAAACCGAGAAAAATCAGCAAAAATACCACATTTGCCGGTGCTCCCGAAAAGGCGGCGATGATGGTAGCGGCGACGATACCGATGACCAGAATCGCGGTAATGCCGGCAAGCATCCGGACCGGTTTCGGAGTTGTCTTTGCATCGCCGTTGTTATTCGGCTTTTTTTGTTCTGCTTCCAAATCCTTATTCTCCTTCCAGGCTCTGTGCCAGATCTTCCCATTCTTCATACAGTCCGGAAAGCTCCTCTTCCAGCTTCGCCTTCTCCTTGGAAAGCGCGGTCAGTTTCGCAACATCGGTCTGATTCTCCTCAACAGAAAATTGCGCGTCAATGGCGGCAATCTTTTCCTCGAATTCGTGAATGGTATTCTCACACGATTTCAGAGCATTCTGAAGCTTCTTGATCCTCGCCTGTTCCTCCTTGTTGCTTCGCCACTCCTCTTTCGACGAGACCGCTTTTTGCATCTCCTCTTTGGGCTTCGCACCAAGTACATTCATGGTGTAGTGTTCCACATCTTTTTTCTTTTCCAGATAATAATCATAATTGCCGATGTAGTCCATCAAACAGGTATGCCGCAAATCCAAAATCCGGGTCGCCGTCCGATTGATAAAATACCGGTCATGCGACACATACAGCACCGTTCCTTGAAACTCACGAATCGCATTTTCCAGCACTTCCTTGCTCATCATATCCAGATGGTTCGTCGGCTCATCCAGAATCAGGAAATTCGCATGGCTCAGCATCAGCTTCGCCAGTGAAACACGTCCGCGCTCTCCGCCGCTCAAATCCCCGATTCGCTTATACACATCATCGCCGGTAAATAAAAATGCCGCCAGTACATTTCGAATCCTTGTAATGTTCAGGTCCGGATAGGTATCCGAAAGCTCGTCAAACAAGGTTTTTTCCATGTGCAGAATCTGATGCTCCTGATCGTAAAAGGCAATCGCCACTTTCGCGCCGAGTCGGACACTTCCGGCATCCGCCTCCACCAGTCCGTTGATGATTTTCAAAATCGTGGTCTTTCCCGTACCATTGTCCCCCATGATCGCCACATGTTCGCCGCGTTTTATTTCAAAGCTCAGATCGGAAAACAGAGGTTTGTCATAGGCCTTCGAAAGATTCTCCACCGTCAGCACATCCGATCCGCTTTCAAACGCAGGCTGAAAATGCAGGTTCATATCCGTTTTCAATTCCGTCGGTTTGTCCAGTCTCTCGATTTTATCAAGCAGTTTCTCCCGGCTTTCCGCCCGTTTGATGGATTTCTCGCGATTAAAAGACCGAAGTTTTTCAATCACCGCCTCCTGGTGCCGAATCTGTGCCTGCTGGTTTTGATACGCTTTTCGCTTCGCTTCCCTGGCGAATGACTTTTTTTGGGTAAATGCCGAATAATTTCCGGAGTACACGCTCACTTCGCCCTGTTCGATGTCAATGACCCTGGTCACGATTTTATCCAGAAAATAGCGGTCATGCGATACGATGACCACCGCACCCTTGTACGCATTCAGATATCCCTCCAGCCATTCAATACTGGAAAGATCCAAATGGTTTGTCGGTTCGTCCAGCAAAATGATGTCCGGTTCGGAAAGCAGGAGTTTGCCGAGGAATACCCTCGTCTTCTGCCCTCCGCTCAAAGTCGAAATCTCTCTGTCAAACTCATGTTCCGTAAATCCGAGCCCTTTCAGGATTCCCACAACCTTGCTTTTGATCTGATAACCTTCCGAAAGTTCAAACCTTTGCGTCAGTTGATGGTATTCCTCGAGATACTGTTCCAATCCCTCATCGCTGTGATGTTTCATCTCCTCACTGAGTTCCTGCATCCTCGCTTCCATATCCAGAATATGCCGGATCACGTCATACATTTCATCCAGAATCGTCCGTGTCGAATCGATATCGTTCATCTGATGCAGGAATCCCAGTGTGGCATCTTTTGCAAGTACGATCTCGCCCGAGTCCGCTTTGCTCTCTCCCGAGAGCATGCGAAGTAAGGTCGTCTTGCCGGCGCCGTTTGCCCCGACAATGGCGACTTTCTCTTTTTCATTGACAAAAAAGGATGCGTCCCTAATGATCAAATCCTCTCCGAACGATTTACAGATATGCGCCGCATTAATAATCACTTTCCACCTCGACGGGTCTTACTTATTTCACCACAATATTGATGATTTTCTTCGGAACATAGATTTCTTTCACAATTCCTTCCACCGGTTTTCCCGCTTCCTCCAGTGCTTTCTTTCCTGCCGAAACCGCTTCGTCCCTGCCGGCATCCGCATTGATTGTAATCACCAGTCTGGTCTTTCCGTTGACCTGTACCGGCACTTCGATTTCCTCGTCCTTCATCGCTTCCTCATCGCAAACCGGCCAGTTGGAATGGAATACCGAACCGCTGTGCCCCAGCTGCTCCCAAAGCTCCTCTCCGATATGCGGTGCAAACGGCGCGAGCAATGTGGTAAACACCGACAAACTTTCCTTGTCCACACCGCCGAAACGCTTCGCAAGTTCGATAAATTTGTTGTTGTATTCCATAAAGCCGGCAATGACGGTATTTAAGCTGAACGACTCAAAGCGATTTTCGATATCATAGATCAGCTTGTTTCGAAGTTTTATCATCTCCCGGTTCGGCGCGACATCTTTTGCGATGCTGTTTGTCACCAGAGTGTAGAACTTGTTTAAAAATCGACTCACACCCTCGATTCCTCTGTCATCCCACTCCGCATCCAGTTCCGGCGGACCGACGAAGAGCTCATACATGCGCAGCGAATCGCAGCCGTAATCCCGAACCAAATCGTCCGGAGAAACCACATTTCCCTTGGACTTGCTCATTTTCACACCGTTCTTGCCATTGATCATCCCCTGATTGAACAGCTTCGTAAACGGTTCTTCAAAATCCACCACACCGATGTCATACAGAAATTTCGTGTAGAAACGGGAATACAGAAGATGGAGCACCGCATGTTCCACGCCGCCGATGTACATATCCACCGGCAGATATTTCTTCGCCATTTCCGCGGAAACCAATGCATTTTCATTCTTCGGATCGACATAGCGAAGGAAATACCAGCTCGAACCTGCCCACTGCGGCATGGTATTGGTTTCTCTTTTTGCGGGAGAATTGCAGCAAGGACAGGTGGTGTTCACCCAGTCGGTAATATCCGCCAACGGCGACTCGCCCGTACCGGTCGGCTGATAACTGTCCACGTTCGGAAGTTCCAGCGGCAGTTCTTCTTCCGGAACCGGAACATTGCCGCATTTCGGACAATGAATAATCGGTATCGGTTCCCCCCAATAACGCTGACGGGAGAATACCCAGTCACGCAGCTTGAAATTTACGGTCCTTTTCCCGAAACCTCGCTCCTCCACATACGCCGCCGCGCTTTGCTTGAGCTGCCCCGACTCCATTCCGTTCCAATCCCCGGAATTGATCATCGTTCCGTTGGCTTCCGTATACGCTTCGGTCATATTTTCGATTTCCACGCCGTCCTTTGCAATAACCTGCACAATCGGCAAATCAAATTTTCTGGCAAACTCAAAATCTCTGTCATCATGGGCAGGCACGCACATGATCGCTCCCGTACCGTAATCCACGAGTACATAATCCGAAATCCAAATCGGAGTTTTGGCATTGTTGAGCGGGTTGACGGCATAACGTCCGGTAAACACACCGGTTTTTTCCTTGGACTGCATACGGTCGACATTGGACTTCATGGATGCTTCGGCAATGTATTTCTCCACCGCCTCACGACATTCCTCGGTCGCCAGATCTTTGGCAAGCGCGTGTTCCGGAGAAAGCACCATAAAAGTCGCGCCGTAAAGCGTGTCCGGTCTTGTGGTGTACACGGTAATCTTCCGGTCATCATTCTCAATCTTAAAGTCCACCTCTGCACCATAGGACTTGCCGATCCATTCGCTTTGCATCTTCTTTACTTTTTCCGGCCAATCGAGTTTGTCGAGATCATTCAACAATCGATCCGCATACTCGGTGATCTTCAACATCCACTGACGCAGATTCTTCTTGGTCACTTCGCTTCCGCAGCGCTCACAGGATCCGTTTACAACCTCTTCATTGGCAAGACCGGTCTTGCAGGACGGGCACCAGTTGATTGGAAATTCCTTTTCATACGCGAGTCCCGCCTTAAACATCTTGACAAAAATCCACTGTGTCCATTTGAAAAATGCGGGATCCGTGGTATTGACCTCCCTGTCCCAGTCATAGATCGCGGAGATTTCTTCGAGCTGCCGCTTCATATTCGTCACATTTTCCCTGACGGAAAGAGAAGGATGCACACCCATCTTTATCGCATAGTTCTCCGCCGGAAGTCCGAATGCATCCCATCCCATCGGATGAATGACATAATGCCCCTTTAAGACCTGATATCTGCTCCAAACATCGGAAATCACATAGCCTCTCCAATGTCCCACATGAAGTCCCGAACCCGACGGATACGGAAACATATCCAGGCAATAATATTTCGGCTTCTTTCCGTCATCCACATTGATCGGATTCTTCGCCCATATCTTTCTCCATTTTTTTTCAATCGCACTGTGATTATAATTGACTGCCATGTATTTCCTCCCCCATGTTCCCTCTTGTATAAAAATTCGGATAAAACTTTACAAATTATACCACGCAATGCGGTTTATCGTCAAATGGTAACCGTCCGGCCATGTTGCAATCCGCGAAAAAACCGCCTACGGACTCGAAACGTTCCGTAAACGGTCTTTTCACACAATCATGATACTATCCAGGCTCCCGTCGCATCGACTTTGTATCCGTCCGGTGTCGTCGTGGATACCGCCATGGCTCCGTCCTCTGCGAGATAATACCACTTTCCGGTATGTTCCACC
>JBHAEV010000254.1:0-8392 GCA_041855735.1 Lachnospiraceae bacterium
ACTTAAAGCCGGATTTTATTTCGGTTACTTTCGGTGCAGGCGGAACTTCGGCAAATGCGGATACTTTGCAGATCGCCTCAACCATAAAGAATGAGTACCGTATCGAAAGTGTGGCGCATCTGCCATGCATCAATTTCACCAAAGAAGAAATCAAATCCATACTTGAGGATTTTCATAAGGCGGGAATCGAAAACATTCTTGCATTGCGGGGGGATGTCAATCCGAACTTGCCTCGTAAGAGTGATTTTTCGTATGCAAACGAACTGATTTCCTTTATCAAGGAGCAGGGGGATTTCAACATCATCGCCGCATGCTATCCCGAAGGTCATTTCGAAAGCACAAGTATGATCTCCGACATTCGAAACTTAAAAAGAAAGGTCGATGCGGGTGCGGATCATCTGATCACACAACTTTTTTTCGACAATCATGATTATTTCAGCTTTAAGGAAAGAGCCGCTCTGGTGAACATCGAAGTACCGATTGAAGCCGGAATTATGCCGGTTGTCAACCGGAAGCAAATCGAGAGGATGGTAAGCTTGTGCAAGGTCAAGCTTCCGAGGAAGTTTTTGTCCATTATGGATCGATTTGAGTATAAGCCGGAGGCGATGCGGGATGCCGGAATTGCCTATGCGATTGACCAGATCGTGGACTTGATTGCGGAAGGATGCGACGGAATTCATCTGTATACCATGAACAATCCGTATATAGCCAAGAGAATTTACGAAGCGGTACACAATCTGATCTGAGATTGATTTGTTTATTATTGTTCTGACGCACGAAGACATCGCTGCGTCAGGCTGTTCCAGAGAAAAATCCGGCCGGTCGGTCGGATTTTTTTCGGAGAGAAATGTATCATGATGTCCGATACTACAAGCTCTTTTAGGAAAAATTTAAATATTTGCGTCAAAAGGAAGTCCGGCATTGCCTTGTTATTTTTATAAAAATGAGTATACTAAGAATGTGAACAAAACTAGATTCGATTTGGGAGGGAATGATGAAATTTAATGCCGAAGTTCAGGTTGAATATATGTTGGAAGGATTCTCGGAAGAACTGATTCGTCTGGTTCGTGAATATAAGCAGGAACGAAATTCCGATGATGCTCAGGCGGAACTTCGTAAAGGGAATGCCTCCACTGTGGATGACATTTATCGACTGACCGAAAGCTATGTCAGGGCGAAGGTCGTTGCGTTCATTCCGGTGACATATGCCAAATCCTGTATCGAACGTATTTATATCAAATATTTTGAGAGCTTAAACCAATCACCCTCCGACAACAAAGAAGAAGTGCAGTCCCATTTTCTGAAAATAATCAATACCGAAATCGACCATGAAATTGTCAGAATGGCAGATGAGGAATTGAACAAGATGGAGATGCCGAGAGCCAGAGAAAAAAAAGAGATTCCGGTCGGTGAAAAGACATTGGACATCAAAATGACAAAAGAAGAGGCTCTTGCATTGCTGGATCAGTTGCTGACTCATCTGCCGGATTTTTGCGCATACGATATCTCATTGTATTATGTGCAGAAACTCAGCATTCCGGAGATTGCAAAAATAACAAATGTCAAAGTGGAAAGAGTCAACAAAAAACTGGAATTCGGTCGCCAGCATATTAAAAATCAGCTGAGGATTATGCAAAACAGCGGAGAACTGAATACATTCGGGTTATCCTTGCAGAAGTTCTTTGATTGGCTGGTGGAATTTGAGTCAACGGACGATGTTTTGGACGGCATCAAGAAACATTTCAAGATCGGAAATCAAAAAAACATCGACATCGATACCGCGAAGCAGCGGTATAAGAATGTGCTGATCGGGAGTTATGAAGAAGACACCGAGATGAACCGTGCATTTGAAAGTCGCCTCCGCATCCAGAAAAAAGAAAAAGAAATTGGCGAAAAAATGAAGGCGGATGGAGAAGGAACTGAAAAACTCGAGACTACTATAACAGAGGAAGAGGCGGTTCGGGAATCGGATATCGCTTCGCTTGAGGGGAGAGTGGCAAAGCCGGATGTAGATTTCGAAGCAAAGGCTGCAGAAGAACCGGATGTGGCTGCGGATGAGGAAATCTCAAAACAGCCGATTGTGACTTCGGAGGAAACTTTCAGGGAACCGGATCCGGCTGTGGATGAGGAAATCTCAAAAGAACCGGATGAGAGTGAAATGCTTGCGATGGCGGTTTCAAAGATCGAAGACTTGGACAATGAAGAAACGGACAATGATGAACCGGAACCGACAATCGAGGAAAAAAAGGAGAAACAGATCACTGTGTTGCTGCTTACTTTGATCGGCATGGTCGGTGCGGCAATTCTTTACTTTCTCATTCATTTGTTGCGATAACAAAAAAAGTTATGTCGGGATAGCGTAAAGGGTAAGGAAAAGGATGTATCGGCATATCGTGGCGGAGAAGGAGAATTATGTATCGGCATATCGTACAGTATTACGAAACGGATATGATGGGAGTTACACATCATTCCAACTACATCCGTTTTATGGAAGAGGCAAGAATTCAATATTTAAAAGAACTCGGACTGGACTACCTCAGGCTGGAACAAGACGGTATTATCAGTCCGATTGTCCATGTGGAATTTGACTATCGAAAAGCCACGACATTCGGTGATTTGATCGATATTAATGTATACCCCGGGGAATTTACCGGAATAAAATTGACGCTGCATTATGAAATGCACAACCGGATGGGAGAATTGATCGGAACCGGAAAATCCGTCAACACCTTTGTGGATGCAAGGATGAAACCGATTCGTTTAAAAAAAGATTTTCCGGACGTATTTGAGCTTCTTACGAGAAACAGAAGAGAGATTCTGTGAGAAAGCGAAGCGTTCCGGTAGGATTGGAGAATCAATGGAAAGAGGGGAGTTTATGTTCAAAGATTTAACGATAAAGCAGTTTTTTCAGGATTTGGCAGGCAAGGAGCCGGCACCGGGAGGCGGAGCCGCAAGTGCATCCGTTGCACTTCACGGAATCTCACTGGCACAGATGGTGATTCATTTCACAATGGGAACCACAAAAAATGAGAATTCCGAAGAAACTCTGCTTCTTCATAAAAAAAGGCTGGAAGAGTTGAGTACGGAAATGATGATGATGGTGGATGTGGAAAATCGCAGCTTTACTCCGGTTTTAAAAGCCATGAATCTTCCGAAAAATACGGAAGAAGAAAAAGAGATTCGCAATGAAGCAATGGTTCAGGCGCTTGCAATCGCCTGCGATTCTCCGAAAGCAATCATGCTGCTCGCAAAAGAAACTTTGGATATTTTGGATGTGATTGTGGATATCGGAAATCCGTTTCTGGTCAGCGACACATTGGCAGGCATTCGCTTTGTACAGAGTGCCGTCGAAACCGCGTCCTACAATATTATCGTGAACACGAAGATGATGAAAAAGGAAGCACTTGCCAAAGAGTATTTGAGTTTTGTCGATGAACTTCTGAACGAAACTAATGAGAAAGCGAGTTTGGCAAGAAGGAAAGGCATGGCAAAATTATTGAGAGGTAAGGCATGATTCTGAAGGGGATGGAGGTTTCAAACGATCTTTCGACGGAAATTCTCCGAAAAGTGAAGGAACTGAAGGAAAGTGGGATCGTGCCTGCATTGGGGATTCTCAGAGTCGGTACCAAAGAGGATGATCTCGCCTATGAAAGAAACATTGTCCGGAAATTTGAAAAGCTTGAAATACAGGTTAAGATTGCTTCTTTCCCGGAAAGCGCAAAAAGCAATGAGCTGATTGAAAAAGTGAAGGAGTGGAATGTTTCCTCCGACATTCACGGTATCCTCTTGTTTCGTCCTTTGCCGGGGCATCTGGATGAGGAAAGCATTCGAAATGCCATCTGTATGCAAAAGGATGTGGACTGTGCGTCGGATGAATCGCTTTCGTCCATATTTCTGGGCAAGGGTGAACATTTGCCCTGTACGGCCGGTGCAGTGATGGAAATGCTGAATTACTATCGGATTCCGATTTCCGGCAAAAATGTGACCGTAATCGGAAGGAGTATGGTAGTCGGAAAGCCGCTTGCCCTCCGTCTTTTGCAAGAGAATGCGACGGTAACCATTGCCCATTCCAAAACCGCGGATCCGGCAAAATTATGCAGGAATGCGGATATTATTGTAGTTGCGACCGGTCATGTCAATACTCTGACTGCGGATATGGTGAGCGAACATTCTGTTGTCATTGATGTGGGAATCAATTATGTCGAAGGCAGATTGGTCGGAGATGTGGATTTTGAACATGTTTCTAAGAAGGTGAATGCCATTTCTCCGGTTCCGGGCGGAGTGGGAAGCATTACAACCTCCGTTTTGGCAAAGTATGTGGTTGAGGAAGCTTGGAGTCGGAATAATTGTTAGCACTCATTAAATGTGAGTGCTATTTTTTATTGACATTTTGTAATATTGCTCTTATAATTATATTGATTATTTTGAAAGAAAAGGAGTAGACATGAAGGGCAATTTAAAAATCAACAGTGAGAATTTGTTTCCGATTATCAAAAAGTGGCTGTATTCCGACCACGATATTTTTGTAAGAGAATTGATTTCCAATGGTTCCGATGCCATAACCAAGTTGAAAAAGCTGGCACTGATGAATGAATTCAACGAGCCGGCAGGAGAGAAATATCGCTTGGATGTGTCGGTAAATCCGAAGGACAAGACCATTACATTTACCGACAACGGACTCGGCATGACGGCGGAGGAGGTGGAAGAGTACATCAACCAGATCGCATTTTCCGGTGCCAAGGATTTTGTGGAAAAGTACAAGGACAAAACGAATGATGACCAGATTATCGGTCACTTCGGTTTGGGATTTTATTCGGCATTTATGGTTGCGGATAAGGTAACCATCGACACGCTTTCCTATAGGGACGGAGCAAGTGCGGTACATTGGGTCAGCGACGGTGGCACGGAATATGAAATGGGAGATTCCGAAAAGACGGAGCGCGGCACAAGCATTACGCTTCACCTAAACTCCGACAGCTCGGAATTTTGCAATCTCTACCGCATTCGGGAGGTGCTGGAAAAATACTGTTCCTTTATGCCGTATGAAATTTTCCTGACGGATGCCTGTGCGGAAAAGAAAACTACGGAGATTCCTGCCGATGAGTTGAGGGAAGGGGAGGAAATACTGGAAACCATTGTGGAACCGGCCAAGACCGAGGAAAGGGAAAATGAGGACGGGACGAAGGAAGTGACGGAAGTTTCTCCGGCGACCACAAAATACAAGGTTTACGAAAGGGAGACACCGATCAATGACGTCCATCCTCTTTGGAACAAGCATCCGAATGAATGCCAAAAGGATGATTATGTCAGCTTTTATCGAAAGGTTTTTCATGACTTCAAGGAGCCGCTGTTCTGGATTCATTTGAACATGGATTATCCGTTTCATTTGAAGGGAATCTTGTACTTCCCGAAGATCAATATGGAATACGAATCGATTGAAGGGAAGATCAAGCTTTACAACAACCAGGTTTTCATTGCGGATAATATCAAAGAGGTGATACCGGAGTTCCTGATGCTTTTGAAGGGCGTGATCGACTGTCCGGATTTGCCATTGAACGTATCCCGGTCGGCATTGCAAAATGACGGTTTCGTAAAGAAAATTTCGGATTATATTTCCAAAAAAGTTGCCGACAAGCTCAACGGACTTCGCAAAACGGACAGGGAAAACTACGAAAAATACTGGGATGATATTGCGCCTTTCATCAAATTCGGTTCCTTAAAGGATGAGAAGTTTGCGGAAAAAATTGCTTCCAGCATCCTGTTTAAGAGCATTTACGACAAATACCTGACAATTGAGGATTTAAAACAGGAAAAAAGCGAAAAAGCGGAAGGTGCGGCTGATCCGGTTCAAGCTGCGGACAATCAAAGCCAGAAAGAGGACAATCAAACCCAAGGTGCGGACAATCAAAGCGAAGATATACAGGAGAACACTGAAAACAGCGCTGCACAATCTGCCGAAAGCACCGACAAAAGTTCCGAAACATCGGATTCTTCGGAAAAATCCGAGGATGAGCAGCTGAAGATTTATTATGTTACGGATGAGAAAGCACAGGCATCGTACATTCAAATGTTCAAAGATGCGCAGAAAGAAGCGGTTTATCTGACACATAACATCGATACACCGTTTATCTCGAATCTGGAGTTCAAGCATAAAAACCTGAAATTCCTTCGAATCGATTCGGATATTCACGATTCCCTGAAAGAGGAGGCACAGATTGCAGAGGATGAGGCGAAAAGACAGGAGGAACTGGCAAAGCTGGTCAAAGAGAAGCTCGGGATTGAGAAATTAACGGTGAAGCTGGAAAGTCTGGCAAATGAAAAAAATGCCTCGATGATCACCGTATCGGAAGAATCCAGAAGAATGCAGGACATGATGCGTCAGTATTCGATGGCAGGAATGGGAAATATGTTTGACAGCCTTGATGAAACTCTTATACTAAATTCTAAAAATGAATTAGTTAAAAAGTTAATTCAAAATCCGAATCATCCGAAAGCGGATTTGATTTCGGAACAACTCTATGATCTGGCAAAATTGAGCCACGGTTCTCTGAATCCGGAACGGATGGCGAAGTTTGTGGAAAGAAGCAATGGATTGCTTTCGGATCTGTAAAACTGCGGTTCATAAGAAAAATGCTAAATGTAAAAATAAAACCTTGCTCTTGATGATTGACTTCCGTGGTCGTATTCATTATAATCAAATGTAGTTTTGATAACTACATGGATTTTGCGACGTCGAAACATGTACAGAATGGGATCAAGTACAGAAACGGATGGAGGTAAGATGAAATACGCAATCATAGGAGATAGTTGTTCGGATTTGGGGGCGAAGGAATTAAAAACGGGAGCGATTCAATTGATTCCGCTGATGTTGGAGTTGGGAGATTATCATATTCTGGATGACGGAAGATTTAATCAGAAAGATTTCATCCGAAGAATTGAAAACTCTCCGGCGGGGCCGAAGACGGCTTGCCCGACTCCGCTTGCATTCAAGGAGGCGATTGAGGCAGCCAAAGATGCAGAGGGAGTGTTCATTGTGACATTGTCCGAGCATTTAAGCGGCACCTATCAGAGTGCGGTGCTCGGAAAGAAGATGTACGAAGAGGAACATCCGGACGCAAAAAAGATTATGGTTTTAAGTTCGCATTCCGCATCGGCGGGACAGTATCGTCTGATTGTCGAATTGCAGAAACTGATCTCGGACGGACTGGATTTTGAGGAAATTGCGAAGAAAATCACATCCCTCAGAGACAGAATGAAGACGTATTTCGTTTTGGAAACCTTGGAGGTACTTCGCAAAAACGGGCGAATTTCCGGTCTCAGCGCATTTTTTGCCACCGCATTGAATATCAAACCGATTATGGGGGCGGTGGAAGGTGTGATTGTCAAGCTTGATCAGGCAAGGGGCATTCAAAAGGCGTTGAAGAAAATGGTGGATCTGGCAGTGGCGGATGCAGGGAATCGAATCGGTGAGATGACCGTTTGCATCACCAATGTCAATAATCCGGAAAGAGCGAAATATGTAGAGAAACTCTTTCGGGATGCGGGAAACTTTAAAGCGATTTTGCATTCCGATGCGGCAGGAGTGGCAACCGTGTATGCCTGCGACGGCGGCATAGTGATCGGCATGGGATAAAGACGGATTTCTTTCGGATTCTTCGTTGAGAATCATTTTTACCTGTGATAGAATAGGAAGTATCGTGAGTTCACGAAAATTCCTGTCTGAGGAGGCATTATGAGTATTGCACAGAAGAAATTATTCTTGCGAACAAAAGAGGTGGAAGCATTATTTTCGAAATTGTACGGTGAAGAACAGGTGGAACAGGAGATCGCCAGATATACGTCGGTTTTGGACGGATATTCGGCAAATTACGGGGATGGCGACATTCGATTGTTCTCGTCTCCGGGAAGAACGGAAATATGCGGAAATCATACGGATCACAATCACGGTAAAATTGTCGGCGGAAGCATCAATTTGGACTGCATCGGTGCGGCTGCGACCAATACCGAGTTTAAGGTAAAAATCATCAGCGAAAGCTTCAATCAGAACTTTACCGTCGATTTGACCAGATTGAGTCCCGGAACGCGAAAGTCGGGGACGGAAGAACTGGTGAAAGGGATCTTGAAAGGTTTTTTGGACAGAGGGTATAAAATCGGCGGTTTTAACGCATACATTACCAGCAATGTCATTGCGAGTGCGGGAGTCAGTTCTTCCGCGGCATTCGAAACTTTGATTTGTCAGATGATCAATACACTGTTCAATGAAGGAAAAGTGGATGTCGTGACCTATGCCCATATCGGAAAGTTTGCCGAGAATGTATATTGGGACAAGGCGAGCGGTTTGCTCGACCAAATGTGCTGTGCGGTGGGCGGTTTGATCACCATCGATTTCAAG
>JBHAEV010000255.1:0-3431 GCA_041855735.1 Lachnospiraceae bacterium
AACGATCAGGTTGCCCTGGATTTTCGGATGTACTCCATGAACCGGACGGACGAAATCGTGGATTTGCTGGAAGAAATGATTCGTACTTTGGTGAAGAAAGCAAAGGAGAACATCAACACCATTATGCCGGGTTATACGCATTTGCAGAGGGCACAGCCGATTACATTCGCGCATCATTTGCTGGCGTACGCGCAGATGTATTTGCGGGATATCGAAAGGCTGAAAGAGGCGAAGAGACGTACCGCCTCCCTGCCGCTCGGATGCGGGGCTCTGGCGACTTCGACTTTTTTGCTGGACAGAGAGTATGTTCGTGCAAAACTGGGTTTCGAAAGCATTTGCATGAACAGCCTGGATGGCGTCAGCGACCGCGATTTTGCGGTGGAACTGGCGGCGGACATGAGTTTGATTATGGTGCATTTGTCGAGATTTTCCGAGGAAATGGTTCTGTGGTGCAGTTATGAATTCAAATTTGTGGAGCCGGATGATGCATTTGCCACGGGAAGTTCGATTATGCCTCAGAAAAAGAATCCGGATATTCCGGAGCTGGTTCGCGGAAAATCCGGTCGTGTGTTCGGAAATTTGCAGACTCTGCTCGTGATGCTAAAGGGTTTAAGCCTTGCATACAATAAGGATTTGCAGGAGGACAAGGAAGCTCTGTTCGACAGTTTCGACACGGTAAAGGCGTGTTTGCTTACCACGATTCCGATGATCGACACGATGACGGTATTGAAAGAAAATATGCGCCTTGCGGCCGCAAAGGGATTTATCAACGCAACGGACTGCGCGGATTATTTGACAAAGAAGGGGATGCCGTTTCGGGATGCCTATGTGGCGGTCGGGAAACTTGTGGCATATGCCCAGGAAGCGGGCAAGACTTTGGAAGAGTTGACGCTCCCGGAGTACAGGACATTTTGCGATCGTTTCGAAGCGGATGTTTTTCAGGCGATTTCTCTCGAAAAATGCGTTCAGGACAGAAATGTAGTCGGCGGTCCGGCGCCGAACCGCGTGAAAGAGCAGATCGAGTGGGTGCAAAAAAAACTGGAGAATGTCTGAAAACGCCATCATCCGAAAAAGGCAAAACGGCGTCGTGCTTCTCCTTGACCGCATTTCCAAACTGGGTTATACTAAGGACGTGCCGATGGAAACGGCGCTTCTTTAAGTATCCTCCGGAGGGTCGCAGGAATTTGCAGAGGTATTTATCGCTTCGCGGTGCAAATTCGGCGAGGAAAACGCTTTGATCCGCGTTTCCCCGATTTCGGACATAAGAAATCCGTTGTGATTGGCGGATGCATTGCTTTATGAATGTATTTCAAGAATAAAGGAGATGGAATCATGAAGAAATTAGTTTTGGTTAGGCATGGCGAGAGCGAGTGGAACAAGCTGAATCTTTTCACCGGCTGGATGGATGTTGAGCTGAGTGAAAAGGGCGTGGAAGAGGCAAAGGCGGCAGGGCAGCTTTTGAAGAACGAAGGATACGACTTTGATATTTGCTATACTTCTTATCTTAAGAGAGCGATTCATACCTTAAATCTTGCACTCGATGAGATGGACAGAGCGTGGCTGCCGGTTGTGAAGAGCTGGAAACTGAACGAAAGACATTACGGTGATCTTCAGGGATTGAACAAGGCGGAAACGGCGGCAAAATACGGTGAGGACCAGGTTAAGATCTGGAGAAGATCATTCGATGTGAAGCCGCCGGAACTGAGCGATGACGATGAGAGAAGCGCGACGAAGGCGGAGATGTTCCGGGATGTGGACAGAGCATTGCTTCCGAAGAACGAGAGCTTGGAAACCACCATTGAGAGAGTTGTTCCGTATTTCAACGATGTCATCAAAAAAGATATGGAAGCGGGAAAGAGAGTGATTATCGCGGCTCACGGAAATTCTCTTCGTGCGCTTGTGAAATACTTTGACAACAAAACCAAGGAAGAGATCCTGGAGGTCAATATTCCGACCGCAACTCCTTTGGTTTATGAATTCGACGACGATTTCAATGTCATCCGGAGTTATTATCTCGGAAATCAGGAAGAGCTCGCGGCAAAGATGAACGCCGTGGCAAATCAAGGGAAGACCAAGTAAATTTTGCACGGCGCTCTTTCGGATGGGCACAGGGGATCACCGTCAAACCGTCGGATGGCGAAGCCGTCGCGAACAGATGGATGTCCGAATCTCAGGTTTGCAAGTAAACGCTTGCAAACCTGAGTCATTTTTTGTATAACTAAGGAAGTGTCGATTTAATCGGCACTTCCTTAGAAGCCTCCGGAGGATCGCACGGATTTGCAAAGGAATTTACCGCTTTGCGGTGCAAATCCGGCGTGGGAAACGCTTTAATCGGCGTTTCCCTATATTCATGATGAAACAGGAATACGAACAGACAGACGGGGAAGTATGATAAACAAAACAGTATTGGATCTGGAATCGGAGAACAGAGAGTTTCTCGTTCTGGATATGAGAAGAAGCGACGATTTTCAGAAGGATCATTTTGAGGGTTCGATCCATATTGCCTTTGAAGATCGATTGGATAAGGATGAGATTCGCAAAAAGACCGAGGGCTTTCCGAAAGATAAGCCGATTTACGTTTTTTGCTATACCGGCAGGGAGAGCGAGGACATCGTGTATGCGCTTTTGGATTTGGGTTTCGAAGCCTACAATATCGAAGAGGGTTATCGTGCGTATTTGAAACTCAAATTGAGTCGATATTTTTCCCGGCGGGAAAATCAGGAAGAACGGTATCCGGAGATCGAAAAAAGCATCATCAAGAAGTTTCGCAAAGAGATCTGGCGAAAATTTACGGCGGCAATCAATGAGTACGACTTGATTCGGGACGGGGACAGGATTGCGGTATGCATTTCCGGCGGCAAGGATTCCATGCTTTTGGCAAAACTGTTTCAGGAATTGTATCGCCACGGAAAGCGAAATTTTGAATTGGTGTTTCTGGTGATGAATCCGGGATACAATGATTTAAATTATGAAACGGTGAAGGACAATGCCAAAATTTTGAACATTCCGATTGTGGTTTTCGAATCGGATATATTTGACATTGTGGCGGAAACGGAGAATTCACCCTGCTATCTCTGTGCCAGAATGCGAAGAGGGCATCTTTACAGCAGAGCGAAGGAACTCGGTTGCAATAAAATTGCGCTCGGGCACCACTTTGATGATGTGATTGAAACCATTTTGATGGGAATGCTTTACGGCGGACAGGTGCAGACCATGATGCCGAAACTCAAATCCGCGAACTTTGAGGGGATGGAGCTGATTCGGCCGATGTACCTGATTCGGGAGAGGGATATCATCCGCTGGGCAAGGTATAACAAATTGCAGTTTATTCAATGCGCATGTCGCCTGACGGAGAGCTGTGCAAGCTGCGGGGGCACCGAACAGGGCTCCAAGCGCGGAGAAATCAAACGTTTGATTGCCGATTTGGTGAA
>JBHAEV010000256.1:0-24053 GCA_041855735.1 Lachnospiraceae bacterium
ACAAATAGCTACAAAAAATAATATTAAATTTGACAAAAGAAAAATCTGGAAGTCCAGTATTTTAGAGGGTTTGCAGAGTATTGAGTTGTGTTTAATTCTTATTTTGCTGTCAAACTCCCGTATCGAGCGCATTTCGGAAGCATTCGGCATAAACATTCGCGAATTTTTTAATGATGAGATTTTCGATTATGTTGTGGAATAGTTTTCATTGCAAATACATCCTTTTATCGATTTTATGGAAATTTTTTCCCATTCCGACAAAAATTGTAGTACAATCATAAGAGATTGTTACAAGTTTATTTCTGCAGGAGTAAACAAAGGAGGGAATATGAGTCATATCGGTTTTATCACCGCCGACGATTGCTATCTGTTCGGCAAGGGTACGCATTATGAAATTTACAGAAAATTGGGAGCGCATCTGCATGATGTAAACGGCGAGAGCGGAACCTATTTCGCGGTTTGGGCGCCACACGCAAGAGCGGTTTCCGTTGTCGGCAATTTCAACCGGTGGAACCCGACATCGCATTTTATGCAGTCCATCGACACCTCCGGGATTTGGGAAATTTTTATTCCCGGAATCGGGATCGGGGAAATGTACAAATTTGCCATTACTACCCAAAGAGGTGATATCATCTTAAAAGCGGATCCGTATGCCCGTCAGGCTCAGCTTCGCCCCGACAATGCATCGATTGTCGCCCCAAACCCGAAGAACTTCAAATGGGCGGATAAGAACTGGCTGAAAAAACGTGTGAAAAAAGATTTGCCGCATTCTCCCATGAGTATCTACGAATGCCATCTCGGATCCTGGCAAAGAAAGGAACAGGATGAAAACGGCTTTTTGTCCTATACCGAAATCGCACCGAAACTTGCCGATTACTGCAATTACATGGGATACACCCATGTGGAATTGATCGGTATCGCCGAATATCCTTTTGACGGAAGCTGGGGATACCAGGTCACCGGCTATTACTCTCCCACAGCCAGATACGGATCCATGAGTGAATTTGCATATTTTGTAAACTACATGCATACGCAGGGCATCGGCGTCATTCTGGACTGGGTGCCTGCGCATTTCCCGAAAGACGCATTCGGACTGTCGGATTTTGACGGTCAGGCACTTTTCGAATATGCCGATCCCAGAAAGGGAGAACATCCGGACTGGGGTACCAAAGTATTTGATTACGGAAAGACCGAAGTATCCAATTTCCTGATTGCCAATGCTTTATACTGGATTCAGGAATTTCATATTGACGGATTGCGCGTGGATGCCGTAGCCTCGATGCTTTATCTTGACTATGGGCGCGAGTCGGGAAACTGGGTTCCGAATATTTACGGCGGGAACGGAAATCTGGAAGCCATGGAGTTTTTCAAACACCTGAACTCCGTTATTTCCGAGAGAAAAGACGGAAGTTTCATCGTCGCCGAAGAATCCACCGCATGGCCGAAAGTGACTCACGATATCAAAGACGGCGGTCTCGGTTTTCAGTTTAAATGGAATATGGGATGGATGCATGATTTTTTGGAATATATGAAATTGGATCCTTACTTCCGGAAATACAATCACCATAAAATGACATTCGGAATGAGTTATGCAACCAGCGAAAAGTTCATTTTGGTTCTCTCGCACGACGAGGTGGTTCATCTGAAATGCTCCATGATCCAGAAAATGCCGGGAATCTATGAAGACAAATTCTCGAATTTAAAGGCCGCATACACCTTTATGATGGGGCATATGGGTAAAAAGCTGTTATTTATGGGACAGGATTTTGCACAATTCCACGAATGGAACGAAAACAGATCGCTGGATTGGCATTTGTTAAACGAACCGATTCACAAAGATATGCAGCAATTCTTCCGGGGACTTCTCCATATCTACAAAAAGTACAGCTGTATGTATGAACTGGATGACAGCTGGGAAGGTTTTGAATGGATTGATGCCGACGACAACGAACGTTCCATCTTCTCCTTTATCCGTCATAACCGGAAGAAATCCAAAAGCCTGATCTTTGTCATCAACTTTACACCGGTTGCAAGAGAGGACTTTCAGCTGAAAGTGTCGAAAAAAGGCAAATATACGCTGATTTTGGATGAAAAACATGGTTCCTATGAACTGGCCGGCTTGGAAAAGCCTGCGATAATGGCTGCAGCATCCGGTAAAAATTCCTATTCCCTTGCCTTTTCGCTTGCTGCATACGGAATTGCCGTTTTTGAAAAATAAAGCTGCGAAAAATGTCTCAAATCTCCGAAGATCATCGGCTTTCGGAAATCTTCCGAATATTTCGAAAATACCGGGAATGACCGCTGCGGTCATTCCCGGTATTTTGGCATTCCCTTTTTTTGAAAAAAAAGAAAGCCCTCTCCCCCAGCTCTGCGTCTGAAAAAAAGAACTTTATGCGTCTTCAGGGACTCGAACCCTGGACAAATAGATTAAGAGTCTACTGCTCTACCAACTGAGCTAAAGACGCCGACTCGCATTTAAGACTAGATCATAATACAACAAATCAAAATGAATGTCAACCTTAATTTTAGACTTTTTTCTTCCTTTTTTTATGTTTTTTTATGTCTATAATGCGAAAATAATGAAAGCATCCGCTTTATACCAAGCCCCAAAACGGATGCTTTCACATAGCCTCTTGAAAATCCATGATGCATTCCACGGTCATACAATCTGACGTTTTTGAATACCTCCGCCGCTTATTTCAGGAACAGATCAATCTCTTTTTCGATCTCCTCTTTCGGCTTTGCACCGATGAGTTTGCTCACATACTCGCCGTTTTTGATAAAAACCAAAGACGGAATGGAAAGAACCGAATACTTTCGGGCAATTTCCGGTGCTCGATCCACATCCGACTTACAGATCTTGATATGCTCCGCCCTTTGTGCGGCAAGTTCCTCAATAATCGGTCCGATCATCTTGCATGGGCCGCACCAATCCGCATAGAAATCAATCAGCACAGGTTTATCGCTGTTTAATACTTCTTTCTCAAAATTCTCTCCGGTAATCATTAATGCCATACTTTTCTCCTTTTTCATTTCCCCTCAATAGAATACAGCCTCCGCTTTGGAGGAATGTCTACCCTCTTCCCGCAATCAGTTTACAGATTTTTTGTCCTCTTGCGGAAAACTTTGCTTCATACTCCGTCATCACATTATCCCTTGACTCCGGCTGTGAATGAAAATCAAAACTGTGATACAGCAATCTCCATCCGTGGTTTGTGATCGTTTCCATGGAATATTGAAACAAATCCACATTGTCCGTCTTGAATTCGATCACTCCACCTTCTTTTAAAATCTCATCATAGATTTTCAAAAAAACCTCCGATGTCAGTCTGCGCTGTGCATGTCTTTTCTTTGGCCAGGGATCGGAAAAGTTCAAATAAATCCGATCCACCTCTCCCGTTTCAAAACACTCCCGCAGCAAAGAGGCATCCACTCCGACAAAATACAGATTTTTGTACTCCGTCTTTGACTTGTTTTTCCTCTGAATGGCTTTCATCAGCACCGATTCGTATTTCTCAATACCGAGATAGTTAATCTGCGGATAATGCTCCGCCATGTCCCGGATAAACTGCCCTTTTCCCATCCCGATTTCAATATGAAGCGGATTTGAGGATGCGGAAAAAATCTCCCTCCACTTTCCTTTATTTGCCATTGCATTTTCACGATAAAAGCAATCCGTACTGTTGCGGATAAATTCCTCACAACCGGGAATATGTCTGAGTCGCATCCTTGCCTTCCATGCCTTTCTGGTTCCATTTTGTGAATCATTCCGTCACTTTGTTATTTTAGCATACAAACTTGCTTTTTATCAAGTATTGTACTTCGCTGCAGCAACCCGGAAAAAAAACGGATGATAATATGATAATATTCCACAGATATTTTTATATTTCATAGTGCATTTTTCATTGCTTTTTAGTATAATAACTCTATATGCGGAAAGGAGTTTTTATGTCCAACCAAAGAAATTCGCTCAGCGTAGTGATTGACAGCGCAAATGAAATTGAAAGACTGCTCGGCGAACATAAATACGATGTTGTTATGCTGAAGTCCAAACAACTGATTGATTATATGGCAAGAAAACTTGCGGAAATCTATGATGTCGATGCATCCGACCCGGAAATCATCGATGCATTGTTTGCCGAAGGCATTTTATCAAAGGAATCTTTGGAAAACTATCAAAGAATCCGGCTGATCGGCATCAGTGCTCTTCAAAGTGATGATACCGGGGCGTACAATGCGAAAACGTCTTTTAAGCTGTTGAAACATGAGGTGGACAGGTTTTCCGAGTCGGTCAACCGGACAAATACGGATCGGGAATCCTTCCCCATCGATGATACCGTAAAATCCGAAACGGACACTGCCGTCTACCACGATGAGAACGGAGGAGATATGGAAGAAAGAAAGCCAACGAAAAGGTATCGCGAAAATGAAGGTGTGGAACTCAAAAATACCGCGGGGATTGCCGCCAAAATTCAGCGTTCCAGAACCAAATCCAAGGGCAAACGGACGAAAAACAATCTGATTCGCCTCGCACTGACATTCGCTCCGTTTATTTTCATTCTTGTTGTTGTGGGTCTTGTTCTGATCGGAGTCAACTCTTTCAAAAACCGCAGACAGGCCCCCGCCACCACCGCGGCGACCACCGAATCCGTAAGCGAAACCGAAAGCACACTTGTTGAGGAAACCACATCCACGCCGACGATCACACGCTATGTCACCACTTCCGCTCTGAATGTCCGCTCCGCGCCGAGCACCGACGGTGAAAAGCTTACCACCTTGGCAGCCGGCACGACCGTGGATTTTGTCGGCGATTATGACAATGTCTGGGCGATCATCAATTACAACGGAACGCAGGCCTATGTTTCCAAACAATATTTAAGATTACAGGAATAGTCGCATTGGAGAAGGAATTTATGAACCTTTTGCACAAATCCTTAAGCTTATTGTCTGGTTTTGCCCTGATCATCGTATTGCTTTTTACAAGTGTACAGGCGATTGCCTATTGGATCCCCGGCTACTACCGCCATGAGTACACCAAATACGATGTCGCGTCCGATGTCAAGGTCAAGATGGACGATCTGTTAAAAGTAACCGATGAAATGATGGATTATCTGGATGGAAGCCGGGAACATCTGCATGATATCAAAACCACGATTGACGGTGTTCCCGACACCTTGTTTTTCAATGAACGGGAAGTTCTGCACATGCAGGATGTGAGATCCCTCTTTTTGAATGCCGTTTTGATTCGACGCATTCTGATCGGATTCCTTCTCGCCTCCGTCCTCATAATCCGGATAACCGGCGGGAATGTGAAATATTTACTGCCGGACGGATATGTGAAAGCCGTACTTTTGTTTTTCTGCATTTTTTCGGTGTTATTGTTTCTCATTTTCCGTGATTTCAGTTCGGCATTCATTACCTTTCATCACATATTTTTTCAAAATGATTTGTGGATGCTCAATCCCGCAACGGACAATCTTATTGTAATTGTCCCCGAAGGATTTTTCTTTGATACCGCAAGATACATCGGCTTTCTATTTATCGGAAGTTTGTTGATTGTTTTCGCCGCAAGCCTGTGGCTGAGATCTCGAAACAGATCCCGTCCAACAAATTTCCCGACCCCTGACCGGTAGTCCATGCTCTTACACGCGTATTTACCGACGAATAAAAAACGTTCGCCTTTTCCCGGCGAACGTTTTTTATTCGTCACGCTTTTCCATATTTGCCCTGCGTTTTGCACTCCTTCTTCGCCGGCTCCTGCGGATGGCAATGCGATCCTTTATAAATAAAATCAGTTTTAACAGCAGAATCAACAAAGCCATAATCAAAAACGTGGCAAGCACATAGATGAAGTACAGATACTTCTCAATCTTCTCGACCATGCCCGCCCATGCGGATCCGGAAGTCCCCTCCATGCCGCCTTTTGCCGTCACTTCTTCATTCGTGATTTGTGACGCATCCGCCATCGCCGCCGTTGCCTCTTCCATCGCAATTTGCGACGAAACCGCAATTTCCTCCACACTTTCATCACCAATAATCGGCGACTCACCTGCGGAGGTTTCCGGGAAATCGCCCGTATCGACGACCGCACTGCTCAAATCGCTTTCCTGCGATCCGGCACTCACCGTTTCTCCTTTTTTCGCATCGGACGCAATATGTTCCTTTTCGGCACTTAGATTACTGAGTAAATATGTCGAACCGATGACTCTGTCCTCAATCGAATAACTCACCTTTGCAACGACATCCGAAAACTCCTGTTCTTCCAAATTATAGCGGATGATTCTGTCCACATCCATCACATCGACCTCTTTGGGAAGCGTCACACTTCTTCCGCTTTCCATACGGATTGCACGGCGATTATCCTGAATCAGATGGATATCTTCCATAACGGAAAAAAAATCCGGATCCAGTTTTGCAATATCCACATTTTCAAACTCGGAAAAACCGAAGTCCAGGAGTGCCTTGGTATCCTGATAATGGGTTTTCTTGGAATTCAGGACAACGGTAATCAGCCGCAATCCGTCTCTTTGTGCCCCCGTCACCAAGGTATTTCCTGCCAGAGTCGTATAGCCGGTTTTGCCTCCGAATATCCCGGGATAATACAATTGATTGCTTCGTTTTAACATGGCATGATGTGTATATATGGTTTGCCCTTCCGGATAATTCTTCGTCTTCGGCAAATGGTAAAAGGTGGTGGAATCGATTTCCACAAACAAAGGATTGTCGAAAGCCGCCTGTGAAATTAAAGCATAGTCATAAGCCGTTACATAATGATTCTCATCATTTAAACCGCTCGGATTTCGGAAATTGCTGTTTTTACATCCCAGACTTTTTGCTTTCTCATTCATCAGCTTTGCAAACTCTTCAACACTTCCCGAGCAATGCTCGGCAAGGGCATTCGCCGCTTCGTTTGCCGACTTCAAAAGCAATGCATACAATGCATCCCGGACCGTAATGGTATCACCCACCGCAAAGCCGGCATTGGAAGAGTTTTCCTCCACATCGTGTATGGAGGAATAGGAAAATGTCAATTCCTCATTCAAATCGCAATTTTCCACAATCACCAAAGCCGTCAGTATCTTTGTGATACTTGCAGGAAAATACGTTTCATGAATGTTCTTTCCGTACAATACCGCGCCCGAATCCGCATCCATCAGAATCGCCCCCTCCGCCGAAACCGATACATCCGACGGCCATTCCAAAGCAAATGCATCTATGATATCCGTCCGCGGGATTGCTCCCGAGGGGTTTAAGAACAGCATGAAGGCAATCAAAAAAAAGATGCTTTTCTTCATTCTCACTCCTTTCAAAATTCATCATTTCTCCATGATTTTCAGTTTTTTCAATTTGTTCTTTTTCACTGTTTTTTTGGAGAAATCCAGGCGTTTATTCCTGATTTCCATAAACACGTCTTCGGAAACCGGCTTCACTGTTTTGACAATATACAATTCATCTTCATGATTTTTCAGTCGGATTTTCCCCTTCACATACCCGTGTTCCGGGCAATTTGACACGCTCAGATAATTTTTTTGATTACTGGAAAACCAGCGGATTTTCTTCTTCAATCTTCTGTGGCAAATCGGGCAAATGATCTCCGTCACCGTTCGATCCGACAGCGCCTGATCCCGATATTCGAATGCTCTGGACACATATTTGGAGTAGGTCGGGTATTCGATATAGATTTCTTCTTTCTTGTTTTTCGGTATCGTAAAATAATCCACCGAAGAATACTCCCTGACCGATTTCAAGTCCATCTTCTTCATCAGCATGCTGGTGTACTGCGCATCAATCAGCGCAAAGTGAAACGGGTCCTTCACCGTAATTCCCGAATCCATCACCGCCTTGTCCAGAGGCATCTGCACTCTTTTGTCCAAGCCCTTGGATATTCCGTACATCTTCTGCAAATCATAGTAAATCAGCGGAAATGCAAATGGGCTGTTCACCTTGAAATATGCCATATTTCGCTGAAGCTCCGTCAGATCCATGGATCCCCATGTACACAGGGTCGGATTGTCCCCATCGGCATAAATCCACTCAAAGAAATCTTTTATTGCGCTTTTGAACGAAACCCCTCTGGCTTTCAATTGGCTCATATCCAAATTGATGACATCGCGAATGCGATAATGAATCTCCTTGTAAACAACCGGTCGAATGATCCTTCGAAATCTGCCAAGTTCCTTTAAATTTTCATTCAGCTTGATTGCTCCGATTTCAATGATTTCAAACGGAATCTTTTCATTTGATGAACCCTTTCCCTCCGGACTGGAATTCCATTCCAAGTCAAGAACGATAAATGTGTTCATATTTTATTCTTGTCCTTTCCTGTCGGCAGAAAGCTCTGCCTTTCCATCAAAAAATAGCTTATCAGCAGATATGGAATTTTGCAAGCAAAACCTTGAACGGATCGCAATTCCCGAATCGCAGTTTTCAGCTCCCGGTTCAGCCGTCGACAAAAGCAAAACCGGGCACAAAGTGCCCGGCTGTTATCACAATGTTCTTATCCGCAAAGATCCGTAAGCACTTGCGAAACGGTTTCAATTCCGTCGCATTTGTAAGATTTGGCGCCGGAGAAAATCAATGCCTCATTCAAATCTCCGTCCACCGCTTCCAGCAATTCTTCGGTAATGCAGTACGGGATGGTCTTTCGGTCGCATTTGCTCAGGCAATTCCAGCAATTGGCAATCTGCTTCTTCTGACTCTTCACCTTCGCCAAAAACGGGTTTTCAATGGCTCTTCCCGGCATTCCCACCGGACTTTTCGTGATCTTCACATCCTCTTTTGTCGCATGAATGTATGCCTGTTTATAGCTATTTGGCGCATCGCATTCCCTGGTTGTCACAAATCTCGTTCCCACCTGTACGCCGTCGGCACCGATGTCGAAGGCATGGACCACATCCTCGCGATCGAAAATTCCGCCCGCTAAAATAACCGGAATTTTTTTTCCGTATTTTTTGCCGTATTTTTTTACGACCTCAACGATTCCCTTCACTTCCTCATCGTACAAATCTCTGCGATATGTCTTCTCGGTATCCGCAGTATCCGCACCGTATTTTGACAGCTCCTCGGCGGAAAAACCCAAATGTCCGCCGGCAAGCGGCCCTTCCACCACGACCATGTCCGCCGTGGTCTGTTCTTTTCTGTCCCAAAACTTCAAAATGACTTCGGCGGATTTGATGGTCGACACAATCGGAGCAAATTTGGTCACTTTCATAATCTCCCCGAAAATGCGATCGGGACTCATCGCCTTGCGAAGTTCCATTCCCTCTTGAATCAGTCTCGGCAAATCAATGGGAAGTCCCGCTCCGGATACGATCAGATCCGCACCGTGACGAACCGCCGTCTTGACATATTCTTCGTAGCCCTTGGTTGCAACCATGATATTGAAGCCGATGGCTCCCATCTTATCGACTGCTTTTGAGGCAATTTCCCTTGCTTTTTTCAGCTCGCTTTCGATCGCCCTTAAATTTGCCTGAAACGGCATTTTGTGGAAGTCCGGCTCGCGAAAACCGATCTGGGCGGAGGAAATCAAACCGATCGCTCCCTCTTTTGCCACATTTCCGGCAAGAGAGCTCAGACTGATTCCCACTCCCATACCGCCTTGTACAACCGGTCTGGATACCCATAAATCTCCGATTTTCAACATGGGGAATTTATTCATTCTACATTTACCTCTAAAATTTTCTGAAACGTCGGTATCGATTCTCCACCAATACCTTCGCATCCACATCCATGAATCTCTCCAGCCAATCCATGATTTCCATACGCAGTCTGGATGATATGCCCTCGATGTCTTTCACCGTGGACGGACTGTGCTCTTCAATAATTTTTTCGATGATTCCGAGTCGAAGCAAATCCGCTGCGGTAATTTTCATGTTTTCCGCCGCCGTTTTCGCTTTCTTGGCATCCTTGTACAGAATGGAGGCAAAGCCTTCCGGAGACAGGATGGAGTAAATCGAATGTTCCAACATCCAGACTTCATCACTGACCATCAAAGCCAATGCTCCGCCGCTTCCGCCTTCCCCGATCACGATGCTTAAAGTGGGCACCTTCAATGCGCTCATTTCCCATAGATTTCTGGCAATGGCCTCGCCCTGACCGCGCTCTTCCGCTTCCAGTCCGCAAAAAGCTCCCGGAGTATCCACCAGGCAGATCACGGGACGTTTGAAATTTTCCGCCTGTTTCATCAGTCGCAGTGCTTTGCGATATCCTTCCGGGCTCGGCATACCGAAATTCCGGATTTTATTTTCCTTTAAGCTTCTGCCCTTTTGCTGTCCGATCACGGTTACGGGCTGACCGAAGAAGGTTGCGATTCCGCCGACGATGGCGCCGTCATCCGCATAGTATCGATCTCCGTGCATCTCGATAAAGTCCGGAAACAAAGAATGAATGTAATCATTTGCCGTCGGACGCTCGACACTTCTGGAAATCTGCACACTGTCCCATGCGCTGTACTCTTTTTTTCTCTTTGCTTTACCCGTTTTTTTTGCCGCCGCAGATAAAGTTTCATCCGCTTCCAAAGCATTTTTCCCTGTATGCATCCGTAAAATTTCGGCCAATACTTTTTTCTGCCCGGGTCTTTCGACAATCATATCAAGAAAACCGTGCTCCAGTAAAAATTCGGCACGTTGAAATCCGTCCGGCAATTTGGCACCGATGGTTTGCTCTATGACTCTCGGTCCCGCAAATCCGATCAGGGCATTCGGCTCGGCAATGATAATATCTCCGAGCATGGCAAAAGATGCCGTAACGCCTCCGGTGGTCGGATCGGTCAGCACCGACACAAATACCTGCCCTTTCTCGTGCAGACGCTTCAAAGCGGCGGAGGTCTTTGCCATTTGCATCAGCGAAACAATGCCTTCCTGCATTCTGGCACCGCCCGAGCAGGCATAGATAATCACCGGCAAATCTTCATCCGCGGCACGCTCTATCATGCATGTAAGCTTTTCTCCCACATTGTGCCCCATGGAACTCATCATAAACCTTGCATCGCAAACCGCAATCGCCGTATCAAAGCCATGGATTTTTGCTCTTCCGGTAATCACCGCCTCATCCAGTCCCGACTTCTCCCGGGCGGCTTCGATCTTTTCTTCATATCCCGGAAAATCCAAAGGATTGGAAATCGGCATGGTTTTGTTCCATTCCTCAAAGGATTTTGCATCACAAATCATTTCGATTCTGCGATATGCATGTACCCGAAAATACCCGCCGCACTTCGGACAAATGTAGAAATTATTCTTCACATCGTCCACATAGATTGCACCTGCGCATTTATTGCATTTTCTCCAAAGTCCCTTCGGCGCCTCGATATCCCTGGCTCCGGAACTCTTTTTCAGGGCACCGATTTTCGTATAGGTCTTTTTAAACATTCCTTCCAGCATTTGGTCTCCTATGACTTAAGATACTTTTGAAAGTATCTTTCAATGAATTGCGTGGTTGTGTCTCCCTTTTGGAAAGCCTCATTGTTAATAATCTCATATTCGAAATCAATATTGGTTTCCGGACCTTCGATTACAATTTCGCCAAGCGCGGAGCGCATCTTGGATATAGCTTCTTCTCTCGTATTTCCGTGTACAATCAATTTCAGCAACATCGAGTCATAGTTTGGCGGCACTTTGTAATCCACATAGATATGGGAATCCACCCGAACTCCGTTTCCGCCGGGAAAATGCACATTGGTGATTTTTCCGGGTGAAGGCGCAAAATTTTTCTCCGGATTCTCGGCATTGATTCTGCACTCGATGGCATGTCCGCGAAGCACCACATCCTTTTGTTGAAAACTGAGTTTTTCACCCGCTGCCACGCGAATCTGCTCTTTGATCAAATCGATTCCCGTAACCATCTCCGTAACCGGGTGCTCCACCTGGATTCTGGTATTCATTTCCATAAAGTAGAAATTCTTGTCCTCGTCCAGCAAAAATTCAATGGTTCCGGCATTTACATAACCCACGGCTTTTGCCGCACGCACCGCCGCCTTGCCCATTTGTTTACGAAGCTCGTCATTCAATGCCACCGACGGAGATTCTTCCAGCACTTTTTGATGGCGCCGCTGAATGGAACAGTCCCTTTCCCCCAAATGCACGATATTGCCGTGGCTGTCGCCGATGATCTGAAATTCGATATGCCGTGGATTTTGAATGTATTTCTCCAGATACATGGTGTCATCCCCGAATCCCTTGGCAGCTTCCGCCTGTGCATTCTGGAAATTCTCGCGAAAATCCGCTTCGGATCTTGAAATTCTCATCCCCTTGCCGCCGCCGCCGAGCGCCGCCTTGATCATCACCGGAAAACCGATTTTCTTTGCTTGCGAAAGTCCTTCTTCAACATCCTTCATTCCGCCTTCCCCGCCCATAATCACGGGTACTTTTGCGTCCATCATGGTTCTTCTTGCCTGCGCCTTATCGCCCATCTTTTGAATGATTTCAGCAGGAGGTCCGATAAATGTAATATTGCATTCCTTGCAATGTTTTGCAAACTTTGCATTCTCGGAAAGAAAACCGAAACCGGGATGAATGGCATCCGCTCCGATGGCAATGGCTGCCGACAGCAGCCTTTCCATCACCAGATAACTCTTATCGGAAGGAGCCGGTCCGATGCAGATTGCTTCATCCGCCAGCAGTGTATGCAGGCAATCTCTGTCCGCCTCGGAGTAAACCGCCACGCTTTTGATCCCCATCTCCCTGCATGCCCGAATGATTCTTACCGCGATTTCACCGCGATTGGCAATCAGAATTTTCTCAAACATAATGCCTCCTTATTTGCCCACCACAAATGTGAGCTCGGCAACCACGGCAATCTCATCGTCAACGGTTGCCACGGCGGATCCGATGCCCACCGGTCCCTTCATTTTGATAATCTCGCAGCTTAACTTCAGTTTGTCTCCCGGTACCACTTTTCGTTTAAATTTAACATTGTTCATTCCGCCAAAAAAAGCAATCTTTCCCTGATTCGCCTCCAATGACAAAATCGCAACCGCACCGGTTTGAGCAAGCGCTTCCACGATAAGCACCCCCGGCATGACCGGTTCCTGCGGAAAATGCCCTTTAAAAAAGCTCTCGTCATAGGTTACCGCCTTGTAACCGACCGCCTTTACCCCAGGCTCATACTCTTCAATATAATCAATCAGTAAAAACGGATGCCTGTGCGGAATGATTTCCTGTATCTCTTTTATTCCCAATCTCTGCGACATAATTTCCCGCTGCACATTTTCTACACAAAATTTCGGCAGCATCCTTTCTCAATATTTCCATGAAGATTTGACTATCGAACCCGGAACAGAGCTTGTCCGTATTCCACCACTTCCTCGTCCGAAATCAGAATCTCCTCGATCACACCGTCCACTTCGGATTCCACTTCATTCATCAGTTTCATTGCCTCGATAATGCCCACAACCTGACCTTTTTTTACCGGATCTCCGACTTTCACAAAACTGTCCTTGCCCGGTGCCGGAGCGGCGTAAAATGTACCCACAAGCGGCGATGTGATCACCTTGTCGCTCTTCATCTGCGTTGCAATCTCTTCTCTTACAATTGTCGGCACTTGCGACATTGCGGGAGCATGGAGTCCGTCTGTCGAAATGTTAACCGGTGCGCCGACCACGACCCTCTCCTTTTTTTGAATGGTTATTCTTTCACCCGATTCATTCTTATAAACAAATTTGTCAATTTTGTTTTTGTTAACCGCTTCTATGAGTTGAATCAATTCATCAATCTTCATTTTTGTACCTCTTTATGACAATGCTCGCATTGTGTCCGCCGAATCCGAGAGAATTGCTGATCACCACATTCACCGGCATATTCACGCCGCTTCCCATGCAATAATCCAAATCGCATTCCTCATCCGGAGTGGTAAGTCCGACCGTTTGATGCACATAATTGTCTTCAATGGATTTCACACAGGCAATGGCTTCCACCGCACCTGCGGCACCGAGCAGATGTCCGACCAAAGACTTTGTGGAATTGATTTTCACCTTTTTCGCATGCTCTCCCAGAGCCAGTTTGATGGCCTTGGTTTCGAAGATGTCATTGTGATGAGTGCTTGTACCGTGTGCATTAACATAGTCGATCTCACTCGGCAAAATTCCCGCATCCGCACAAGCATACTCCATGGCTTTTGCCGCACCCGACCCGTCTTCAATCGGGGATGTGATATGATATGCATCACATGTCGCGCCGTATCCCGCGATTTCCGCATAGATTCTGGCTCCGCGTTTTTTAGCATGCTCCAATTCCTCCAGCACCAGTACACCGGCGCCTTCGCCCATTACAAAACCGTCACGATCCTTGTCAAAAGGAATCGAAGCTTTATCCGGATTGTCACCGGTGCAAAGCGCTGTCAATGCCGAAAACCCTGCCACACCGATCGGGCAGATGCAGCTCTCCGCTCCGCCTGCAAGCATCACTTCCGCCTCACCGCAGGCAATGCTCCGGAATGCCTCGCCGATGGAATGCGTCCCGGTTGCACACGCCGTTACCACATTGATATTCTTGCCCTTCAATCCGAAATTGATGGCCACATTTCCTGCCGCCATATTGGAAATCATCATCGGAACCAAAAGCGGAGCCACCCTGGACGGTCCCCTGTTTTGCATCTTTGTATATTCTCTTTCAATGATGCTGAGACTTCCGATACCGGACCCCACCGAAACGCCGACTCTGAACGGATCCTCCCCGGTGATATCCAGTTTACTGTCCTCCAACGCCTCTTTGCCTGCGGCCACCGCAAACTGGGAAAACACTTCCATCCTCTTTGCCGCCTTGGCATCCATATATTCGCTTGCAACAAAGCCCTTTACTTCTGCCGCCAGCTTTGCCTTGTATTCACTTGTATCAAAAGAGGAAATCGGACCGAATCCGTGTTTGCCTTTTTTACAAGAATCCCAAAATTCCGAAACACTGAGTCCGACCGGTGTAATTGCTCCCAGTCCGGTTATTACCACTCTTCTTTTCATATTCCCTCCTTTGTTTACATCGCCATTCCGCCGTCAACACTGATGGTCTGACCGGTAATATATTTTGCTTCATCGCTTGCCAAAAAGGCAACCGTGTTTGCAATGTCCTCGGGATCCCCTATTTTATGCAGAGGAATGCCGTTGAGTATTTCTTCTTTGATCTTGTCGGGAAGCACCGCCGTCATATCCGTATTGATGAAGCCCGGCGCCACCGCATTTACGGTAATCCCGCGGGAAGCAAGCTCTCTTGCCGCCGCCTTTGTCATGCCGATGATCCCCGCTTTACTTGCCGAATAATTGACCTGCCCCGCATTTCCGAGCACGCCGGACACGGAGGAAATGTTAATGATGCGACCGCCTTTTTGTTTTATCATGGCTCTGGTTACCGCCTGCATCACATGGAAAGTTCCCTTCAGGTTTGCCGCAATCACCGCATCAAACATTTCTTCGCTCATCGCCATCAACAGTCCGTCTCTGGTAATTCCGGCATTGTTCACCACAATATCGATTCGTTTATGAGCATTTAAAATACTTTCCACCATTTCTTTGGTCCTGGAAAAATCCGATACATCGCAAGCAAAGATCTCTCCGCGGCCGCCTGCCTTTGTAATCTCATCCAAGGTCTTTTTTGCCTGCTCCTGTGAGCCTCTGTAATTGATGATGACAAAAGCCCCCCGTTTTGCAAGCTCCATCGCGATCGACCTGCCGATTCCCTTTGCCGCACCGGTTACCAATGCGATTTTATTCATTAAACTACTCATAATTCTCCTTTTGTTCACTTCCTCGGTAAAATTATTGCTTCCAATCTTTTGCGACCGCTTCCAGCTCTTCCATCGTTTCAATATTGACGGTTTTCACGCTCGGATCGATTTTTTTCACAAATCCGGTCAAGGTCTTGCCCGGTCCGATTTCCACAAAATTCTTCACACCGGCTCCGATCATCCTCACAATACTCTGCTCGAATTTCACCGCAGAGGAAACCTGTTTGCGGAGCAAATCCCGGATATCACCGGCTTTACTGACAAAATCCGCATGATAATTCGCAACATACGGCAATTTCGGCTCATTCACCGTAACGTCCTTCATGTATTCGTAAAGCTGATTTCCCGCCTCTTTTAAGAGTTTGGAATGAAACGGTCCGCTTACATTGAGCATGAGAACTCGCTTTGCTCCCGCCTCTTTTAACTTCACCGCCGCCAAATCCACAGCTTCTTTGGTTCCCGATATCACGATCTGTCCGGGGCAATTGTAGTTGGCAATCCAAACCCCGTCAATGTCCTTGATACATGTTTTGATGGTATCGGCATCCAGATTTAAAACCGCCGCCATCGCACCGACACCCGCCGGTACCGCCTTGGACATCAGAATTCCTCTTTTTCGAACCGTCCGGATAGCATCTTTCTCGGACAACACTTTTGAATAGTAAAAGGACTCGTACTCGCCAAGACTCAGTCCCGCGCTGACATCCGCCCGGATTCCGTATTTCTTAACGGTCTGCAACATGGCGATGCCCGTTGTCACCATCGCCGCCTGTGTATACTCGGTCAGATTCAGTTTGTCATTCTGCTCAAAGCAAAGCGCCTTCATATCCATTCCCAGGTATTCACTCGCTCTCTCATATACGGCTCTCGCATCCGGATCCGCATCGTAAAAACTCTTGCCCATTCCGATTTTTTGTGCTCCCTGTCCGGGAAATAAAAAAGCTGTTTTCATTTTATTCTCCTAAAAAAACGGTTTACCAATCCCACAAAAAAACATACCGCAAAACATTACTCCTTCGCAATCCTTTCTCTTGTGTGTTTGATAAACCTTTATTCATTTGCTATTATACATACTGTCCGATATTCCGAATGAGTGCCTCCGCCTCAAAGACCATCTCTTCCACAATTTCCTTGCAGCTTTGTCTCTTTTTCACCAGTCCGGCAATCTGACCCGCCATTACCGTGCCGCCGACCACATCCCCTTCCATAACCGCCTTTCTGAGTGTGCCGAGTGTCAGGTATTCAAGTTCTTCAAAACTCTTGCCCTCGCTCTCCAGTCTGGCATACTCTCTGGTCATCGCATTTCGAATACTGCGAACCGGGTGACCGTGGCTTCTTCCGGTAACTGCGGAGTCGATGTCCTTCGCATCAATCACTTTCTGCTTATAGGCATCATGCACAATCGACTCATCGGCAACGACAAATCTTGTTCCGACCTGTACAGCCTGTGCACCGAGCATCAGTGCCGCCATCAATCCTCTGCCGTCCGCGATTCCACCTGCGGCAATAACCGGAATACTCACTGCATCCACAATCTGGGGAACCAAAGTCATCGTTGTGATCTCACCGATATGTCCTCCGGCTTCCGTTCCCTCCGCAACAACGGCATCCGCACCGCATCGTTCCATTCTCTTCGCCAGGGCAACCGATGCGACAACCGGAATGACTTTGATTCCCGCTTCCTTCCACATCGCCATGTACTTCTCCGGCGAACCCGCTCCGGTGGTAACCACCTTCACACCTTCTTTCACCACAATTTTCGCGATATCGGGTGCATACGGAGACAGGAGCATGATATTGACGCCGAATACCTTATCGGTCAATGCCTTTGCCTTTCGAATCTCATCCCGGACTACCTCACCCGGTGCATTGGCACCTCCGATCAGTCCGAGCCCGCCGGCATCAGATACCGCGGCGGCGAGACGATGCTCAGCCACCCATGCCATCCCCCCCTGAATGACGGGATGTTGAATGCCGAGTAATTCCGTTATTCTGGTCTTCATATAACAGCTCCTTGTTTTTATACTTCTACACCCTTTGTCTTCAAATAATCAATAACCGCACCGACGGTCGTAAGCTTCTCCAAATCATCGGAAGGGATTTCCACACCGTATTCATCTTCCAAAGACATGACCATCTCAAAAAGATCCAAAGAATCCGCTCCCAAATCTTCCTTGAAGCTGGCTTCCTCCGTAACTGTGCTTTCATCAATGTTTAATTGACCTGCAATAATTGATTTAATCTTCTCTGACATTTCTTTTCTCCTTCATTGTTTTTATATATTCATTGAAACATGGTTTCAAAGAATTTGCGGTTCATATTTCGTTGCGACCGAAATGCTCTATATCCGAATGGCCATGCTTGCCCAGGTAAGACCCGCACCGAAACCGGATAAAACCAGAATATCTCCCTCTTCGACCTGCCCTCTGCGCATCATCTGATCCAGCAGAATCGGAATGCTCCCGGCGGATGTATTTCCTACCTGATCCATGTTCTTCGGAAAACGTTCCTCCGAAACTCCGAATCGATGCGCCACCGATGCGATAATCCGAAGGTTTGCCTGATGCAAAACAAAATGCCTCACATCCTGTGCAACAAGATTCGCCTTTTTCAGGCATTTTTCAATGGAGTCCGGCACCGTCCTTGTGGCAAACTTAAACACCTCCGGACCTTGCATGTGTAAAAATCGATCTTCGGTAAAATTCTCTCTCACCAGACAGTCCGCCCGGCTTCCGTCGGCTCCGAGATCCGCGCCCAGCACCCCGCCATTGTATTCCTCATCGTATCCCAACAATACGGCACCCGCTCCGTCTCCGAACAGCACGCAGGTGCTGCGATCGCTCCAGTCGAGGAATCGGGAAAGCGCATCCGCTCCGATCACCAGAGCATGCCGATAACCGCCGGCTCGCATCATACATTCCGCCGTGTGCATGGCATATACAAATCCCGTACATGCGGCACTTATGTCAAAACAAAACGCATTACTTGCTCCAAGCTTCCCCTGAACTTCACAGGCGGTACTCGGAAAACTGTTGTCCGGACCGGTGGTTGCCACAATGATGAGGTCAATCTCCGCGACATCGTTCAATTGCTTTGTTTGCTTTGCCGCCTCTACCGCTTTTTTTGCCGCTTCGTATGCCAAGTCGGATAAAGATTCCGATCCCTCAAGAATGTGCCTTTGCTCAATCCCGGTTCGGGACAGAATCCATTCGTGAGATGTGTCTACCATTTTTGATAAGTCATCATTGGTCAGAATTTTCTTTGGAAGTGCATGTCCACTACCTGTGATTTTTATTCCCATATAACCTCCAAATTTTTTGAATACCTTGAAAGAATCGTTTTTGCGACATTTCTCGCCATCGCATTTCTGATTTTTTCTTTATCCGCACTCAATGGACATCTTAATATGCGTAAATGCATCTGTCAAGTTAAATACGAATATTGAACAGAATGATGATTATATCCCATTTTTCCGGCATATTTCAGTCAAGTACATCGACAAAGTGTTTATTATTTTTCCAACAAGGTTTGATATATTTCTCTTTTCGGTACGCCCCGATCCTTCGCAACCAGCTTCATCGCCTCTTTCGGACTGTACCCTTTTTCTTCGTACATTTGCATATGTTCGGGGATGCCGATTTCTTCCCATGAATCTCTTGCTTCTTTTGCAAGTTCTTTCTCGTCCTTCCCTTCCAAAAGCAGAACAAACTCTCCTCTGGCCGTATTTTCCTCTTTGGAGTAAAAAGATACGGCTTCTTCCAGGCTTGTGCGGATCACTTCTTCATACCTCTTGGTTAACTCCCGCACCAGGCTTATTTTTCGACTCCCCTCCATGTACCGCAACAGATCCGCCAATGTTTTTCGCAATCTGTGCGGTGCCTCGTACAATATGATGGTTCGGGTTTCATTTTTCAGACTTTCCAGAATCCTTTCCCGCTTTTTTTTGTCCGACGGAAGAAACGCTTCAAATAAAAACCTTCCGGTTCGAAGTCCGCTGATTGCCAAAGCGCTGACCACAGCCGATGCCCCGGGTATCACGCAAACTCTCACATGATGTTCATATGCCATCCTCACCAGTTCCTCTCCCGGATCGGATATTCCCGGCATTCCCGCATCGGTAATTACCGCAATATCATGTCCCTGCAAAACAAAATCGATCAATTCTCTTGCCTTGTCATATTTGTTGTATTCGTGATAACTTGTCAAAGGTTTTTTAATATCGAAATGATTCAGCAATTTGATGGAGTTTCTGGTGTCCTCACAGGCAATCTTATCCACCTGATTCAAAACCTTGATCGCCCGAAATGTCATATCCTCCAAATTTCCGATCGGTGTTGCAACTAAGTAAATCGTTCCTGCCACATTGACTCCCTTTCTTTGACATCCTTTGCTCCGTGCCGCCCCGTCTTCCAAATCTATTTCCCGTATTTCTCCAAAATCCGACTTGTATAAACCCCCGGACTTTCGTAAACGATCAAAGGCTCTTCGACCTTCAAAAAACTTCCTCCGCCCTTAAGCGCCTCGATTAACACCAGATTCGGCGCTTTCCAGACATAGGGATGAACAAAGGTCATTCGCTTGGGTTCCAAGCGATGTTTTTTCATGCTTGTAATGATGTCAATCAGCCGGTTGGGTCTGTGTACCAGAAAAAATCTTCCGTTTTCCCCCAGCAAATACGCCGCAGCCGCCGACAAATCCTCGATATTGCAACATACTTCATGCCTTGCAAGAGAAAGAGCATCCGCCGGGTTCAGCAGACCGCTGTTCTCTTTCATATATGGCGGATTGGCCGTCACGACATGAAATTCGCCGGGCGAAAACAATGTTTTGCTCTCCCGCAAATCTCCCGATACGATCCGAATTCTCTCCTGCAAACCGTTGAATTGTACCGAACGGCTTGCCATATCCGCCATGTCCGTTTGAATTTCCAGTCCGACGATCTCCTTTGCCCTTGTTTTGGAAGACAATAAAATCGGTATGACGCCGGTTCCCGTCCCCAAGTCGATGACTCGATGTGTTTTATCGGCTCTTGCAAAGGACGACAGCAATACCGCATCCATCCCGAAGCAAAATTTTTCCGGATGCTGTATGAGCCGCAAACCGTCGCATTCCAGATCATCCATTCTTTCCCCTTCTTTCAACAGTCCCTTGGTTTCCATCATCTCATCCATTGGAAGGTTTTTTGAAGAATTTCCGTTTCTTACGGAATTCCGGTTTCACATCCGGTTTTACATCCGTATTTACGGATTCCGCCGCCCTCTCTTTTGTGAATTTCTTAAAAGGTGTCTTTGCTCGGTTTCCTTTCTCGCTGCTGCCGTCCTCCGCATTCTTACCGGAAAGTCCCGATTCCTTTGCTCTAGCATCCGCAAAGGCGTTTTTGGTCTTCATCCGATCCGAACCCAAATGGCTTCGGTTCATATTTTTCGCCGACCGAAACTCTTCCTTCGAATTTCCTTCCTCCGCTTTTTCGGAATTTGACAGCTCCTGCCGCATCTGATTGTATTTCTTTCTTTTAATGATGTTCTCGATATCTTTTACGGCATACTCCAGGATTTCTTTTTCATCGCCATTCTTCGTCACCAGAATTTTGAACTTCTGTCTGAGCACGCTGGTGGAAGAAACCACTCCCTTTTGCCCGTCCGACAGCTCCACAAAATCTCCCTCTTTCGGCATCTTGGCATTGAGATATTCATAGGTATCCGTTTCATTTTTCAGGCAGCACATCAATCTGCCGCAAACACCGCTGATTTTTTGAGGATTCAAGGAAAGATTCTGTTCCTTTGCCATCTTAATCGATACCGGCTGAAACTTGGTTAAAAAACTGTGGCAGCAAAGCGGTCTGCCGCAGGAACCGATTCCACCGACAATTTTGGTCTCATCCCTCACTCCGACCTGGCGAAGTTCGATTCTGGTTCGAAATACCGCCGCAAGTTCCTTCACCAGCTCCCGGAAATCAATACGTCCTTCCGCCGTAAAATAAAACAATATTTTGGAATTGTCAAATGTGTATTCCGCGGAAATCACCTTCATCTCAAGGCCCTGTTCTTTCGCCTTGACACGGCAAAGCTTGAGCGCATCCAATTCCTTTGCCCGATTCTGTCGGTCAATTTCCAGGTCCTCATTGGTTGCAAATCTCTTCACTTCCTTAAGAGGCGGCGTGATGCTTTCATCATCCACCTCTCTTTGCGGCAACACGACCGTTCCGAGCTCCACCCCTCTGGACGTTTCCACGATAACCTTGTCACCGATATTAAAATGCATATGGCCCGGGTCGAAGTAGTAGATCTTTCCTACTTCCCGAAACCTGACTCCTATTATAATCGCCATCTTATCTCCCTTTTAATCCTTGATCACCTGATCAGGCATTCTGTCAAAAACATCTGCATGGTCAAATCCGGATTGACATTGGATCGAAATCTGGACTCCGCCGTATCCATGCTTTGAAATATTTGGTTTATCCGCAAAAACGAAAGATTGTCCGCAATCATTTCGATTTTCGATTCCTCGCTATTAAATTCCATTTTACCATAAGCTTCCCCGCTTTTGTAAATTAATATATCCTTGTACCATTTTCTTGCCAAATCAAAAAATTCTTCCCGATCTTTATGGGATTGGTTGATCTCCCGCGCCAAAGCCGGCATTTCATCCGGATACATCCACGAAAGCTTTCCCAGAATGTCGATATCTCTCAGATATCGCTCCCGGACGGTCGGATTATTTGCAAACTCCCCTGCCCTGCCGATGATGCCGCCGCTGTATATCACCGCAATATCAGCCAACTCCTCCTGCAAATCATAATGTTCTTTGATGTATTTTTTTATCTCCGGTTTGGAAACCGGAGCGGTTCGAAGCTTGACACACCGGCTCTTGATCGTATCCAGCATTGCCTCTTCATTGTCGGTTAACAAAAAAATACTCACATAATGCGGCGGTTCCTCCAATGTTTTCAGCAGGGCATTTTGCGCCGTCGGATTCATTTTCCTCGCCTCATCCACAATGTATATCTTTCTGCTCGCCTGATACGGACGCACGAAAGCCGTGGCATTGATCTGCGTCCGAATATTTTCAACCGATATCGTATTCTCTTTTTCATGCACCACTTCGATGAGATCCGGATGTGTTCCTGCTTCAACCTGTTTGCAGGCATGACAAAAACCGCAGGCAGACTCCGCGTTCCCGGCGCTCACCGTTTCGCATAAAATATTCCCGGCAAGTATCCTTGCCAGGCTGTATTTGCCGCTCCCCTCGTCCCCCACCAGCATCAGCGCATGCGGAATCTTTCGGGATGCGATGATGCGGCGAAAAAATGTTTTAATCCTCTCCTGTCCGATGATATCACTGAGTTTTTGCATTGATTTCCTTTATGATCTCCCTCACACAATCCTCCATGTTCTCATTTTGAAAACGCAGGGAAATCTTCGCGGCCGCCAACTTTTCTTCCGAAAAATCTTCTTCATCCGCCAGAAAACGCCGGCACATTTCGGCATACTTCGGATGACTTTGCCGTTTTTCCCGCTCAAGCGCCCTCGTAAGTCTCGTTCCTTCCTCCACCTCGAGATAAAGCGGCACTACCGCATCTTCTTTGAAATACTCCCTCATGTTTAAATACGATTCCAAAGTTCCGATCACAAAATAGTGGCTTGATCCCAAATCCATATTTTCATCATTTACCGTTGCATAATACCAGTCCCCGAGAACCGTGTGATAGGTTCGCATTTCCACCAGTTTTCCCTCTTTGCGATACCGATTCAGTGTGGCAATGTCGGTGAAATGATAGTTCTCCCCGTCGGTTTCATCTTCTCGTTTCGGTCTTGTCGTATATGGTATGATTGTTTGAAACCTCGGAAATTCTTTCCGGAGTTTTGCAAAAATACTGTCTTTACCGGAAGCGCTCTTCCCCATCAGAATAAATATCTTTCCCATAATCTTCCAATCCATAAATGTTCAGTCCTTTTTTTAAGGCATCCTCCATCTTCCGGATATGCGAAATCGAAATCCTCTCCCCTTTTCGCACAATCGGAATATCCGGCGGAAATGCGTAGATATGCCGCTTTGCTTTCATTTTGCAAAGCGCATGCAGATCCATCCGGACCGGTCTCTCCCTGCTGCCGTGAAATCCCGATTTCATCCGTTCATCCAAATCTTTCAGGGCAAGATACAGACGATCGATTCCCTCTTTCGTATCCCCGACGGTAAACATGCACAGTACATAATCCCCCGCAGCCATTTCCGGCTCCAGCAAATAATCGTTTCGAAGCAGGTCTGCCAATTCCCTTCCCTGCAATCTCTTTGAGTATACCACAACTTTTAACATATCCCAAACGGCCGGAAAAAATGTGTCGCAT
>JBHAEV010000257.1:0-2705 GCA_041855735.1 Lachnospiraceae bacterium
GAACCGAACAGCGGGATTTTGTATGTTCAACCGGTGAAGAGAACACTTGGAATTCAAAGATAAAGAGGAAGATTATGATCGCAGAAGAAATCAGAGCAAAGCTTTTTGGGATGCAGGATGAAGCATACAAAGCATTCAACAGCAAATTGATTCCGAATGTCAACCCGGATACCATGATCGGCATCCGGACGCCCGAACTTCGAAAATATGCGAAGCAGTTGGCCAAAGAACCGAATGTAAAGGAGTTTCTGAATGCATTGCCGCATACCTATTTCGAGGAAAACCAGCTTCACGCCTTTGTGATTTCCGGGATGAAAGAGTTTGAATTCTGTCTGGAGGAGGTAAACCGATTTCTGCCCTTTGTGGACAACTGGGCGACCTGCGACCAATTATCCCCGAAGATATTTAAAAAGAACCGGGAAGCTTTGGCGGAATATATAAGGATTTGGATTGCATCCGATCAAACCTATACGGTGCGCTTTGCGATCGGAATGCTGATGGAACATTTTTTGGATGAAGATTTTGATTTGGCATATCCGAAGATGGTTTCGGCGGTGCGTTCCAGGGAGTATTACATCAATATGATGACGGCGTGGTATTTTGCCACCGCACTCGCCAAGCAGTACGATGCGGTGCTGCCGTTTATGGAGAAACAGACTCTGGATGATTGGACGCACAATAAAGCAATTCAAAAATCCGTTGAAAGCTATCGTATATTGCCAAAACAGAAGGAGTATTTGCGTTCTCTGAAAGTGAAGAAAAAACAAAATGGGAGAAACTCTGATGAAAATACTGCTCATTAACGGTCATCCGGACAATGAAAGTTTTTGCGAATCGATTTATGATGAAATCCGCAAACATATCAATACATCAAAACATGAAGTGAGGACTTTGAATCTGGCGGATATGAAATTTGATCCGGTTTTACGATTTGGGTATCGGATGAGAATGGAAAAGGATGCGGAGATTGAAGATTCCCGGGAACTGATAAAGTGGGCGGATCACTATATTTTCGTATATCCGATATGGTGGAGCGGGATGCCGAGTTTGATGAAGGGATGGATCGATCGCGTGTTCACTCCCGGAATTGCCTACAGTTCCAATACAAAAGGGAATTTTATCTTAAACTATCTTTTGGGGAGGCAGTTTAAGAAAAGGCTGAAAGGAAAAACCGCAGATATTTATGCGACCTCCATGGCACCGGGATGGTGGTATCCTATATTTTCCAATCTGATCAGTGTTCCCGACAGCTATGGTATTGCAGTACTGAAGAATGCAGTCTTGAGTCATTGCGGCGTGAAAACCAAAAATGTTTTTGTACTGGGTGAAATGGGCAGAGATGCCAATACAAAGGCAGTACGAAAAAATATCTTGAGAAAGTGGCAAGACAGGCGCAAAAATTATAAGCAGACTCTGCGAAATCCTATCTTGAATGGGGATCAAAAATATCAGGAACATTTTGTAGATATCATTTACGAAATGTTCCTGACTTTTTTTGATTTCACATGGAGGTGCCGTAAGGATACTGCTCAAAATCCTGTGATTCCTCTACAAATACTCGACCTTTCCGTCAACAAATCCCTTAATGCCGAATCCGAAATCATCGCCAAGTACAATCCTGCTTTCATTAAAATTCGCTCCGCCGAGGATATGATCTTCCTTGCACAGGGCAGGGCCGTCCAGATCGATCTTTGTGATGATACTTTTTGCACATGCCAGATGAACGGCGGCATTCACGCTGATTTTTGCCTCCAGCATACAGCCGAGCATACATTCCACACCGTAGATTTCCGCAATGGAAATAATCTTGAGTGCATTGTAAATACCGCCGCATTTCATGAGTTTAATATTCACCATGTCCGCGGCATGGGTCTGAATAATGTGCACGGCATCTTTCGGGGAAAATACGCTTTCATCGGCAAGTACCGGAATCGGAGAATGCATCGTCACATATCGAAGTCCGTCAATGTCTTTGCCTTTCACGGGTTGTTCCACCAGTTCAATGCAAAGCCCGTTGTCGTAAAGCTTGTTCAAAATACGCACCGCCTCTTTGGGTTCCCAGCCTTGGTTGGCATCCACGCGGATAACCGTATTTTCCGGTACGACATTCCGAATCGCCTGAAGCCTGGCGATATCTTTTTTCGGTTCCTTTCCGACTTTTACCTTTAAGCAGTCATAACCTCTTGTAATGGCAATTTTGGCATCCTTTGCCATGACCTCCGGGTCATTTACACTGATGGTGAGGTCGGTCGTGATTTCATTCTTTGACGCACCGAGCAGTTTATGCACGGAAATCTTGTGGGATTGCCCGTACAAATCCCAGAGTGCCATATCGACTGCGGCTTTTGCACTGGTGTTGCCGATGATGCATTGGTTCAAATCAATCAAAAGTGTTTCAAACTCGTCCATGCTTCGCCCAAGTAAAGTCGACCGGATTCTCTCCTTGATGGCAGCGATGATTCCGCCCAATGTATCGCCGGTGATGACCGGCGTCGCGGGCGCCTCACCGTATCCGATATGGCCGGTATCGGTGTGGATCTCCACAATGACATCCTCTACGGAATCCACGGTACGAAGAGCGGTTTTAAAAGGCGTGTGAAGCGGTACGGAGATTTTTCCGATGCGTATGTCTTTGATAATCATAGATTTCCTCCCACAATAATGCCGAATAAATGATAAATACAGGTGAAATTATAAAAAAACTC
>JBHAEV010000258.1:0-7178 GCA_041855735.1 Lachnospiraceae bacterium
CTGAAGGGCATCAAACGGGATGAAGAGCAGATAGAGGTCATTGTGTACGATGCAAGGGAAAATACGGCGGAGAGTTATACCACAAAGCTGATCGGCAAGGCGTCCCACGGTACGGGCGACTGCTTTGCCAGTGTGTTTACCGGCTGTTTGATGCGTGGGAAATCGAGAATCGAGTCGGCAAAGATCGCGGCGGACTTTATTGTGGATGCCCTGCTTGCAACAAGTCCGGATCATTGGTACGGTGTGAGCTTTGAAAAGGCATTGCCGAATCTGGTGAAGAATATTTGAACATACAAAAACTCTCTCGCCGACGATGGAGAGAGAGTTTTCATTCGGATGACTGCAACAGCTTGATGGTTACAAGCGCATCCGGATTAGTTTACGCTTGCAATGGCTTCGATTTCCACAAGCACATCCTTCGGAAGCCGCGCCACTTCCACGCAGGAACGGGACGGAGCAGGGGATGGGAAAAATCTTGCATAGATTTCATTGAGTTTCGCAAAATCGTTCATGTCTTTGATGAACACAGTGGTCTTGATCACATTCGCCATATCGGAGCCGGCATCTTCAAGCAGACCTTTCAGAGAAGTCAACACTCTCTCGGTCTGTGCTTCAATCCCTTCCGGAATTGCTCCGGTTTCCGGATCTACCGGAATCACGCCGGAAGTGAGAATCATGTTGCCGAACTTGGTTGCCTGTGAATACGGTCCGATTGCCGCAGGTGCTTTTGTGCTGGAAATAATTTCTTTTTTCATCATAAATCTCCTTGATTTTTCTTTTAGGATAGCATTTCCTGACTTTGCATGCAAGTATTTTCGACAAATAATTTGTATTATCCAAAAAACAATACAAATTATTCCATTTAATAAGGTATTGAACGCAATTATCAAAAAACTTTGAAACAAGGAAGGCGTCAGGCGGTGTTACACCTTGGACGAATGACGCCTCCACCGGTAGGAACAGGGGAAATTATGAATTTTGTAACGAGAAAAATAAACTATATACGGGAAATATTCGCATGTCGGGATTATATGTCCAAACTCTATGCGATTGCAATTCCGTCGGCATTGTATATGATGATGAATATGTTCGTGAATCTGGTCGACACGGTCATGATCGGTCGTTTGGGGGAAGTTTCCATTGCCGGAGTGGGGCTTGCCAATAAATTGTTTTTTGTGTTTATCCTGATCAATTTCGGAATTTCCAGCGGCAGCGGAATTTTGGCGGCACAGTTTTACGGGCATGGCGATCGGAAGAATTTGCGCAAAGTCATGGGTTTGGCGCTGAATATCGCGCTGCTGAACGGTTTGGCTTTTTTGGGGATCGGCACGTTTTTCCCGCAGCATGTAATGGGAATCTTCTCCACAAATTTGCAAACCATCGAACTGGGCGGAAAATATCTGCGCATCGTTTGTATATCGTATCCTTTGGTGGCGATCACCGGTGTGTATGTGTCGACTTTGCGATCGACCGGTGAGGTCCGGATTCCTCTGATTGTGACATCAACGGCGATTGCGGTAAACATCGTTTTCAATTATCTGCTGATTTTCGGTAAGTTCGGATTTTTGAAAATGGGGGCGCAGGGTGCGGCATTGGCCACTTTGATTGCAAGAACGGTGGAAGTGCTTTTGACCGTTTCCATGATTTATTTCCGGAAAACCATATTGGCGTGTCGAATCGATGAGCTTTTCGGTTACAGCAAGGAGCTGATCCGGCAATTTGTGGTCCGGGCATTGCCGGTCATCGGAAACGAATTCATGTGGGGACTCGGAACGACATTGTATTCCGTCGCATACGGACGCATGGGAAATGAGGCGATTTCCGCCATTACCATAGCCGCAACATTGCAGGATATGACCACCGTATTGCTGAGCGGAGTCGCGTCCGCCACCGTGGTGATTCTCGGAAACGAGTTGGGCGCGAACAAACTGAACAATGCAAAAAAATACGCAAGCTACAGTTTGCATATGGCGGTGATTGCAAGCGCAATCATCATGCTGGTTTTGACGGCGTTGAAATATCCGTTTCTCAACCTTTACGAAGTCAGCGCCGAAGTAAAGGCGGCGACCATTGCCTGTATTACGGTATTCACATTTGCCGTTCCGTTTAAGAGTATCGCATGGGTCAATATCGTGGGGGTTCTTCGCAGCGGCGGAGATACCGTAGCCTGCCTGTTTCTGGATACCAGCGGTGTGTGGTTGATCGGCGTACCGCTTGCGTTTCTTTCCGGTTTGGTCTGGAAATTCCCGATTCACATTGTGTTCGCCTTTGTAAGCCTGGAGGAAATTTACAAGGTGGTGCTCGGGCTTGTGCGGTACAGGCAGGGCAAGTGGATCCGGAATCTGGCAGTGGAAGTGGAGGAATGATGTATTTTTTGAAAAAGAAACGAAATTTGATACGGGAAATATTTTCCTGCAGGGAGTATCTGTCAAAGCTGTATGCCATCGGCATTCCGTCCGCGTTGTATATGATGATGAATATGTTTGTAAATCTGGTGGATACGGTGATGATCGGCCGTTTGGGAGAAACGGCAATCGCAAGTGTGGGACTTGCCAATAAGCTGTTTTTCGTATTTGTTTTAATCAATTTCGGCATAAACAGCGGAAGCAGTCTTTTGGCGGCGCAGTTTTTCGGACATAATGATATCAAAAATCTGCGAAAGGTAACGGGTTTGGCATTGACTATCGCCTGTTGCAACGGTTTGGTGTTTCTTATAATCGGAAGTTTTTTCTCACAGGCGGTTATGAGGATTTTTTCGACCGATACACAAACCGTCGTTCAGGGTGCGAAATACCTGCGAATTGTATGCCTGTCCTATCCGCCTGCGGCAATCAGCGGGGTGTATGTGGCGATGCTTCGCTCTACGGGTGAAGTGAAGATTCCGCTCAAGGTGACGATCGCGGCAATTATCATAAACATCGTGTGCAATTATACTTTGATTTTCGGTGCGTTCGGTTTTCCGCGGATGGGCGTGGAGGGGGCGGCTGTGGCGACCTTCATTGCGAGGGTGGCGGAAACCGCATTGACCGTAGGATTGACTTACCGGAAAAAAAGCATATTGGCGTGCAAAGTGAACGAGCTTTACGGATACGGCAGGGAACTGATCCGGCAATTCGTGTTCCGGGCTTTGCCGGTCATCGGAAATGAATTCTTCTGGGGAATCGGCATAACCATGTATTCCGTTGTGTACGGCAGAATGGGAAATGAGGCGATCTCCGCCATTACGATTTCATCCACCTTACTGGATCTGACGACGGTGTGGGTTTTCGGGGTTTCCGCGGCGACATCGGTCATTCTCGGAAATGAGCTGGGAGCAAACAAGACTGAAAATGCCGTAAGATACGCGAATTACAGCACACATATGTCCATCATGGTGAGTCTTTTGATTATGTTGATTTTGAATGTGCTGAAGTATCCGTTTATGCTTCTGTATGATGTGGGGGACAGCGTAAAGGCATCCGCTATGGCATGCATTACGGTATTCAGTCTGTTGCTGCCGTTTCGCGCTCTTGGAAATTTAAACATCGTCGGGATTTTGCGAAGCGGCGGTGACACGGTTGCCGGTCTTTTTCTGGATGTCAGCAGTGTTTGGTGTGTCGGTGTGCCATTTGCCTTTCTTGCGGGTTTGGTTTGGAAACTCCCGATTCATCTGGTATTTGCGCTGGTGAATTTAGACAATGTATACAAGATGGTGTTCAGCACGATTCGCTGCAGGCAGGGCAAGTGGATTAAAAACCTGGCGGAAGAAGTTCAGTAAAAGAGTGAAATCCGAAGGAGATGAGGGAAGAATGAAAGCCGATTATTTTCCGATGTTTTTCGATGTTCGAGGTAAGAGAGTTTTGATTTTCGGCGGCGGTGAGGTGGCATATCGACGGATCCAAAGTCTGTTGTGTTTTGCCGTAAAAATCACGGTGATCGCATCCGAGGTGGATGAACGGATTTCAAGCCTCGCGGATGAGGATCTGGAAATAATAAGACGGGAAGTGAACGGGGCGGATTTTTTAAACGATGCGACACACGATGCCATGAGTGTGCCATACCGGATCAAAAACGCGGACATCATCCTTGCCGCCACATCCGATGCGAAGCTGAACTCCGTTCTGGTACATTTTGCCAAGCGATGCGGGAAATGGGGAAACAATGCCTCGAACAAAGAAGAATGCGATTTTTTCTTTCCCGCTTTGGTGCGAAGCGGGGAAATCACAATCGGCATTGCCGGCGATGGGAGCAATCACAAAAAAGTGAGCGAGATGACACAACGAATCCGGGAATGTCTGAGGAAGTGCTGATGGAATCGGCATGTCCTTGGAATCCTTCAAAGGATTGTGCGGATTTGCAAAGCAAGTACCGTTTGGCGGTGCAAATCCGGCGTGGGAAGCGCTTTTATCGACATTTCCCCAAAGGGGCAGGACGAAAATGGCTTGTAATCTCACGGAAACTGTGCTAGTATGGTGATATTGTAAAGATTGATTGGAGGAAAGACATGTTGGTCACATTGGTTTCTGTTGTTTTTTGTATTGTTTGCATTGTATTGTCCGCAATCGTACTTATGCAGGAGGGTAATGAGCAGGGCCTCGGTTCATCCTACGGAAGTTCGTCCGATACCTATTGGAGTCGAAACAAAGGACGTTCCGCAGAGGGCTTGCTGACAAAAATCACCACAGTTTGCGCGGTATTGTTTTTGGTTCTTGCATTTGTATTGAACATTATTTAAGTACCGATAAGCGATGAAAATATAGAAGACGATGGAGTTGTTGTGAAATGATTACATTTTACAACAACTTTTTTTACGAACAGGTTGAAAGAAAATGAGAAGAGAGAAACAATTTCAAAAGAAAAAAATCGATATCATACGAGGTATCAAAGAAGAGGAAATAAAGCAAAAGACGGATCCGAAGGAGTTGAGCCGAAAAAAGAAGGTGTTGTTGGAAATCATGGCAAGCGAGGAATACACGCCCATGCGGTTTAAAGATCTGGCAAATCTGCTGCAGCTTCCGAAACACAGAAGAGATGAGCTGGATGAGGTACTGGAAAGTCTGATGGAGGACGGAAAGATCAAAAAAGACGACAGAGCAAGGTATCTGTTGTCGGATGAGAGATTTGTCGTCGGCACATTCCTGGCCACCAGCAGAGGGTTCGGCTTTGTACGGACGGAGAATGAGAGTGAGGATATTTTTATTCCGCAGGGTGAAAGTCTGAATGCGATGGATCAGGACCGTGTAAAAACGGAAATCACAAGATGCAAAGGAAAGAGAAAGGCGGAGGGAAGGGTTGTGGAGATTCTGGAACGGGCCTCCTCCACTTTGGTGGGAATTTACCGCTCCAACCGGAATTTCGGGTTTGTGATTCCGGACAATCAAAAATTCTCGCAGGATATTTATATTTCAGGCACCGGGGAAATGTTGAGTCCGGACAAAGAGAAAATCACGGTACAAAACAATGATAAAGTGGTGGTGCAGATTACGGATTTCGGGGATGAGAAACATAAGCCGGAAGGGATTATTATCGAAGTGCTCGGAAGGAGCGACGATCCGGGAGTGGATATTTTATCCATCGCGAGAGGGTTCGGCTATCAGGAGGACTTTCCGGCGGAAGTGCTGGAGGAAGCGGCGGAGATTTCGGAAGTTGTTCGAACCGGGGAGATGCAGGGCAGGGAGGACTTTCGGAGTCTTTTGACCGTGACCATCGACGGGGAGGATGCCAAGGATTTGGATGATGCCGTCACACTTCGTCGATCGGGAGAGAATTGGGAGCTGGGTGTGCATATTGCGGATGTCAGCCATTATGTGAAGGAAGCATCGATGCTTGATATCGAAGCGCTGAATCGCGGAACAAGCATATATCTTGTCGACAGGGTGATTCCGATGCTGCCGAGAAAGCTGAGCAACGGCATTTGTTCCCTCAATGCCGGTGAAGATCGTTTGTGTTTAAGCTGCGTGATGGAAATCGATGCAAAAGGCGAGGTGGTATCCCATCGCATCACGGAGGGCGTGATTCATGTGAATCATCGTATGACTTACACCGATGTCAACGAGATCCTGACAAGGGAAGAGTTCGAAATACCAGAACTGTGTCAAAAATATGGTGAGGTCATTCCCGTTTTCAGGGAAATGAAGCAGGTATCCGACTTGATTCGCAAACGCAGGGAACAAAGAGGCGCGATCGATTTTGATTTTCCGGAGAGCAAAGTCGTATTGGATGAGAAAGGTAAGGTCGTCGGCATAAAGGCATACGAGCGCAATGCGGCGACCAAGTTGATTGAGGACTTCATGCTCATGGCAAATGAAACCGTGGCACAGGAGTATTACTGGCTCGAACTGCCGTTTTTATACCGTATCCATGAAAATCCGGATGCGCAAAAGATTACTCAGCTGAACACCTTCATTCATAATTTCGGATTTAAAATAAAGTCCAAATCCAGGGAGGTGCATCCGAAGGAACTGCAAAAACTGCTGACGGCAATCGAGGGGACGGCGACGCAGAGCATTATCAGTCAGATCATGCTTCGGAGTATGAAGCAGGCGAAGTATGACACCGAATGTATGGGACATTTCGGACTGAGTGCCAAGTATTACACGCATTTTACATCACCGATTCGAAGGTATCCGGATTTGCAGATTCATCGCATCATCAAGGAAAATATTCATCGAAAACTGAATCAAGAACGCATTGACCATTACCGGGAGATTTTGCAGGGTGTTGCGAACAAGTCCGGCACTGCGGAGAGAAGGGCGGTGGAAGCGGAACGTGACAGTGTCAAATACAAAAAATGTGAGTATATTTCAAATTACATCGGTGAGGAGTTTGAAGGTGTGATTACGGGAATGAATAAAGTCGGTTTTTTTGTGACGCTGGAGAATACGGTGGAAGGCTTTGTGCATGTGACGGATCTTAACGATGACTATTACGAGTATCGTGAAGAGAGTTATGAATTTGTCGGCGAAAGAAAAAGGAAGGTGTATTCGCTCGGAATGAAGATCAGAGTCAAAATTAAGGACGCGAATAAATTCAGCAGAACGATTGATATGAAACCGGTACAAATGGTAAAATCATGACGGGAAGCCGGGAAGCCGGGAAGCCGGGAAGCCGGGAAGCCGGGAAGCCGGGAAGCGCACGGGTTGCGAAATGTTGAAAGAAAGGTGGGAAAATGAGCGAAGCATTTAAAGTGATTGCAAACA
>JBHAEV010000259.1:0-4834 GCA_041855735.1 Lachnospiraceae bacterium
CAACGGTTCTGGCATGTTTGAGAGAAGAATTGCCGGCAACACATTATATGATTGCGGTGGCGGGACCTACGGTACGCGTAGCAAAGTATGCAACCTACGGTTCTCACGAGCTTGCGGTCAATGCCTGCGAGGCGATGAAAGACCGTAAGGCGGTGATTTTAGCCAATCACGGTATTCTGGCAGGTGCCAATGATCTACTGAACGCCTTCAATATTGTGGAAGAGATTGAATACTGTTCCGAAGTGTACACCAAGGCGCGAGCCATTGGAAACCCGGTGGTATTGCCCGATGAGGAAATGACTTTGATGGCGGAAAAATTTAAAACATACGGGCAGAAGAAAAGCATCAAGGAGTAGTACAAAGGAAAGGGAACGCGGCATGCCTTGGTGATTCCCACCGGGGCATGCCGCCGGAAAAAGGAGATTTCATATGGGTGAAATGATACTTTCGATGAAAGACATCACGAAGTCTTTCTCAGGGGTGGTTGCTTTAAAAAGCGGTGCCCTTGACTTATATAAGGGAGAAGTAGTTGCACTGATGGGGGAAAACGGTGCGGGAAAATCCACTCTCATGAAGATTCTGACCGGTATTTACCATAAGGATTCCGGAAGCATTCACTATATGGGCAAGGATGTGGAATTTAAGGGACCGAGTGAGTCGGAAGAAGCCGGTATTGCGATTGTTCATCAGGAACTGAACATGATGAATGATCTGACGGTTGCACAGAATTTGTTCATCGGGCATGAAATCATGAACGGGATGTTTGTCGATGATGCAAAAATGATCGAAGAAGCATCCAAATATTTCAAACTCCTCAATATCGATATCAATCCGGCGGAGAAGGTGGGGAACCTGACGGTCGGAAAACAGCAGATGATCGAGATTGCAAAAGCGATATCGTCCAATGCCAAGGTGATTATCTTTGATGAGCCGACGGCGGCACTGACGGATTCCGAAATCGAAGAATTGTTCAAGGTCATCCATGACCTGAGAGAAAAAGGTACGGGAATGGTCTATATCTCGCATCGAATGGATGAGATCAATGCGATTTCCGACCGCGTTGTGGTGATGCGGGACGGAGAATATGTCGGAACACTGATCACCAAGGAATGCACCAAAAATGACATCGTAAAACTGATGGTCGGACGTACCATTTTCAGTGAGCCGAAGACAAAATCCAATGTGGCGCCGGATGCTCCGGTTGTATTAAAGGTGGAACATTTAAATCGCGGCAAGCATGTAAGAGATGTCAGCTTTGAGCTGAAGAAGGGAGAGATTCTCGGGTTCTCCGGATTGATGGGTGCGGGCAGAACCGAAACCGCAAGACTGATTTTCGGTGCGGACAGGATGGACTCCGGAAAAATCTTTGTAAACGGCAAAGAGGTGAACATCAAATCGCCTTCCGATGCGGTAAAGGCGGGAATCGGATATCTTTCCGAGGACAGAAAGCGTTTCGGATTGATTGTGGACAAGTCCGTGGAAGAAAACACGGTAATCGCTTCTTTGGAAAAATTTACAAAGGGACTGTTTATTGATCGTGCAAAAAGCAGGGAGATTACCGACAAGTATATCAAGGAACTCAAAACCAAGACACCGGGAGCATATCAAATCGTGAAAAAGCTTTCCGGAGGCAATCAGCAAAAGGTGGTTATTGCAAAGTGGCTGGTGGAGGACAGTGACATTCTGATTTTTGATGAACCGACGAGAGGGATTGATGTCGGTGCGAAGAGTGAGATTTATGCACTGATGGAAGAACTTGTGAAAATGGGCAAGTCCATTATCATGATTTCATCGGAATTGCCGGAGGTACTTCGAATGAGCGACCGCGTTGTCGTGATGTGTGAGGGGCGGATTACCGGAATACTGGATATTTCCGAAGCAAATCAGGAAGTGATTATGGAATCGGCTACGAATCGGTAAAAGGAGGGGGAAAATGGACTTTAAAAAGCTTTTATCCAAACAACAAACGGTGGTATTTATCGCTCTTGTATTAATCTGTATGGCATTTGCGGCCATCACTCCGAAGTCATTTTTACAGGCGACGACATTCACCAATATTTCAAAATCGGCATACTATGTGGCATTCATGGCAATCGGTATTACCTTTGTCATTGCGACGGGCGGCATCGATCTTTCCATCGGTACGGTGGCGATCTGTTCGGCTTTGGTGGGCGGTACTCTGATGGAAAAGGGAATGCCGATGATCATCGTGCTTTTCGTAATTCTGTTGACGGGTGCCGTATTCGGACTGATCAACGGCTTGCTGGTATCCAAACTGGGATTGCCGGCATTCATCGCATCGCTCGGAACCATGATGATGTCAAGAGGTTTGGGATCGATCGTTTCCAAGACCAAGACCATCTCTTTTCCGCAGGGAGATCAGGCAGGTGCATGGTTTAAGGAGATTTTCATGGTGACCAAGGCGGACGGGATCTTGCCGAAGAATTTCCCGACCGGATTCATACTTCTGGCGGTGATTGCCGTGATCATGAGCATTGTATTGACCAAAACCAGAATCGGAAGATACATTCTTTCCATCGGATCCAACAAGGAGGCGACCAGACTTTCCGGTATCGATGTCGAAAAATACGAAACCATTGCCTATATTTTCTCCGGATTGTTTGCAGCTCTCGGAGGTATCGCCTATGTTGCGGTATTCACGACGGCACAGCCGAATACCGGAAACGGATTCGAGCTCGACGCGATTGCCGGTGTGGTAATCGGCGGAACATCGCTTTCGGGCGGCGTGGGCTCCATCTTCGGAAGCTTGATCGGTGTATTTATCATGACGGTGTTGAAAATCGGATTCCCGTATATCGGTGTGCAATCGCATTATCAGCTGTTCATTACCGGTATCATACTGATATTTGCAGTTTATATGGATATTTTGAATCGCAAAAGAAATTAGGAAACTTAAGGGCAAAGCCCTGAAGATATAAGGAGGAAAATCATGAGAAAGTCAAAGAAAGTATTAGCAGCATGTTTAAGCGCAGTTTTCGCAATCGCTTCGTTAACTGCTTGCGGAGGCGGAGCACAGACAACGACAGAGGCGACAACCACGGCAGCTGCGGCAAGCAGTGAAGCGGCAGGCAGCGAGGCGACAACCACGGCAGCTGCGGCAAGCGGCGAGAAAATGCACATCGACGTGATCGCAAAAGGTTTCCAGCATCAATTCTGGAAAGCGGTGGAGCAGGGTGCGCAGCAGGCGGCAACCGAATTCAATGTGGACGTAACGTTCCAGGGTCCGGACAGCGAGTCGAATATCGCACAACAGATCGAGTACCTTGATGCGGCGATTGCAAAGAAACCGGCGGCGATTGCACTGGCGGCTCTGGATACCAAGGCAAGTATCGCATCCATTCAATCCGCACAGGATGCCGGCATTCCGATCATCGGCTTTGACTCGGGCGTACCGGATGCACCGGAGGGTGCCATCAAAGCCAATGCATCCACCGACAATACGGCGGCGGGCGAACTTGCGGCAGAGGAGCTTTACAAGTTGATCGAGGACAAGATCAGTTCCGCAACCGGACCGGTAAGAATCGGTGTTGTTGCACAGGAGTCCAACTCACAGTCCATCGTTTCCAGAACCAAGGGATTTGTGGATAAGATGACCGAGCTTGTCGGTGCGGATAAGGTTTCCGTAGAAGGACATGACAGCTTAAAGGCGGAGAAGGCGGACGCGGCGGTTATTTTGGACGTGGGCATTCCGGCTGAGGTAAAGGACGCGGACGGTGCGGCGGTTGCTTCCGCAATCCTTGAGAAAGCGGATCTTATTGCAATCTACGGTTCCAACGAGTTCGCGGCAAATGCCATCATTACGGCAAACGAAGGTCTTGACAAGCTTGGTGCGGACAAGATCATCGCAATCGGATTTGATGCGGGCAAGAAGCAGCTTGACGCCGTTCGTTCCGGAATGTTTGCCGGCTCCATCACACAGGATCCGGTACAAATCGGATATCAGGCGGTGAAGCTTTCCGTTGCGGCGGCAAAGGGTGAGGCGGTTTCCGATGTGGACACCGGAGCGCTTTGGTACAATGCTTCCAACATGGATGATGCCAACATCAAGCCTTGTCTGTACGAATAAGAAATACGGCGATTCGAAATACGAAAAGCCGTCGGATTCGAAAACTCATTGATTTGGAACAGAAGAAAAGGAGGATAAGTTTCGGCTTATCCGCCTTTTATAAAAGGGGAAAATATGTTAAAAAATATTCCGGCAATTTTATCTCCGGATTTGCTGAAAGCACTTTGTGAGATGGGGCATTCCGACCGGCTGGTGATTTCGGACGGGAACTTTCCGGCTCACACCATGGGGAAAAACAGCATCGTGATCCGCATGGACGGACATGGTGTTCCCGAAATTCTGGAGGCGATCTTAAAGATATTTCCGTTGGATACCTATGTGGAGCAGTCCGCATTTTTGATGGAAAAAGTTCCGGGGGATACCGTGGAAACACCGATCTGGAAGGTTTTTGAAGACATTATCGAAAAATACGACCAAAGGGGTAAAAACACACTCGGGCATATTGAGAGATTCCGGTTTTACGATGAAGCGAAGCAGTCGTATTTAATCATTGCAACATCGGAGAAAGCGCTGTATGCCAATATTATGCTGCAAAAGGGTGTTGTGGTGGAATAAGAGAAAAGAAAGGAGCCGTTATGGCAAGAATTGTATTAAATGAAGTATCCTATCATGGAGCGGGTGTCATTCAGGAGATTCCGGGCGAAATCAAGGGAAGAGGCTTCAAAAAGGCATTTATCTGTACCGATCCGGACCTGATCAAGTTCAAGGTGACCGACAAGGTGACCGATTTATTGAAAGCCAATGATA